>NZ_MUMI01000073.1 GCF_002155975.1 Amycolatopsis kentuckyensis
CGTCCCCAATCACGCGAGATGCGCCGCTGATCACGCCGGGTCGGCTCGCGAGTACGCGAGTCGACCGCTCAATCACGCGAGTCGACCGCTCAATCACGCGAGTCGACCCGCCAATCACGGGGCCCGGAGCACCCGGCCGGCGAACTCGCGTACCCGGACCGACGGTTCGCGTACCGGAACGGACGACACGCGTGTCTGAGAGGTCGACTCGCGTGATCCGAAGGTCGACACGCGTGTCTGGGAGGTCGACTCGCGTGATCCGAGGGTCGACACGGCGCGGCCGAGGAGTCCGGCGGCCAGGGCCGAGGCGAGGACGAGCGCAGCGAGGCCGGAGCCCGGGTCGAAGGTGAGCTCGCCGAACCGGCCGAGGACGAAGCCCGTGTGCAGGCCCCACGAGATCACCGCCACCCCGGTCGCCGCCGGAGGGGAACTTCGGGAGGCGGCGGCCAGGACGACCGCGCCCAGGGTGACCAGCGCGTACCAGGGGTGGCTCGTCGCTCCGGCCAGGTCCGCCACGATCACCGCCGCGACCGCGGCCACGCAGCCGAACGGGAACCCGAAGTCCTCTGTCATCCGCCCAGTCCAGTCGCGAGGGTGCGGCCGAGCGTGCGCCAGGACACATTCCCTACACCCGGCGCCGGGATCTTTACGCGCTATTTACTCGACAAGGGTCACGCCCTTGATCGCGTCCACGAGCGAAGGCCAGACCGCGCGCGGCAGGTTGTGCCCCATCCCCGGGATCACCACCAGCTCCGCGCCCGGGATCGCCTCCGCCGTCGCCTTGCCGCCGCTGACGTTGATCAGCGGGTCCGCGTCGCCGTGGACGACCAGGGCCGGCAGTCGCACCTCCCGCAGCCGGGCCGTGCGGTCGCCCGAGGCCACCACCGCCGCCGCGTGGCGCAGGGTGCCCACCGGGTGGCGGGCGCGGTCGTAGTGCAACGCCGCCTTGGCCAGCAGGAACGCCTCGTCGTCCGGGTAGCCGGGGGAGCCGAGCCGCCGGTAGCCCTCGACGCTGTCGGCGATGGCCTGCTCGCGGGTCGTCGCCGGCGGGCGGGTCAGCAGCGCCAGCGCCCACGGCTCGGCCTGCCCGACGCCCCGGTCGCCGGTGGTCGACATGATCGACGTGATCGACCGCAGCCGGTCCGGGTGGTCGATCGCCAGCTGCTGCACGATCATCCCGCCCATCGACGCCCCGACGACGTGCGCCCGGTCGATGCCGAGCGCGTCGAACAGCCCGACGGCGTCGTCGGCCATGTCCGACAACGTGTACGGCGCACTCGACAGATCGCCGGCCGCCAGCGCGGCCAGGTCCGGCGGCGGCAGGTGGTCGAGCCACGTGGAGAGCCCCACGTCCCGGTTGTCGTACCGGACGACGAAGAAGCCGCGGCCCGCGAGCAGTTCGCAGAAGCCGTCCTCCCAGGTGATCATCTGGGCGCCCAGGCCCATCACGAGGACCAGCGGCGGGGCCGCCGGATCGCCGAACGTGTCGTACTCGAGCTCGAGACCGTTGGCCTGTGCGCGTGCCATACCCCGATCCTGCCGTACCCGCGCGGAGCTGGCACCGGGCCCGGCCGTGCGGTTACCGTTACGCCCCATGCCGACCTCATCCTCGGGCACGGGACAGCGTCCACGGTCACGGGCCGCGGCGGGACTGCCGGCGCTGACGTCCGACTGCATCGTCAGCGCGGCCACCGCGCTCACCGCCCAGCGCGGCCTGGACAACTGGACGCTGCGGGAACTCGCACGCTCGGTCGAGGCCTACCCGGCGGTGATCTACCACCACGTCGGCGACCGGGATGCGGTGGTCAACGCCGTCGTCGACCGGGTCGTCGGGCTGCTGGAGCTGCCGGACGAGCAGCTCCCGTGGCAGGAGTGGTTCACCGAGCTGCTGGCCGGCCTGCGCGCGGTGCTGCGGACCTACCCCGGCTGCGCGCGGCGGCTGGCGCTGTTCGGCCCGTCCGTCAAAGCGGCCACGCGCACCATCGACGCGGGTGTCGGCGTGCTGCTCGCCGCCGGGTTCGGCCGCGAGAGCGTGCTGGCCTACAACCTGCTGCTCATGACGGCGTGCCAGTTCGTCGCCATGGAGGACGACCGCGACGGCGCCCTCGCGCTGCGGATCGACAACACCGAGGAGTACGCGACCTACCGCGAGCGGGCGGACCTGCCGGGGATGGCCGAACTGGGCGCCGCGATGCACGACCTGATGGGCGACCCGGACCTGGCTTCGGGCTATTACGCGCAGCTCTACGACTACGCGGTCCGGCGATGCCTCGACGGCCTCGCGCACCGGCTGGCCGAACTGCACAATCCGGACATCTCGGGCTGACAGCAACTTGACAGTGCCTCGGCGTACCGTGGGCGTGCGTCGGTGGTTCGCCCACTGACCCGGAGCCCCTGGCGCCCTCCTCCCCCTCGTGGCGCCGGGGGCTTCGGTCTACCCGGAATCGCCCTGTCGCGGTGACGGCGGGCCGGTGCGCGGCGGCGCCGCCTGGATGGCCGGGAAGATCTCGCCGACCAGGGTCACCAGCGACTTCGACAGCAGCAGGTGCACCTGTTCGCGGGTCAGCGAGCCGCGCACGAGCCACTCCCGCCCCGCCGACTTCACCATCCCGCCGAACGCGCGCACCAGCGCGTTGAGCTCGGGCCCGTGGTCGCTCTCCCGCGACAGCCCGACGGCTTCCAGCACGCGGTCGGCGGATTCGCGGTCGGCTTCTTCGAGGATGCGCTCCACCTCGAGGTCGCGGCCGATGCCCTCGGGCGCGATCGCGGCCAGCCACATCCGCTCCTGGCTGGTGACCATGTCGAGGAACCACTCGATGGCGACGTCGGCGCGCAGCTCCAGCGGCCCGTCGGGGAGGATCTCGACGGCCAGCCGCGGCACGGTCAGCGCGCGGCGGATGATTTCGAGGTACAGCTCGCGTTTCGTGCCGAAGTAGTGGTTGATCAGCCCCCGCGCCACCCCGGCCGCCGCTGCTATGTCCGAAGTGGACACTGCGGAATAGGGACGTTCACCGAACAGCCGCGCCGCACAAGCGTAGATCTGTTCCTTCCGTTCGTCCGGTTCCAGTCTTCGCCATCTCGGCGCCGGCTCGGTGTTCATCCGCCCATCGTCGCACGGGCCGTTGCGCCGGGCAGGGTAGTCAGCACGATGTCGGATGTGCCGCCACGCCAATACCCGATCGGGGCACGGTCAGTCCGGCAGCGTGATCGGGGCGAGGTCCGCGAAGCCGTCACCCGGGCCCGGATTCGCCGGATCGGTGACCCCGCCGAAGTGGTGCAGCACGCCCCACACGGCGTTGAGCGCCGTCTGCACCGCGCCCTCGGCCCAGCCCGCCGTCCACGAGATGTCGTCGCCCGCCAGGAACAGGCCCCGGTACCGCGTCGGCAGCTCGTCCTGCACGAAGTGCGTGAACAGCCGCTGCTGGTAGCGGTAGTGCCCGGGCAGGTTCGCCTTGAACGCGCCCATGAAGTGCGGTTCCGCCTCCCAGGACACGGTCACCGGGTCACCGATGATGTGCCGCCGGACGTCGACGCCCGGGTAGATCTCGCGCAGCGACTGGAGCATCACCTCGACGCGCTCGCCCACCGACAGCGGCAGCCACTTCAGCGAGTCGTCGGCCCACGTGTAGGACAGGCAGATCACCGCGGGCTCCGCCGGGTCGTCGCCGAGCAGGTACGTGCCGCGCGGCATCCGGTCGGTGAGCGTCATGCTCATCGCGTGGCGGCCGGTCACCGGGTCGCGGTCCAGCCAGAACGGCCGGTCGACCGGCACGAACACCTTCGACGACGCCATGTAGTGCGTGCGCTCGATCGCCGTCCAGTGGTCGATCGGGAACAGCGCTTCGTCGCACTCGATGTTCGACAGCAGCATCCAGCTCTGCGCGGTGAACACCGCCGCCGGAAACGTCCTGATGTGTCCCTCGGTGTCCGTGACGGTGATGTTGCCGGGTGCCGTGCGGTGCAACCGCGCGACGCCGGGCCGCGGGCGTCCGCCGTGCAGCGTGCTCAGGCTGGTGCCCGCGGGCCAGAAAGCGGTGTCTTCCGGGGCGTGCTCCCAAAGCCGGAGCGGGAGCTGCCTGCTGCCGCCGACGATGCTGCGGTGCTCGTCGTCGGCTCCGGTGTAGACCACCCGCAGGATCTCCAGGATGGAGTTGGGGAAGTCGGTGTCCCAGCCGCCGGTGCCGAAGCCGACCTGGCCGAAGATCTCGCGGTGGCGGAAGGAGGCGAACGCGGGGGAGTCGCAGAGGAAGCCGTAGAACGTCTGGTTGTCCAGCCGCGGGACCAGGTCGTTCCACAGCCGCTTGATCGTCTTCGCGTCGCGGTCGCGGATCGCCGTCTGCATCTCGGCGAAGGAGACGTGCTCGGCCAGGGTCCGGTCCCAGGCCGTGGCGACCTCGCGGAAGACGGCGGGCAGGTCCTCCGGCGTGCGCGCGTAGTGGCTCTCCCCCTTGAGGTCCACGACCGTGCTCGGCGTCCCCGGCGCCAGCGGGTTCGGGAACGGCGTGGTCTCCAGCCCGACCTTGTCGATGTAGTGGAACAGGGCGGTCGACGCGGGCGGGAAGCGCATCGCGCCCATCTCGGCGACGACGTCGTCCGGGCAGCCGGGGAACCGCACGGTCCGCAGCCGGCCGCCGATCTCGGCGATCTCGTACACCACCGGCCGCAGGCCCAGCTTCATCAGCTCGTACGCGGTGACGATGCCGGAGAGGCCGCCGCCGATCACGGCGACCTCGGTGCCGTGCCGCTCGGCGGGCAGCGAGCCCAGGCCGGCCGGGTGGGCGAGGTAGTCGTCGTAGGCGAACGGGAAGTCCGGGCCGAACATCGTGATCGGGCGGCCCGCCGGTTCGTCGTGGTGGATCGCGGTCGGGACGGCGGAGGTCATGCGGTCGTTCCTCGGTACAGTTCGGGCCGTCGGTCGGCCAGGTGGGTGTTCTCCAGGCGGGACGCGGCCAGGGCGTCCCGGGTGACGTCGGCGGCGATCACCCCGGGCCCGGCGCCGGCGCGGGCCAGCACCTCGCCGGTCGGGGCCACGACGCAGGAGCGCCCGCAGTAGGTCAGCTCCCGCTCGGTGTCGCAGCGGTTCGCGTAGGCGACGAACAGCTGGCTTTCGTAGGCCCGCGCGGGTACGAGCGTGTCCGCAACGATTTCGTAGGGGCTCATCAGCGCGGTCGGCACGACCAGGAGTTCGGTGCCGGCGAGCGCGTGCGCGCGGACCAGCTCCGGGAACTCGACGTCGTAGCAGATGAGCAGCCCGACCCGGACGCCGCCGAGGTCGGCCTGCACCACGGCCTCGTCGCCGGGGGCGAACCAGGCCTTGTCGAGGTCGCCGAAGAGGTGCGTCTTGCGGTAGTTGGCCAGCCGGTGTCCGCTCGCGTCGACGAGCTGGACGCTGTTGTAGACGTGCTCGCCGTCGGTTTCCGGGTAGCCGTACGCCAGCGCGGTGCCCGTTTGCCGCGCCAAGGCGGACATCCGGGCCGCGGTGGGCCCGTCGGCGGGTTCGGCGAGCTCGTGCGTGCGGGCGCCGATGTGGTAGCCGGTGGTGATCATCTCGGCGGTGACGACGAGGTCGGCGTCGATCCGGGGCAGGTCGCCGAGCGGGCCCTGGTGGATGGCGACCCTCATGCCAGCCTCGACTTCCGGATCCCGTAGCCGAAGTAGATCAGCAGGCCCAGCACCATCCACGCGCCGAAGACCAGCCAGGTGGCGCCGTCCAGGCTGAGCATCATGTAGCCGCAGCAGAGCACGCCGAGGATCGGCGTGACCGGCGAGAGCGGGACGCGGAACGTCCGCGGGCGGTCGGGCTGGCGCTTGCGGAGCAGCAGGACGGCGACGTTGACCAGGCCGAACGCGAACAGCGTGCCGATGCTGGTGGCGTCGGCGAGCTTCCCGAGCGGGATGAAGGCGGCCAGGATGGCGACGAACGCCGAGACGACGAGGGTGTTGGTCCGCGGGGAGCCGCTCTTCGCGTCCACTTGGGACAGGGCGGCCGGGACGAGGCCGTCGCGGGACATCGCGAACAGGATGCGCGTCTGTCCGTAGAGGACGGTCAGCACGACGCTGGAGATCGCCACGATCGCGCCCACCGCCAGCAGACCGGCCCAGAACGGGTTGTCCGAGACGACGTCGAGCACGTGCGAGAGCGCGGCTTCCTGGCCGTCGAACTGCTGCCACGGCAGGGCGCCGACCGCGGCCACCGCGACCAGGCAGTACAGGACGGTGACGATGCCGAGGGAGAGCAGGATCGCCCGCGGCAGGTCGCGCTGCGGGTTCTTCGCCTCCTCGCCGGCGGTCGAGGCCGCGTCGAAACCGATGTAGGAGAAGAAGAGCTTGGCGCCGCCGGCGCTCAGCCCGGCCAGGCCCAGCGGCAGGAACGGCGTGAAGTTCTTCGCCTGCACCGCGCTGAAGGCGATCGCGCAGAACAGCACCAGCGTGGCGATCTTGACCACGACCATGACCGCGTTGGCCCGCGCGCTCTCCTTCGCGCCGGACAGCAGCAGGAGCATCGCGAGGACGACGACGAGGATGGCGGGCACGTTGACGACGCCGCCCGAACCCGGCGGCTGGCTGAGTGCGTCCGGGATGGCGAAGCCGAAGGCCAGCCGCAGCAGTTCGTTGAGGTACTGGCCCCAGCCGACGGCGACCGAGGCGACCGAGACGCCGTACTCGAGCACCAGGCACCACCCGCAGACCCAGGCGACGAGCTCACCGAGCGTGGCGTAGGTGTAGGAGTAGGACGAACCGGACAGCGGGATCATCCCGGCGAGCTCGGCGTAGGACAGCGCCGAGAACAAGGCCGTGACGCCGGCGAGCACGAAGGAGAGCACCACCGCCGGGCCGGCCACCGGGACGGCCTCGCCGAGCACGACGAAGATGCCGCTGCCCAGCGTCGCCCCGATGCTGAGCATGGTGAGCTGCCCGAGGCCGAGCGACCGCTTCAACGTGCCATGATCACCTTCGGCGACCAGGTCGGCGACCGGTTTCCGCCGCACCGTCGCGGCTCGCAAAGTCATGCCGACGACGGTAACGGTCGTTTCCGGAGCGCAAAACAGGAGAACGTTGCGCGTACAGATGAATCACAGGTGATTCATTGCACAAAGGTGTCGAATCACGGTGATTCGTTCCGAGGCGGATTTTTCTTCTGCCGGGGTTGTCGGATCCCGGGTGGGCTGTTCGTGGAGGGGATGAGCGGCCGCCACGAGGGCGCCGCCCGGACCCGCAGGGGGAAGAAGATGCCCGTCGCCCGCCGCATGTACGACCTGGTCGAGCCGATCGGCCTGGTGCCCTACTTCGCCGACGAGTCGGACGAGGCCCTGATGGCGCTGGGCCTGCGCAACGTGTGGGACGCCTACTTCGCCGGCCGCGCCGCGCCGCTGGGCCGGTCGGTGCCGGCCGAGGTCGTCCACGCGATCTTCTACAACTTCGCCCCCGGCGAAGTGGCCCGGCACCTCCCGCGGGTCTGGGAGCTGACCACGCCCGAGGCGGCGCTGGCGGCTCGCGAGCGGGGCTGTGTCGCGGGGATGCGGCGGATCCTCGGCGAGCTCGCGGACGACCCGCGTGTCGCCCGCGCCGCCGACCTCCTGCTGAAGGCGGCGACGAGCGCACCGGTGGAAGGACGCGCGCTCTTCGCCGCGCTGCGGGCGCTCCCGGTGCCGGAGGAACCGGTGGCCCGGCTCTGGCACGCGGCCACCCTGCTGCGCGAGCACCGCGGCGACGGCCACATCGCCGCGTTGCTGACCGAGGGCATCGGCGGGACGGAGGCCCACGTGCTCCACGCCCTGTCCGTCGACCTGCCTGCGGAGAAGTTCGGCCGGGTCTGGCACCTCCCGGCGGCGCAGCTGGACGCGGTCATCGACGGCATGCGCGCCCGCGGCCTCGTCGGCCCCGACGGCTGGCTCACCGCCGAGGGCCGGGCCACGAAGGAGCGGGTCGAGGCCCTGACCGACCGCCTCGCCGAGGCGCCCTACGCCGCCCTGACCCCCGCCGAACTCGACAGCCTCATCGCCGACCTCACCTCGATCTCGGCCCCCTTCCGCGCAACATTCCCGATGTAGCGGCCCACCCGTGATTGGCGGGTCGACACGCGTGATTGAAGGGACGACACGGCCCGCCGTCGTGTCGACCTCTCCATCACGCGTGTCGACCTTCCAAACACGTGAGTTGACTCTCCGGTCACGCCGGGGCGTCGGCGGGGAGGAGGAGGGTGAACGTGGGCGGGTCGGGGCGGCTGAGCCGGAGGCGGCCGCCCTCGGCTTCGGCGAGGCCGCGGGCCAGCCGGAGCCCGATGCCGTGGCCGCTGGGCGTCGTCGCGAACGGGTCCGTCTCGCCCAGGTCCGGGCCTTCGTCGGCGACGTCGATCGCCAGCGCGTCACCGGCGTCGCGGGCCGTGACCGTGACCGTGCCGCGGCCGTGCGTCACCGCGTTGTCCAGCAGGACGCCGAGCACCTGCCGGACCGCCGCGGCCGCCACGCGGGCTGGGGGTGGGTCCTGCCGGTCGACCCGCAGTTCCCGCCCCTGCGGCCCGAGCAGGGCTTCGCCCGCCTGCCGGACCTCCTCGAGGATCGCGCCCAGGTTCAGTTCGGCGCGCGGCGCCCGGCGCTCGCGGCCCAGCGCCAAAAGGTCCTCGATGGTGCGTTCCAGCCGGTCGGCGGACGCGAGGCCGGCGCGGATGGCCGCGTACGGGTCCGCCGCCGGGGTCTCCAGTGCCGCCTCCAGCTGGAGGCGCAGCCCGGTCAGCGGCGTGCGCAGCTGGTGGGACGCCTCCGCGGAGAACGCCCGCTCGCGCTCCAGCGTCGAGCCGATCCGGGCCGCGGTGGCGTCCAGCGTCTCGCCGACCTGGTCGATCTCGGGGATGCCCGCCCGCGGTGACCGGGCGCTGAAGTCGCCGTCGCCGAGCCGCCCGGCCGTGGCGGCGAGCTCCTCCAGCGGCCGGACGAGCCGCTTCGTGAACCGCCGGGCCAGCAGCCAGCTCACCCCGGTCGTCACGACGGCCAGCCCGGCCATGCCGAGCCAGGTCAGGATGATCCGCAGCCGCAGCTCGGACAGCGGCACCGCGGCGCGGACCACCCCCGTCACCCGGGAACCGCTGACCACCGGTACCGCCAGGGCCATTTCGTCGCCTTCGCGGCCGATGACGACGTCCACCGTGGCCTGGGCGGCCTGCCGCTCGACCGGGCCGGCGACGGCGGGCCCGTTCCCGGCGAGCAGCCGCCCGTCCGGGAGGTAGATCGCCACTTCGGCTTCGTCTTCCTCCTCCTCGGACGGCGGCAGGTCAGGCGTCAGGCCGGCGTTCAGCTCGTGCGACACGGCCAGTGCGGCGGCGTCCGCGGCCCGCTCCAGGCTGCCCTTCGCGTCGTCGTGGTAGTACTGCCACACCGCGAAGCCCAGCGGCAGCGCGAACAGCAGGGTGGCGACGAGTGCGGCCAGCACCGTCAGCGAGGTGATCCGGCGGCGCACGGCTACCCTTCGGCCGCGGTCCGGGACGGGTCTTCGAGCCGGTAGCCGTGCCCGCGCAGGGTGGCGATCCGCGGCACCTCGTCCTCGGGCCCGGCGGCCGCCGACAGCTTGCGGCGCACCGCCGCGATGTGCACGTCCAGCGTCTTCGTCGAGCCGTACCAGTGCGCGTCCCAGACCTCGGACATCAGCGTCTCGCGGCTGACCGCGACGCCGGGCTGCTCGGCGAGCCGGGCCAGCAGGTCGAACTCCTTGGCGCGCAGCACCACCTCGCGCCCGCCCAGGGTGGCGCGGCGGCCGGCGATGTCGACGGTCAGCCCGCCGACGGTCACCGGGGGCCGCGCGCCGGCCGGCGCGCCGCGCCGCAGGTGCGCCCGCACCCTGGCCAGCAGCTCGCCCAGCCGGATCGGCTTGGTGAGGTAGTCGTCGGCGCCGGCGTCGAGGCCGACGACGACGTCCATCTCCTCCTGCCGCGCGGTGAGGATGACGAGCACCGCGGCCGGCAGGGCGGCCCGCAGCCGACGGCAGACCTCGACGCCGTCGAGGTCGGGCAGGCCGAGGTCGAGCAGCACGAGGTCGAAATCGCCGGTTTCGGCGGACTGCAGGGCGGTCCGCCCGTCGCGGCGCCAGCACACCTGGTGACCGTGCAATCGCAGGGTCGATTCGAGCACGCTGCCGATCGCCGCGTCGTCTTCCACCACCAGCAGGTTCGGCATGCCGGGAAGCCTAACCAACGGCGCCCCGGATTCCGGACGGCTGTGGCCTATTCCGCCCGCGTCGCGAGGCCGATCTGCGATATCCGCACCGAAGCGGCGGCCAGGGCTTCGGTGAACGCGGCGACTTCACCGGGCCCGAACCGGCTGCTGGGCCCGGTGATCGCGAGCGCGGCCAGCAGCCGCCCGTCGCCGTCGTGCACCGGCGCGGCGACGCTGGACGCCCCGGCCTCCGGCTCGCCGTGGCTGACCGCGGCGCCCTCGGTGCCGTCGAGGACGCGCCCGGCGGCCCCGAACCCGAGCGGCAGCTCGTCGCCGACGCGGCCGACGTGCCGGATGGCCAGCGGCCCCTCCTGCTGGGCCACGCAGACCAGCACGGAGGTGCTGCGCACGTAGAGGTTCACCGTTTCCCGGCATTCCCGGGCCAGCTCGCGCAGTACCTGGCGGACCGGCTCGGGCAGCTGCCACGCCGTGTTCGCCAGGTGCGCCCACCGCAGCATCCCCGGCCCGACGGTGATCCGCCCGTCCGGCCGCGTCCAGAGCAGGCCGCGCTGCTCACAGGTGGCGACCAGCCGCAGCACGGTCGTCTTCGCCAGGCCGCTGGCCGTGGTGAGGTCCTTGACCGCCCAGATCCGGCGGTGTTCCGTGAAGAGGGCGAGCAGGTCGAACGCGCGGAGCACACTCCGGACCGATCCGTCTTCGTCTGCCTTCACGAGCGACCCCCGTCCGCCTGATGGACGCAGCGTACCGTCAGGCGGACCGGTTCAGGCCACGTATCGCTCGAACGCCGTAATGGTCTCCGCCAGCACGTCCCCACCCGGCCGGGCCCACAGGCCGGCGTTGAACACCTCGACCTCGATCGGCCCGGCGTACCCCGCCGCCTCGACGGCCGCGCGCAGGTGGCGGTGGTCGATCGGGCCGTCACCGGGCAGGGCGCGGCCCAGCAGCGGGTCCGGGAGCGGCACCAGGACGTCGCAGACGTGGAACCCGGCGATCCGGCCGGCGGCCGCGGCGATCGACTCCTCGATCCGCGGGTCCCACCAGACGTGGAACTCGTCCACGATCACGCCGACCTGCTCGGCCGGGTGTTCCACCGCGATCGCCAGCGCCTGGTCCACAGTGGACAGCACCGACCGCTCCGCGCACTGCATCGGGTGCAGCGGCTCCAGGCCCAGCCGGACCCCGCGCTCCCCGGCGTACGGCGCCAGCACGCCCACCGCGTCGGCGACCCGCTGCCGGGACGCGGCCAGGTCGTTGCCCGCGATCCCGCCCACCACCAGCACGAGCACGTCGGCGCCGAGCGCCGCGGCTTCGTCGATCGCCTCGCGCGTCTGCGCGACACCGTCCACAGGGGACCCCTCCGGCGTCACGCCGGTGAAGAACCCACCGCGGCACAACGACGAAACCCGCACACCGTGCTCCTCGAGCAGCCGCGCGGCCTCGTCGACGCCGGTCTCGGCGACCTTGTCGCGCCACAGCCCGATCCAGCCGACGCCCGCCTCGGCGCAGCCGGCCACCGCTTCGGGCAGCGTCCAGGACTTCGTGGTGATCTGGTTGAGGCTCAGCCGGGGATCCATCACCCGACCCCCGCGACCTGCAGCAGCGGCCGCATCCGGGCCTCGGCCAGCTCGGGATCGGCCAGCACGCCGGCCTCGTCGGCCAGCCGCAGCAGCGTGGCCAGGTGCGTGATCGTGCGCGCGGACTCGCTCCCGGCGATCATCCGGAAGTGGTCCTGGTGACCGTTGAGGTGGGCCAGGAACACGACGCCGGTCTTGTAGTGCCGGGTCGGCGCGCGGAAGATCTCGCGGGACAGCGGCACGGTCGGGTCGAGCAGGGCGCGGAACCCGGCTCGGTCGCCGGCGTCGAGGCGGGCGAGCGCGGCCGCGGCCACCGGGGCGAGCGGGTCGAAGATGCCGAGCAGGGCTTCGCTGTGGCCGTCCGCGTCCCCGGCGATCAGCTCGGGGTAGTTGAAGTCGTCACCGGTGTAACAGGCGACGCCGTCCGGGAGCGCCCGGCGGAATTCGACCTCGACCTCGGCGTCGAGCACCGACACCTTCACCCCGGTGATCGTGGCGGCGTGCTCGGTGCACAGCGCCGCCAGCTCGCGGGCGGCGGCGCGGACGTCGTCGTGGCCCCAGTAGCCGGCCAGCGCCGGGTCGAACTGCTCGCCCAGCCAGTGCAGCAGGACCGGCCCGCCCGCCTCGGACAGCAGCTTCCCGTACGCGGCGTGGTAGTCGTCCGGACCCGTCGCCGCCGCGACCAGCGCGCGGCTGGCCATCACGACCGGGACCGCGCCCGCGCCGGCGACCAGGGCGAGCTGCTCGCGCCAGGCGTCCACAATGGACGCCACGGTGGCCGGTCCCGGCGGCAGCTGGTCGGTGCCGACGCCGGCGCACCAGCGCCGCCCGGCCGCGACCGCGCCGGTGCGCGTGACCAGCTCCCGCGTCGTCGCCCAGTCGAGGCCCATGCCGCGCTGCGCGGTGTCCATCGCCTCCGCGACGCCGAGCCCGGACGACCAGAGGTGCTCGCGGAAGGCCAGCGTCGTGTCCCAGTCCACGGCGTACGGCTCGTCGGCCAGCGCGTCCGCGACCACGTGCGCGGCGGCGTAGGCGATGCGCGACGACGGCGGCGTCTTCGGGGGTTCGGGGGGCCGTGGCCCGGACGGCGACCAGTTCAGCAGCTCGCCGCCGGGGGCCGGGAGCACGAGCATCGAAGACCTCCGGAAGGGTCAGAAAGCGCTTTCTCAACCCACGGTAGGGCCTGTGCCGCGCCCGCGGCAAGGCCCGGTGGGGTCAGCGCTTGGGCCGTCCGGTGCTTTCGCGCAGGACGACTTCGCCGGACAGCCGGACCGTCCGCGGCCGCGCACCCGCGGCGCCCTTGATCGCCAGGTCCATCGCGCGTTCGCCGAGTTCCTCCAGCGGCAGCCGCACGGTGGTCAGCGCCGGGGCCAGGTCGCGGACCACCGGGATGTCGTCGAACCCGGCCACCGAGATGTCGCCGGGCACGGACAGGCCTTCCTCGCGCAACGCCGTCAGCGCGCCGATGGCCATCACGTCGGTGACGGCGAACAGGCAGGTCGGCAGCTTGCGCTTGCGGCCGGCGAGCAGCCGTTTCGTCGCCTCGTAGCCGCCGTCGCGGCTGAACGCGGCCTCGACGACGTCGTCTTCGCGCAGTTCGATGCCGTGCGCGGCGAGCTCGCCGGAGAACCCGGCCAGCCGGTCGATCACGGTGCTCAGCCGCCGCGGCCCGGCCAGCACGGCGAACCGCTTGTGGCCGAGGCCGACCAGTTCCTTCGCCAGCGCCGCGGCACCGCCCTTGTTGTCCGGCTGCACGGTGTCGATCTTGAGCCCGCGGTGCCTGCTGACCGCCGCGACCTGGCCGCCGCCCCGCCGGTAGGGCTCCAGCTCGGCGGCCATCGCGCGTTCCCACGCCCGGTCTTCGAACGCCGAGCCGATGAGCAGGATGGCCGCGGCCCGCTGCGCCCGCAGCGTCGAGACGTAGGCGACTTCGCGGTCCGGGTCGCGGAACGTGCCGGCGAGCATGACGAGCAGCCCGTTGTCGGTCGCCACCCGCATCACCCCGCCGGCGATGGCCGCGAAGTACGGGTCGCTGACGTCGTGGCAGATCACGCCGACTGTGCGGTGCGTGCCGCCGGCGAGCGCCTGTGCGTGCGCGTTGGGGGCGTAGGCCAGCTCGGCCGCGGCGGCGGACACCCGCTCCCGCAGGTCGGCGCGGACGGAGGCGGTGCCGTTGAGCACCCGCGATGCCGTCGCGAGCGAGACGTTCGCGCTGCGTGCCACGTCTTCGAGTGTCACGTGCGGCCGGGCCTTCATGGCTGGCTCCTCCAAGATCGGTGTCGAGTGTCTCGGCGTGCTCGGTCGGTGCAATCTACTGGGAGGAGGGTGCGTCCGGAGAAGCCGCTGCTCGGGGGACCTCCCCCGAACGAGTGAAAACCGCCGGGAAGATCGGGCGCCGCGGGTGTGTTGTACACCAGGAGAACTCTCAAGTGGTGAGCCCGCCACTTCCGACGACCGCGAAAGGAACACACGCATGCTGTTCGGTGACGAGCACGTCCGCCGTTACGAGGAGACCGACGGCGAGGTCGGCCACGACTGGCAGGAGGGCGTCCCGACGCTGGTCTTGACCACCACGGGCCGCAAGACCGGACAGGAGCGCAAGTTCGCCCTGATCTACCAGGAAGTCGACGGCAACGCGGTGATCGTGGCCTCCAAGGGCGGCGCGCCGAACCACCCCGGCTGGTACTTCAACCTCGTCGAGCACCCCGAGGTCGGCGTCCAGATCAAGGGGGACAAGTTCAAGGCCCGCGCCCGCACGACGTCCGGCGAGGAGCGCGCGAAGCTCTGGGAGAAGCTGGCTGCCGTCTGGCCGGACTACAACGAGTACGCCAAGAAGACCGATCGCGAGATCCCCGTCGTGGTGCTCGAGCGGCTCTGAAGTTTCTGCTGTGATCTGCGCCGCGTTCGGCGCGGGCGGGGGCCGATCCGGCCGGTCGTGGGCTACGAATGACACCCATGGACCGCTGGACCGCCCTGGACACCGAAGGTGAGTTGCTCACCCGACGCCAGATGATCGCCTACGGCCGGCGCTTCGCCCGCGCCGGCCGTGGCGCCTGGTACAGCTTCGCCATCGAGGTGGTCTGGCAGTTCCTGGTCCAGTCCACCCGGTTCCGGGTGCGGGGCTCGCGGCACATCCCCCGCACCGGCGGCGTGCTGGTGGCGTCGAACCACCTGTCGTTCGCCGACCCGACGACGCTCACGGCGTTCTGCCTCGCCGCCGGCCGCGTGCCGCGCTACCTGGCGAAGGCCTCGCTCTGGAAGCTGCCCGTGGTCGGCCGCGTGATGCGCTCGGGACGCCACATCCCGGTCTACCGCGGCGCGGCGACGGCCGCGGAGGCCTACCGCGACCTGGTGGCGTCCGTGCGCGCGGGCGAATGCGTCGCGATCTTCCCGGAGGGCACGTTCTCGAACGACCCGGACGGCTGGCCGATGCGCGGCAAGACCGGCGTCGTGCGGGCGGCGCTGGAGACCGGGGCGCCGGTGATCCCGGTGGCCAACTGGGGGACCCACCACCTGCTGCCGCCGACGGCGAAAATCCCGCACGCGGTGCCGCGCAAGACCGTCGAGCTGGTCGCCGGGCCGCCGGTCGACCTGTCGGACCTCGTCGGGCGCGAGCTGACGCGCGAGGTGCTCGAGGAGGCGACGGCCCGGATCATGGCCGCGATCACCGAGCTGCTGGCATCGATCCGGGGCGAGCGGCCGTCGGTCGCCGCCTGAAACTGTCGGTGGTGGGTGAGAGCCTGCCGGCATGACGATTTCCGGGTTTTCCTACGAGCGGGTGCCGGTCGGGGGCGTGCGCCTCGGCGTCGCGCAGGGCGGCGCCGGGCCGCCGGTGGTGCTGCTGCACGGCTTTCCGCAGACGCACCTCGCCTGGCGCGAGGTGGCGGTGCGGCTGGCGCGCGACCACCGGGTGATCTGCCCCGACCTGCGCGGCTACGGCGGCAGCGACAAACCACCGGGCGACTACTCGAAGCGGCGGCTGGCCGCGGACGTCGTCGAGCTGGCCCGCGCGCTGGGGCACGAACGGTTCGCGCTGGCGGGGCACGACCGGGGCGCGCTGGTGGCGTTCCGGGCGGCGCTCGACCACCCCGCGGCGGTCAGTCACCTGGCGGTGCTCGACGTCATCCCGGCCGTGGACCTGTGGGAGTCGCTCACGGGCACCGACGGGGTGTTCGCGTTCCACCTGTTCCTGCTCGCGCACCCGCCGCCGCTGCCGGAGCGGATGCTGGGCGCGGCGCCGTCGGAGTTCTTCGGGCACTTCCTGGACGGCTGGGTGCGCGACCCGGCGGCGATCCCGCCGGAGGTCCGGGCGGCGTACCTGGCGGCGGCCTCGACGCCGGAGGCGATCGCGGCGGTGTGCGCGGACTACCGGGCGAGCGCGACGGTGGACGCGGAGCACGACGCGGCCGACCGCGCGGCCGGGCGGCGGCTCTCGATGCCGGTGGCCGCCCTGTGGCAGCGTCCGGTTGCCGAGCTGCCCTTCGACCCGGCCGCGGTGTGGGCCTCGTGGGCGCCCGAGCTGCGGACGCACGTGCTGGACTGCGGGCATTTCCTGCCCGAGGAACGGCCGGAGGAGGTGGTCGCCGCGCTGCGTGAGCTGATCGCCGCGTGAGGTCCGGGTCACGCCGCTGGACAGCGCCCCGAAGGGTACTTTCGAGGCATGAGTGCACAACACTTCGATGTCGTCGTGCTGGGGGCCGGGGTGGGCGGCTACGTCGCGGCGATCCGCGCGTCCCAGCTGGGGCTGAGCGCCGCCGTGGTCGAGGAGAAGTACTGGGGTGGCGTCTGCCTGAACGTCGGGTGCATCCCGTCGAAGGCGCTGCTGCGCAACGCCGAGCTGGCGCACGTCGTCACGCAGGAGGCGAAGGCGTTCGGCATCTCCTCCGACAGCCCGATCAAGGTCGACTACACGGCCGCGTACGAGCGGAGCCGGAAGGTCGCCGAAGGGCGCGTCAAGGGCGTGCACTTCCTGATGAAGAAGAACAAGATCACCGAGTTCGACGGGCACGGCACCTTCGTCGACGACCACACCCTCGAGGTCAACGGCGAGCGGATCACGTTCGGCCACTGCGTCATCGCGACCGGGGCGACCACGCGGCTGCTGCCCGGGACTTCGCGCAGCGAGCGCGTCGTCACGTACGAGGAGCAGATCCTCTCGAGCGAGCTGCCGTCGAGCATCGTGATCGCGGGCGCGGGCGCGATCGGCGTCGAGTTCGCCTACGTGCTGCACAACTACGGCGTCGACGTCACGATCGTCGAATTCCTCGACCGGATGGTGCCCCTGGAGGACGCCGAGGTGTCGGCGGAGCTGGCGCGCCGGTACCGCAAGCTCGGCATCAAGGTGCTGACGTCGACCCGTGTCGAGTCGATCGACGACTCGGGCCCGTCCGTGCGGGTGACGGTGTCCTCCGAGAAGAACGGGCAACAGGTCCTCGAGGCCGACAAGGTCCTGCAGGCGATCGGCTTCCAGCCGCGCGTCGAGGGCTACGGCCTGGACAAGACGGGCGTGGCCCTGACCGACCGCGGCGCGATCGCCGTGGACGGCCGCGGCCGCACGAACGTCGACCACATCTTCGCGATCGGCGACGTGACGGCGAAGCTGATGCTGGCGCACGCGTCGGAGTCGATGGGCGTGGTGGCGGCGGAGACGATCGCGGGCGCCGAGACGATGGAGCTCGACTTCCCGATGATCCCGCGGGCGACGTACTGCCAGCCCCAGATCGCCAGCTTCGGCTGGACGGAGGAGCAGGCCCGCGAGAAGGGCTACGACGTCCAGGTGGCGAAGTTCCCGTTCACGGCCAACGGCAAGGCCCACGGCCTGGGCGACGCGGCCGGGTTCGTCAAGCTGATCAGCGACGCGAAGTACGGCGAGCTGATCGGCGGGCACCTGATCGGCCCCGACGTGACGGAGCTGCTGCCGGAGCTGACGCTGGCCCAGCAGTGGGACCTGACGGTGCACGAGGTGGCGCGCAACGTCCACGCCCACCCGACGCTGGGCGAAGCGGTGAAGGAAGCGATCCACGGCCTCGCCGGGCACATGATCAACATGTAGGGACGTCGAAGCGGAGCTCCGGCCGGTCCCAGCCCACCTTCGGCGGTCTGGCGGGGATCGTGCCGGTGCGCCGCGCCCCCATCCGCACGTAGAAGGCCAGCGCGGGCGGGTGCGAAACGACGCGCACGCTGCCGAGCCCCCGCCCGCGGGCCTCGGCGAGCATGTGCGCGATCAGCCGGCTGCCGATGCCGCGCCCCTGGGCGCTGTCGGCGACGAAGAGCATGTCGAGCTCCGCTTCCAGGAGCGCGTAGAAGCCGAGGATTTCGCCGTCACCGATGGCGGTGAAGGTCGGATTGGCTTCGACGTACCCGGGCGTGATGGCGTAACCGTCCAAGATGGACGCGTATTCGCCTTGGTACGCCGAGGACGCGTGCATCAGGGCGGTCAGGGCGGGTGCCTGGTCCGGCGTGGCGCGGCGGATCTCGATTTCGGCCATGCCGCGGACCGTACGGCAGGGCACCGACAGTTTCCGGCCGGCGCTTGACCTCCAGTGCACTTGAAGGATCAGGCTGGGGCCATGAAAGCCGTAGCGTTCACCGAATTCGGCGGGCCCGAAGTGCTCCGCGTCCTCGACCTGCCGGAACCCCACGCCGGGCCGGGGGAGGTCCGCGTGCGGGTCAAGGCCGCCGGGGTGCAGCCGTACGACGCCGCCGTGCGGGCCGGGTGGGAACCGCCCGGTCTCACCTTGTCCTGGCCGCGCGTGCCCGGGAACGAGTTCGCCGGCGTCGTCGACGAGGGCGAACTCGAGGCCGGTACCGAAGTTCTCGGCTTCACCGCCGTGCAGGCCGCCGCCGAGTACATCGTCGTTCCCGCCACCGATGTCACGCCGAAGCCGCCGGACATGCCGTGGGAAGTGGCCGGTGGGTTCACCGCCGGGACGCAGACCGCATCGATCGCCCTGGAGGCGCTGAACCTGCGCGAAGGGGAGACGCTGCTCGTCCACGGCGCCGCCGGATCGGTCGGCACCGCCGCCGTGCAGCTCGCGAAACTGCGGGGCGCCCGGGTGGTCGGCACCGCGAGCGAGGCCAACCAGGACTACCTGCGCGAGCTCGGTGCGACCCCGGTCGTCTACGGCGAAGGACTGAAAGGCCGCATCGAAGCCGCCGCGCCACAGGGCATCGACGTCGTGCTCGACGGGGCCGGCGGAGCAGCGCTGGACGTCTCACTCGAACTGGTGAGAGCGCGGAACCGGATCCTCACCCTCGTCGACCACGGCCGGGCCGCGGATCTCGGCGTGCTCGTCTCGAAGTCCGGGCGCTCGGCCGCGCGGCTCGCCGAGCTGGCCGCGCTCTACGCCAAGGGCGACCTGCGCTTCACCGTGCGCCGGGCCTATCCGTACCCCGAGGCAGCCGCCGCTCATCGCGAAATCGAGACCGGGCACGGCCGCGGAAAAATAGTTCTCACGTTCTTTTGATCGTTCCAGTATGTGGACCTGTGGGTGTTCCCGACTTTGGTCGCTGGAATCCGGCCCGGTCACTACTTAGATTCTCCCCATTACACCCAGTCGGGTGTCATTCGGTCGAGTGGCCGAGTACCACAGGGAGACATCGATGGTGAGATTCAGCCGGGTCGCCGCGCACGCGGTTCCGCTGACGGTCGGCGCGTTGCTGCTGACGACGGGGGTCTCGGCGGCGCAGCCGTCCACGGTGGACGCGGCGGCCGCGCGGACCGAAGCGGGCATCAACGCGCTGCAGAGCATCAAGAAGAGCCTGACCCCCGCGGAACGCAAGCAATCGAGCCAGCTGGTCGTCGAGAAGCGGTTGCGGGCCGACCGGTCACTGGCCGCGAAGCTGCCCGAATACCGCTCCGGCGTCGGTGTCAGCAACGCCGGCACCGTCTCGGTCGACATCGCCGCGCAGGGCAAGGCCGTCGCGAACGCCGTCAAGGCGGCGGGCGGCGCGGTCCGGTACGTCTCGCCGGACGGCGCCGTCCGCGCCGACCTGCCGCTGTCCGCGCTGGACGCGATCGCCGGCCGGGCCGACGTCGCCGAGGTGAAGCCGGCCGCGCAGGCCACCACCTGGAGCGAGCCGGGCAACCGCGACTTCCGCCAGGCCAGTCGAAACGCTGCCGCGCAGGCCGCCGCCGCGACGCAGGTGTCCGAAGGCGACAAGGCGCACGGCGCCGACACCGCCCGCACCACCTACGGTGTCAGCGGCTCCGGCGTGAAGGTCTGCGTGCTCTCCGACGGCGTCGACTCCCTGGCGAAGTCGCAGGCCGCCGGCGAGCTGCCCGCGGTGGACGTGCTGTCCGGCCAGAAGGGCAGTGGCGACGAGGGCACCGCGATGCTCGAGATCATCCACGACCTCGCGCCGAACGCGACCCTCGGCTTCGCGACCGCGTTCACCAGCGAAGCCAGCTTCGCCGCGAACATCCGCGCGCTGCGCTCCACCGGCAACTGCCAGATCATCGTCGACGACGTCTCCTACTTCGACGAATCACCGTTCCAGGACACGCAGGTCGCGCAGGCGGTCAACGACGTGACCGCGGCCGGCGCGCTCTACTTCTCCTCGGCCGGCAACTCGGGCAACGCGACCGACGGCACCAGCGGCTACTACGAGGGCGACTTCCGGGCCTCGGCGTCGAAGATCAGCGGCGTCACCGGCACCCCGCACGACTTCGACCCGAGCAGCACCACGCAGAACTTCGACGCGCTTTCGGCGGGCTCGCTCGGCCGCCCGGTGACGCTGTTCTGGTCCGACCCGTGGGGCAAGTCCGCCAACGACTACGACCTGTTCATCCTGAACTCGTCGGGCAGCGTCGTGGCCTCCAGCGAGAACGGGCAGTCCGGCGCGCAGAACCCGTACGAGATCGCGTCCGTGCCCACCACCGGCTCCGGCTACAAGGTGGCCGTGGTCAAGTACAGCGGCGCCGACCGCTTCATCGCGCTGAACGTCATCCGCGGCCGGTTCGTGGCTTCGGGTTCGCTCAAGGCGTTCAGCACCAACGGTGTCACGAACGGCCACTCGGCCGCGGTCAACGCGTTCAGCGTGGCGGCGGCCCCGGCCGCGGGCGCGTTCACCCGTCCGCTGGAGACCGGTGACCCGGCGAACCCGGCCGGCCCGTACCCCGGCCTGTACACGGCGTCGAGCAAGTGGGAGCGCTTCTCCTCCGACGGCAAGCGCCGCCTGTTCTACAACGCCGACGGCACGGCGATCACCCCGGGCAACGTGTCCTCGACCGGCGGCACGGTCCGCAGCAAGCCGGACATCACCGCGGCCGACGGTGTCGCCACCTCGGTGACGGGCTTCCAGCCGTTCTTCGGGACGTCGGCGGCGGCCCCGCACGCGGCGGCCATCGCGGCCCTGCTCCTGTCGGGCAAGCCGACGGCCACCCCGGCCCAGATCCGCACGGCCCTGGTGTCCTCGTCGATCGACCTGGGCACGCCCGGCTTCGACACGGTCACCGGCAACGGCGTGATCATGGCCGGCCCGGCCCTGGCCGCGCTGGGGGTGGCGGCGAAGTAAGGCGGTTCTGTCCGAGCGGGGTCCGGCGCGAGCCGGGCCCCGCTCGTCATTTCCCGGACACGAGCAGGTGGAAGACGAACTCACCGGAGCTGAGCCGCCGGTGGTCGCGCACTTCCAGCCCGGCTCGGGCGAGCGCGGCTTCGACGTCGGCCAGCGGGCGGATGCGGAAGCCGTGCTCGGTGAACAGCGGTGCCCGGCTCATGAGCTCCGGGTCGCCGAGGCCGAGCACGAACCGGCCGCCCGGCTTCAGCACGCGCGCCACCTCGGCGAACGCACCGTCGAGGTCGTCGACGAAGTAGACGGTGTTCGTGGTGACGGCGGCGTCGACCGAGCCGGTTTCGAGCGGCAGTGCGGTGATCGGCCCCTTGTGCAGGTGCAGCCGGTTCGCGGCGATCTCGCGCCGGAAGGTGCGGCGGGCCCGCTCGAGCATCGTCGTGGAGATCTCGGCGCCGTGGACCGGGCCGGCGCTCCGCAGCAGCAGCGCCAGCCCCAGGCCGCCCCCGAACCCGATGTCGAGGGCGGTTTCGCCACCTTCGAGCCCGAGCGCCGCGACGGCCGCGGTGACCGGATCGCGGTTGCGGCGGTTGAGCATCGCGCCCACGAGCCGGCCGCGCAGGCCGCTAGGGTGGCCGAGTTGCCGGGCGAGCCCCGCCTGGAAGCTTTCGCGAAGTCCCATGCGGGCAGTGTGAGCAGGCGATCGAGGAGGCGCAATGGCGAAGACCGCGGTGGTGACCGGAGCGGGTTCGGGGATCGGGCGGGCCGTGGCGCGCGCCCTGCTCGACGACGGCTACCAGGTCGCTCTCGCCGGACGGCGCGCTTCCGCTCTCGAGGAAACCGCAGCGGGCTTCGAGAACGCCCTCGTCGTGCCCTCCGACGTTTCCGACGAGCAAGCCGTCGAGGCGCTCTTCGCCGCCGTGCGCGACCGGTGGGGACGGCTCGACCTGCTCTTCAACAACGCCGGGATCTCCGCGGGCGGCACCGTCGCCGATCTGTCCGTCGAGGACTGGAAGCGGACCGTCGACGTCAACCTCACCGGGATGTTCCTCTGCGCGCGGCAAGCCGTGCGGCTCATGAAGGACCAGGACCCCCGCGGCGGCCGGATCGTCAACAACGGCTCGATCTCCGCCCACGCGCCGCGGCCCGCCAGTGTCGCCTACACCGCCACGAAGCACGCCGTCACCGGGCTGACCCGGTCGATCTCGCTGGACGGCCGGGCCTGGGACGTCGCCTGCGGGCAGATCGACATCGGCAACGCCGCCACCGAAATGACCGAGCGGATGGCCGCCGGCATCCCGCAGGCCGACGGCCGGGTCGTCGCCGAGCCGACCTTCGACGTCCGGCACGTCGCCGACGCCGTGCGGTACATGGCCGGGCTGCCGCTCGACGCCAACGTCCAGTTCCTCACCGTCACCGCGACGACCATGCCGTTCATCGGCCGCGGCTAGCGCGCCGGCTGCACTCCGGGGGGAGACGAGATGCAGATGCTGTTCGAGGGAACCGACGTCGAAGAGCTGGACGAGGTGGTGACCCGGGAGTTCTCGCCCCACTGCCTGCGCGTCGGCAAGGGGGACCCCGCGCCCGGCCGCTTCCGCCGCCTGCACCGGCAGGGGCTGGCGCTCTACGAGCTGGGGTGGGGTCTCCCGGTCGAGGTCGCGGCCGGCGAACTGCCCGACTTCTACAACGTCCACCTCCCGCTGGCCGGTGAGAGTTCGGTGCGGGTGGCGGGCCGCGAGGTCGCCGCGTCGTGCTCGATCGCCGGACCGGGGATGACCCTGGGCATGTCCCTGCCGGCGAGGTCGGACACCCTGATCCTGTTCCTGCCGCAGTCGGCGGTGGACGGCGCCGTCGCCGAGCAGACCGGCGAGCCGCCCGCCGGCGCCCTGCGGTTCACCCCCGCCCTCGCGGACGGCGATCCGGCGGTGGCCGCTTGGCTGCGGACCGCGCGGGCCTTCGCCGAGTTCGCCGCGTCACCGCTGGCGGCCCGGTCACCGCTGGCCGCCGCCCACTTCGAACAGGTCCTCGTGCACGGCCTGGTCGACATCCAGCCGCACGACCACTTCGCCGCCCTGCCCGCCTACGCCCATCCGGCGCTGCCGCGCACCGTGCGGCGGGCCATGGCGTACTGCGAGGAACACGCGGGCGAGCCGGTGTCGATCGCGGACATGGCCGCGGCGGCGCGGGTCAGCCCCCGCACCCTCCAGGAACGCTTCCGCATCGACTTCGGCACCACCCCGGTGGCCTACCTGCGGCGCGTCCGGCTGGACCGGGTGCACCAGGACCTGCTGCGCATCGCCGACGGTTCCGCGTCGGGGACGGTCGCCGAGGTCGCGACCCGCTGGGGCTTCACCCACCTGAGCCGGTTCGCCGCGTACTACCGCGAGGCGTACGGGCAGCTGCCGTCCCGCACCGCCGATCCGGGCCGTTCCGGCAATCCGGAATCCGCGGACCGTTCGGCGGATAACGGATAGAGCGCGCTCGCCCGCCCTCCGTACGCTGAAGGAGGTCAAGGGGGGTGTCCATGCCGGCACGGTCAGGGGGTCTGTGCCGGCATGGACGACTACGGACCCCGTTCTAGGGGATGACCCGGGCCTTCCGGAACTCGTCGAACAGCCGGAAGAACATTTCCTCTGTTCCGACGTATTCGTGGAAACCCGCTCGCCGCGACTTCGACGTGTCCGCGAACACGTCGTAGTCCCAGCCGAACACGAAGTCGCCGAACGCCCACGAGGACGAGACGTCCGCGTAGGACGCCGTGAGACCGTGTTCGGCGGCCATGCTGGTCCACAGTGGACCTTTGTCCGCCATCACGTCCACGAGCGACATCCGCAGCGGCGGAGCGACGTCGAGGCCGAAGTACGCCGCCAGCTTCGGCCAGAGTTCGCGCCAGCGGAACAGGTCGCCGTTCGCGATGTTGAAGGCGCCCTGCTGCCCGGTCGCCCAGACCGTCGCCGACGCCAGCAGGCCCGCGTCGGTCATCTCCAGCAGGCTGTCGTACGCGCCGGGCTTGCCGGGGAACCGCAGCGGGAGCCCGAGCTCCTTCGAAATCGACGCGTACGCCGCGATCACCAGCGCGAGGTTCATCGGATTGCCCAGCGCGGTGCCGCCGACCACGGACGGCCGGATCGCCGACCACGTCCACGAGCCCGCCCGCCGTTCGAGGAACTGCTGCTGGTCGACGTTGAACTCCGGGGGCATGTGCCCGGCGTCGGTCTCGCGCGCCGGGGTCTTGAACGGGCCGAGGTGCGCGCCGTACACCTTGTAGCCCTGCATCAGGCTGACGTGCTCCAGGCCGGGCGGGGCCGCCTCGACGAGGTTCACCAGCATCGCCAGGTTCGGCCGGACCAGCTCCGCCCACGTCGGTTTGTCCTGGTAGGCGGCGTAGAAGAGGTGCGTCGCCGAGGTCAGCGGGGCGAGTTTCGCGCGCGTGTCGGCCGGGTCGAGCAGGTCGACGGCGATCGTGCCCGGGCCGCCGCGCCGGGAGAGGCCGGTGACGTCCCAGCCGCTCGTGCGCAGGTGCTCGGTGAGCGTGCGGCCGATGATCCCGTTGGCCCCGGCGACCAGAGCTGTCTTGCGTTCCATGTCCTCCAGGCTCGGCCCGCGAGAGGGATAAGTCCAAGGCTTGGTTGTCACCAAGTCGATAAACTGAGCTCATGGCAAGTCTGCGACAGCTCGAGTACCTGGTCACGGTGGTCGACACCGGCTCGTTCACGCGCGCCGCGGAGCAGCTGCACGTGACGCAGCCCGCGTTGTCGCACCAGATGCGGGCCCTCGAGCGAGGCCTCGGCGGCCCGCTGCTGGAGCGGCTGCCGCGGGCGGTCCGGCTCACCCCGATGGGCCGCGCGATGCTGCCCCACGCCCGGGCGGCGCTGGCCGACGCCGAACGCGCGCGCTGCGCGGCCCGCCTCGCGTCCGGGACGACGGCGGGCGAGCTGCAGGTCGCCACGGTGTACTCCGTCAGCCTGGGCGTCCTGCCGCCGGCGCTGCGGGTCTGGCGGCGCGACCGGCCGGAGGTCGACGTCCGGCTGATCGAGTTCCGGCACGCCGACGAGCTGCGCGAGGCGATGGCCGCGGGCGAGGCCGACGTCGCGCTCGGCCCCCGTCCCGGCGACTGGACGGGCCCGGTGCGGGAGCTGGGGGTGGAGGAGTTCGTGGTCGTGCTGCCGGCGGACGGCGCCACCGAAGGCTCCGGGCGCGTCGACCTGGCCACGTTGGCGGACTGCGCGTGGGTGCACTACGCCCCGGGCAACGGCCTGGCGGAACTGGTCGACGCGGCCTGCGCGGCGGCGGGCTTCCGCCCCCGGGCGGCGGTCCGCACCGAGCAGACGGCAGCCGCCCCGATCCTCGCGGCGGCGGGCCTGGGACCGGCGCTGGTGCCGGAGAACGTCCTCCCGCCGCGATTCGACGGCCGGGTGCTGCGTCCGAGCGTGCCGGTCCGCCGGACACTGACGGCGTACACCCGGGCGGCTCCGGATCCGCTGACCGGGGCGTTCATCGAGACGCTCGTGGAGCACGCGACCGTCTAGAGGCGGTCAAGCCAGGGGTGGTCCTCCTCCAGGGCCTGCGCGAGCCAGCGCCGCTGCGCCGCGTCGAGCACCGGGAGGGCCGCGGCGAAGTCCAGCTCGTCCTTGGGCCGGGTGCCGTGGGCCTTGGCGAACAGCTGCACTTCCGGCGCCAGGTAAGGGATGCCGTCGGCCGAGACGCCGCCCAGGGACGCGATTTCCCGGCGCACCGCGGGGTTCCGGCGGGAAACCCACTCGGTCCCCTCCGCCTTGTCCAGCATGCACTGGATCCGCCACGGCGCGGCCGCCGACGGGCGGCACCACACGTCGTCGATGTCGTCGCCCAAGACCTCGCCGCGCGCCCAGGGGCGCAGCGTGCCCGGCGGGTCCGCGGCCCACCACTCCCAGGTCGGCAGCGCCTCCTGGATCGCGAGCTGGTCGCGGCGGAGCAGCAGGACGTCGACGTCGGCGTGCTCGCGGAACGCCCGGCCCACCGCCAGTTCGATCGCGTAACCGCCGGCGATCCACCAGGGCGCGCGCACGCGCGAGAACAGCTCGGCCACCTCGGGCAGGGATGCGGGCTCCCAGCTCACGAGACGCCGATCCCCGCCAGGACCGGGCCGGTGAACGGCGTGGCCGTGACGTCGTGGACCCGGGGGGCCCAGACCGCGTGGCCGTGGCCCGACCACAGCGGGGCCACCGGCAGGTCGCGCAGCAGCTGGTTCTCCGCCAGCCGGTACAGCTCGCCCGCCTCCTCCGGGGTGGCCGCCGCGTCCGCGAGGGTGAGGTTCTGGCGGAAGACCTCGTCCGCGTAACCCGATTCCGACGCCAAGAGGGACAGCAGCTCGTACGGGCTCCCCGTGGCCAGCTTCACGTCCAGAGTGGACGGTCCGTCGAGCCGGTCCGTGCGCGGGGCGGCCTGTGCCGTCACGGAAACGTCCAGTGCCTTGTGCAGCCCGACCACCAAGGTCCGCGTCCATTCTTCCGCGCCTGGTCCGAAGTAGACGGTCGCGCCGCCGGGGAAGGCCGCCTGCTTCAGCAGGGCCTTGCCGGCCGCCGCGTCGAAGCTGCACGGGCGGCAGGTGCCCGCGCGCTCGCCCGGGGCGTCCGCGGGCGGCAGCATCGCCTTGGCCGGGTCGACCTGGTGCGCGAGCGGGCCCGCTTCCAGCGCCGCGCGGTCGACGCCGAGCGCGAAGCCGTGGCGGACCGTCGCGTCGGTGAAGCGGGGGTTCGTCACCGGGAACGCCAGGTAGCCCGCCTCGGGCAGGGCCCAGGACGCGTGGCGGTCGGCGAAGTCCCCGTGCATGGCGTCGTGCCGGTCGCCCGGGACCTCGGCGACGAGGTCGAGCGTGCCCGCCTTGACCGCGTCGTACTGGGCGGCCGGCTCGCCGACCCGCAGCTCGATCTCCGCTGCCCTCCCGGCGCCGACGCGCTTCAACGTGCCGCCGGAGCCCGGGTGCCAGCCGCCGTCCAGGCGATACGGGCCGTTGCCGACCGGCGCCTTCGCGAAGCCGTCCCAGTCTCGGGAAGCGAGCACCGACGCCGGCAGCGGGACCAGGCCCGGCGCGGCGAGCAGCGCGGGCACCTGGCCGGACGGCCGGTCGAGGGTCAGCGTGATCGTGTCCGGTCCCGCCGCCTTGATCTCGCGGGCGCGCAGGAGCTTCGTCAGCACCGGGGAGGACACCCAGCGCGACGACGCGATCGTCCGCCAGGTGTCCACATAGGCCTGGGCGGTGACCGGGGTGCCGTCGTGGAACGTCGCTGGCCGCAGCTTGACCGTCCAGTGCACCCGGTCGGTGCTCTCGATCGACGCCGCCGCACGCGGGGTGACCTTCCCGGACGCCGCGTCGTAGTCGGCGAGCGGCGTCCACAGTGCGCTGGTCACCAGCCGGCCGGCCTGGTCGGCGAGGTCGGCCGGCAGCAGCGTCGCGGGCTCCCGGATACCGACGGTCAGCACTCCGGGCCGGACGGGGTCGGCACCGGAACAGCCCGCGACGGCGAGGACGAGGACGGCGAGCAGGACGAACAGGCGCATGCGCAAGTCCTACCAGTCGGAAGGCAACGAAAGACGGTTGTGTCCGGTTGATCTCCGTCGTACCGTTCGGTGGGTCACGCTCGCCGGCGTTCTGGGAGGTTTCGCGTGCGCACCTGGTTGCGGTCGTGCTTCGCCGCCGTCACCGTCAGCGCCACGCTGGTCGCGACCGGACTGCCGGCCGCGGCCTGCGGCGAGGACGACAAGCCAGCGACCCCGGCCGCCCGCACCGCGGGTGACCCGGGCGCGGTCAAGAACGTCAAGGCCGTCGGCAACGTGCCCGACGCCGCCGGCGCCATCTCGATCGGCTTCCTCGACTACGGCCGCCGCGACGTCATGGTCGTGTCCGGCGAGTTCGGGCTCAAGGTCTACGACCTGACGAAGAACCCGGCCGCGCCGAAGCTGGTCGGGCAGGTCAGCCTGCCGGGCCTGTGGGAGACCGAGGACACCGAGGTCGACCAGGACCGCAAGCTGGTGTTCCTCTCCCGCGACCCGCGTGCGTACGGCGGCACGACCCACACCGGCGAGTCCGGCATCTACGTCGTCGACGTCGCCAAGCCCGAGGCGCCGGCGATCCTCAGCTACGTGAAGGTGCCGGCCGGCCACACCACCAGCTGCGTCGACGGCTGCCGCTACCTCTGGACCGGCGGCCCGGCCAAGGCCGACGACCAGCCGGCCGACTGGGGCGGGCGCCCGATCTGGGTCACCGACATCCGCGACCCGAAGCACCCGAAGGTCAACCCCCAGCCGATCGAGCTGGCCCGCAACGACGGCAAGACCGACTACGTGCACGACGTGCAGGTCGACGCCGACGGCGTGGCCTGGGTGTCCGGCCGCGGCGGCGTCCGCGGCTACTGGACGAACGGCGTCCACCGCGACCCGCTTTCCGGGAAGATCCGCCGCGCCACCGCGCACGAGCCGATCCCGTACGCCGGCGGCGGCATCGCCGAGACGGCCGCGCCGTCCCGGTTCATGCACAACAGCTTCCACCCGGCCGGCCACCGCGTCGGCGACGGCGCTTGGCGCGGCCAGGACCTGATCTACGCGACGGAGGAGAACTTCGTCGACGGCTGCGCGGGCGACGGCGTCCTGACGATCTCGTCCTTGAAGGGCTCCTACCACGGCGAGGGCTGGCGCTCGACCCCGGAGAAGCCGTTCCGGCTGGAGAGCGTCGGCACGTGGAGCGTCAACGGCCAGGAGGGCAGCGACCCGGCCTCGGACGACTGCTCCGCGCACTACTTCGACGTCCGCGGCAAGGTCCTGGTGCAGTCGTTCTACGCGCAGGGCACCCGCTTCCTCGACGTCAGCGACCCGACGAACCCGCGCCAGATCGCCTACTACCGCCCGGCCGACGCGAGCGCGTGGGCGCCGTACTTCCACGGCAAGTACGTCTACGTCGCGGACAACACCCGCGGTATCGACGTCCTTCAGCTCACGAAGTAGCGGTCGGGCACCAGAAGCGGAGGCGCCCGGCCGGGCTGACGTCGGTGAGGACGCCGCCGTTGCGTTCGATCACGCGGCGCGAGGCGTGGTTGTCCGGCGCACAGGTCAGCAGGGCGCGTTCGACGCCGGCGGCGTGGGCGGTCCGCAGGAGGGCCCGCAGCAGCGCGGTCGCGTGCCCCTGGCCGCGTGCCGACGGCCGGATGTCGTAGCCGATGTGCCCGCCGAACTCGGCCAGTCCGGCGGTGAGCCGGAGGTTGAGGCGGGCTCGTCCGAGGTAGCGCGGGCCGGCGGCCCACCAGTAGACGCGGTGCGGCACCCGGTCCCGCTCGACGGGGGCGGTCCCGCGGAGGCCGGCCTCGCGCAGGCTTTCCGTCCAGCGCCGGAACGCCGCCGGGTCGGCGAGGTCGTCCGGCCGGAGGTCGGTGTGCGAACCCTCGCGGTGGTACTCGCGCAGGGCGTCGAGGAACGACTCGCGGTACCGCGAGCCGGGAACGACGAGCCGGGGCCGGGGTTCGGACACCCCGCGACCATCCCCGGTACCGCCGCATCCGGGCAACGCCTTTTTGCGCCACCGGAGGCCGCCGCCGGGGCGAACCCGGCGGCGGCCTCCGGGGGGCTAGTGCCGCAGCCAGATCGCGGTGTCCGTGGGCAGGTCGGTCGAAACCGGTCCGCTGGCCAGCAGGATCTCGCCGTCGGGCAGCGGGACCGGCGAGGCCGAGAAGTTCAGCGCGAACGTGAACTCCGTCCCGAGCCGGAACGCCAGCACCCCCTCGCCCAGCGAGAGCCACTCGAGCGGGCCGTCCGGGAGGTCCCGCCGCAGCCGTAGCCCGGTGCGGTACAGCGACAGCATCGACGCCGGATCGGCCGCCTCCGCCTCGGCCGTGGAGTTCGCCCATTCGAGCGGCTGGGGGAGCCAGGTGCCGCCGGTGCCGAACCCGAAGGGCGGCTCGGACCCGGACCACGGGATCGGGACCCGGCAGCCGTCGCGGCCCGGGTCGGCGCCCCGGGTGCGGGCGAAGACCGGGTCCTGGCGGAGCTCGTCCGGGATGTCCAGCACTTCCCACAAACCCAGCTCTTCGCCCTGGTAGACGTACAGCCCGCCGGGCAGCGCGAGGGTCAGGAGCGCCGCCGCCCGCGCTCGGCGGGTGCCCGACTCGAGGTCCACCGGGGCCGAGTGCAGCCGGTTCGCGAACGAGAAACCCGTGTCCCCCTCGCGGCCGTAGCGGGTGACGTGCCGGGTGACGTCGTGGTTCGACAGCACCCACGCCGCCGGGGCGCCGACCTCGTCGTGCGCCTTCAGCGTGCGGGAGATGACGTCCCGGAAGCGCGCCGCGTCCCACGGGCAGACCAGGAAGTCGAAGTTGAACGCCGAATGCAGCTCGTCGCGGCGCAGGTAGCGTGCCGCCCGCGACATGTCCGGCAGCCACATCTCGCCGACCAGCACGCGCTCGCCGCCGTAGCTGTCGGCGATCTTGCGCCAGGACCGGTAGATCTCGTGCAGCCCTTCCTGGTCGGAGAACGGCGTCTCGTCGCCGTCGTCGACGTCGGGCAGGTGCGGGTCCTTGACCAGGCCGTCGGCGACGTCGATGCGGAAACCGTCCACGCCGCGGTCGAACCAGAAGCGCAGCACGTCCTCGAACTCGGTGCGGATCTCCGGGTTGTCCCAGTTGAAGTCCGGCTGGCGGGAGCTGTAGAGGTGCAGGTACCACTCGCCGTCCGGGACGCGCGTCCAGGCGGACCCGCCGAAGCGCGACTTCCAGTTGTTCGGCGGCTCGCCGCCGTCCGGGCCGCGGCCGGGCCGGAACCAGAACCGCTGCCGCTCCGGCGAACCCGGGCCCGCCTCCAGTGCGGCCTGGAACCAGCGGTGCTCGTCGGAGCAGTGGTTGGGCACGATGTCGATGATCACCCGGATGCCCCGCGTGTGGGCCTCGGCGATCAGGTCCTCCGCCTCGGCGAGGGTGCCGAACAGCGGCTCGATGTCGCGGAAGTCGGCGACGTCGTAGCCGCCGTCGTCCATCGGCGACGGGTACCACGGCGTGAACCAGATCGCGTCGATCCCCAGGTCGGCCAGGTGGTCCAGCCGGGCGCGGACGCCGGCGAGGTCGCCGACGCCGTCGCCGTTGCCGTCCGCGAAGCTGCGGATGTACACCTGGTAGATCGCCGCGCTCCGCCACCAGCCGGTCTTGTCGGTCACGAAAGTGCCCCTCCTGAGTCGTTGTGGCAAGGTCAGCCCTTGAGGCTGCCGGCGGTCAGCCCGGCGAGGATCTGCCGCTGGAAGGCCAGGAACAACGCCACCATCGGCAGGCTGGCCAGCACCATCCCGGCGACGAGCACGTTGAGCGGCATGTCGATCGCCACCCGCTGCAGCATCACCGAGAGCGTCTGCTTTTCGGTGTCCGGGAACACCAGCAGCGGCCAGATGAAGTCCTTCCACGCGGCGACCACCGCGAGGATCGACACCACGGCCAGGATCGGCCGCGAAATCGGCAGGATGATCCGCCAGAGCGTGCGCACCGGCCCGGCGCCGTCGATGCGCGCCGCTTCGACCAGCTCGTCCGGGATCTGGTCGAAGAACCGTTTCAGCAGGTAGATGTTGAACGCGTTCGCCGCCGCGGGCAGCCAGACCGCGGCCGGTGAGTTGATCAGGTTGAGGTGCAGCAGCGGCAGGTCCGTCACCGTCACGTACGTCGGGACCAGCAACGCCGTGGCGGGCAGCATCAACGTCGCCAGCATCAAGCCGAGCACGACGTTGCCGAACTTCGGCCGCAGTTTCGACAGCGCGAACGCGGCCGGGACGTCGATGGCCAGCTGCGCCAGCCACGCGCCACCGGCGACGACCAGCGTGTTGAGGAAGTACTTGCCCAGGCTGAGCTGGTCCCAGGCGTCGGCGAAGGTTTCCGGGTGCCACTCGTGAGGGACGAGCGTGGCCGGCGTCTGCGCCAGTTCCTGCGGCGACTTCAGCGCCCCGGTGACGACCCAGTAGAGCGGGAACATGAAGGCCAGCACGAAAACCGCGAGCGTGCCCGCGAAGACGACGCCGTACACGAGCTTTCCGCGCGGGCTGCGCAGCGCACCGGGGGAAACGAGGGTTCTCATGCCTGGTCCGCCTTCCGCGTCAGCCGCACGTACCACGCCGAGAACACGCCCAGTGCCACGAACAGCAGCAGGCTCATCGCGCTCGCCGAGCCGAAGTCGTTGTAGACGAAGGCGTAGCGGTAGAGCAGCAGGAGCACGGTCACCGTGGAGTCGTCCGGGCCGCCGCCGGTCATCACGTACGGCTCGGTGAACACCTGCATGGTCGCGACGACCTGCAGCAGCAGGAGCACCAGCAGGACGAACCGCGTCTGCGGGAACGTCACGTGCCGCAGGCGTTTCCACAACCCGGCGCCGTCGAGCTCCGCGGCTTCGTAGAGCTCGCCGGGGATCGTGCCGAGCGCGGCGAGGTAGATCAGCGTGGTGCTGCCCATGTTGGCCCACGTCGAGACGAAGACCAGTGACAGCATCGCGGTCGTGCTCGAATCCAGCCACTGGCCGCCGGGGAGGCCGACCGCGCCGAGCGCGGAGTTGAACAGGCCGGGACCGGGGTCGTAGAACCACTTCCACATCAGCGCCGTCACGACGGGTGGCAGCATCACCGGCAGGTAGACGGCGAGCCGGAAGAACGCCTTCGCGTGGCGGAGTTCGTTCAGCAGCACGGCGGTCAGGAACGGGACAGCGAAGCCGAAGACCAGCGCGAGTCCGGTGAACAGCAGCGTGTTGCGCCAGGCGACGCCGAACAGCGGGTCCGCGAAGAGCCGCTGGAAGTTGTCGAAGCCGACCCACGTCGGCGCGTTGACGAAGTCGACCTGCTGGAAGCTCAGCAGCACCCCGCGCACGATCGGGTACCAGGAGAACAGCGCGAACACCACGAGCGCGGCGCAGAGCAGGCCGTAGGCGGTGACGTTCTCCTTGAGCTTGCGACGGAACCTGGCGCCTTCTCGGGCGGCGGCCGGGCGCCGGGCCCGCGACGGTTTCGCCGCGGGCCAGGCGAGCAGGCTACTTGACCTGGGCGAGGACACTGTTGACCTTCGACGCGGCCGAGGAGAGCTGCTGGTCGATGTTCGCGTTCTGGTCGGTCAGCACCGCCTGCATCACGCTGTCGAGCGCGGCGTAGATCTGCTGCGCGTTCGGCGGCTCGATGCTGCCCTTGATCCGGCTCGTCGTGTCCACATAGGACTTGTAGTTCGCGGCGGGGACGTTGGCGTACTTGGCCTTCAGCGCCAGCTGCTGCTCGCGGACCGAGCCGGTCCAGACGTCCGGGGTCGGCTCGGCGGGCAGGCCGACCGGCTGCTTGCCGTCGACGTACTGCTGGATGTGCTTCTCGAAGCGGTCCGGGTTGAGGTACTTCCACTGGATCCACTCGAGGCCGGCCTTGACCTTCTCCGGGGACGCCTTCGGGTTGATCATGTAGCCCTCGCCGCCGAGCAGGGTGCCCTGGCCGCCGGGCATGCCCGCGATGCCGTAGTCCTCGTACTTGCCGTTGAACTGCTTGACCAGCACCGGGATGTTGTCCGGGGCGGCCATGTACATGCCGAGCTGGCCGGCGCCCATCATGCGCTGGACGTCCTGCGCTTCGAGCAGCTGCTTGGCACCCATGGAGTTGTCGGTCCAGCGCATGTCGTGCAGGTACTGGAGGGCCTGCTTGCCCTTCTCGTTCGCGAAGTCGGCGACCCACTTGTCGCCGTCCTTGCGGGCGATGTCGCCGCCCATCGAGTAGAGCCAGCCGGTCAGGTGCCAGCCGCCCTGGTTGTTCTTGCTGTAGTCGGCGTACCCGACGACGCCGTTGCCGAGCGCGGAGATCTTCTTCGCGGCTTCGCGGACTTCGTCCCAGGTCTGCGGCGGCTTGTCCGGGTCGAGTCCGGCCTTCTGGAACAGCGGGCGGCTGTAGAGCAGGCCCATCGTGTAGTTCATGGTCGGCAGGCCGTAGAGCTTGCCGTTCGCGTCGCGGAAGGTGTCCAGTAGTTCCGGCTTGAGGTCGCCGACGTGCGGAACGCTCTTCGCGGCTTCGGTGATGTCGGCGGCCTGGTGCCGGGCGATGATCTGCGCCGGGTCGGTGAAGTAGACGTAGTAGACGTCTTCGAGCTGCCCGCCGGCGAGCTTCGCGGAGAACGTCTTCGGGTCCATGAAGCCTTCGTGCGGGTCGATGTCGATGTTCGGGTGGGCGGCCTCGAACTCCTTGACGTCGGCGTCGAAGACGCTGCGCTCGAACGGCTGGCTGGTCGGCGGCTGCCCGGTGACGGTGATCTTGACCTTGCCGCCGGCCTGGGCGCCGGTGTCCCCGTCTCCGCAAGCGGCGACGGTGAGGGCGAGGCCGCCTGCGGCCAGCAGGCACAACGTCCGGCGGGCGGCGGTTCTGGACCGGGGACTGCTCATCTCAAGCCTCTTCTCGGGGTCGCGACGGCTGTCACGTGATTGCGGTCACTCTAAAGTGGGAGACCGGATCGGCGCAATAACCCGACGAGACTCTGCAAGTTACGAACAGGCCGCAAGCGTGGGTGAGTGACGGGGTTCGAACCCCGTCGCTCACCCGGGTCGGCCGCGCAAAAAAGGCGCGACGGCTCGCAAGCCGTCGCGCCTCTCGGGTCGCGCTGTCAGTCGATGCGGCGGGCGGTCGACCCCCGGACCACCAGCTCCGGCGCGAACAGCAGCTCCTCCGCCGCCACCTCGCCGCCGTTGATCCGCTTGACCAGCAGTTCCACCACCGCCCGGCCCATCGCCTCGATCGGCTGGCGGGTGGTCGTCAGCGGCGGGTCGGTGCAGTTCATCAGGGCCGAGTCGTCGTAGCCGACCACCGAAATGTCGTCCGGCACCGACAAGCCCTGCCGACGTGCCGCGCGGACCGCACCCAGTGCCAGCAGGTCGCTCGCGCACAGCACCGCCGTCGCCCCGCGGGGGTAGAGGCGGGCCGCCGCCGCGTGGCCGCCCTCGATCGAAAACATGCCGTGCTCGACCAGCTCGTCCAGGACCGGCAGCCCGAGTTTGGCCGCGTACGAACGAAACGCTTCGAGCTTGCGCTGTGACGGAACGTGGTCGGACGGGCCGAGGACCAGGCCGATCTTCTCGTGCCCGAGCGAGCTCAGGTGCCCGACGACCTGCTCGACGGCCACCGCGTCGTCGCACGAGACCTGGGGCAGCCCGAGGTGGTCGACCGCCGCGTTGATCAGCACCGTCGGCAGCCGCCGCTCGACGAGGTGGTGGTAGTGCGAGTGGACCGCGTCCGCCTGCGCGTACAGGCCGCCGGCGAACACCACGCCCGACACCTGCTGCTGCAGGAGCAGCTCGACGTACTCCGCCTCCGACACCCCGCCCGCCGTCCGCGTGCAGAGCACCGGGGTGAACCCCTGCTGGGCGAGGGCGTTGCCCATGATCTCGGCCAGCGCCGGGAAGATCGGGTTCTGCAGCTCCGGCAGCACCAGCCCGACCAGGCGGGCGCGCTCGCCCCGCAGCTGGGTGGGCCGCTCGTACCCCATCACGTCCAGCGCGGTGAGCACGGCGGCCCGGGTGCTCGCGGACACCCCGGAGCGGCCGTTGAGCACCCGGCTGACCGTGGCTTCGCTGACCCCGACCTGGCGGGCGACTTCGGCAAGGCGACGCGTCATGGCTGAAACTTTACAGCAACCGAGCGCAAAAGCTTGACGGCCTACTTCGTGACGAGCCGGTAGCCCAGCCCGCGGACGGTCCGCAGCAGCACCGGATTCGCCGGGTCGTCCTCGACCTTCGCCCGCAGCCGCGCGACCGCCGCGTCGACGATCCGCGAGTCGCCGACGTAGCCGTAGTCCCAGACCCGCTTGAGCAGCGCCTGACGGCTGAGCACCTGGTTCGGGTGCTCGGCGAACTCGACGAGCAGCCGGATCTCGGTCGCGGTCAGCGCCAGTTCCTCGCCGCCGCGGGTGACGCTCATCGCGGCGGCGTCGATCTCCAGCTCGCCCACCCGCAGCAGGCCCGCTTCCGGCGCGGCCGGCTGGGCGCGGCGGCCGATCGCCTTGATCCGCGCGTCGAGCACGCGGGGTTCCGCCGGCTTGACCACGTAGTCGTCCGCGCCGCATTCGAGCCCGGCGACGACGTCGATCGGGTCGCCGCGCGCGGTCAGCAGCACGATCGGCAGCCGGCTGCGGGCGCGGATGCGGCGGCAGACCTCGAAGCCGTCGATGCCGGGCAGCATGACGTCGAGGAGGACGAACTCGGCGTCGTCCAGCGACGCCAGCGCGTGCTCGCCGGTGGGAGCGTGGACGACGTCGTGGCCCAGCGCGCCCAAGGCCAGCGAAAGCGCTTCGGCCAGCGGTTCGTCGTCCTCGACGAGCAGCAGACGCGGCACTGGTCCTCCCCGGATGATCTCCTGGGCGATGCTAGTGCAGGGCACGGCGGCCCGGCGGTTCCGTGCGGAACCGTCGAGCCGCCGTGCCGGTTCGTCACATCAGGCCGCGGCCACCTCGAACTCGGCCGCCTGCCCGGCGGGCCAGCCCGTGTTGCCGGTGAACGTCAGCCGCACGAACCGCTGGGACGTCGTCGCGAAGGACACCGACGCCGTGTTGCCCGAAGCCGGGTCGAACGAGTAGCCGCGCGAACCCACCAGCGTCGTGTACGCGCCGCCGTCGGTGCTACCGGAGATCGTCACCGTCTGGGTGCGGGCACCCCAGGCCGACGAGGGCGGCAGGCGCAGGGTCACCTTGTTGATCGACGACGCCGTACCCAGGTCCACTGTCAGCGTCTGCGGGAACGCGTTGTTCGCACTCTCCCAGTACGAGTTCGCGTCCCCGTCCACCGCGTTCGACGGCGGAAAGCCCCCGACGGACGCCGAAGCGGTGATCGCCTTCCCGCGCGCGAGGTTGGTGCCGGGCTGCGGCGGCTGCGGCGGGCCCGAGTTCGGTGCCGGCCAGGTCGAGCAGTCGCCCCAGGTGCCGCTCCAGCCGCTGTTGCCCGACCCGCTGAAGGTCATCCGCGGGATCGACGTCGGGTAGGGGCAGTTGTACGTCCCGGTGACGCCGACGCCGGACGCCGTCAGGTTGCTGATCGACACCGACCCCTGCGTCTGGGACTGCACCACGAACGTCCCGGCACCCTGCACCGAAACGCCGTCGATGGTGATGCCCTGGATCGGCTTGCCCGCGCCGTTGCCGTCGATGAACTGGATGGCTTCGTACGGGCTCTGGATCGCGGTGAACCCGGTGACGCGGATGGTCACGCCGGTGATCGCCTGGTCGCGGGCGTCGAACCACAGCGCGCCGACGCCGAACTGCCAGTTCGGGTCGAGCGCCCCGGCCCGCAGTGCGGTGTTGTTCGACAACGTCACCGTGCCGGACAGGGGCACCGAGTTGAACCGGTTCGCGACCAGGTAGCCGCCGCCGAGGGCGTTGGTGTCCTGGACGAGGTTGCCACTCACGGTGTTGTTCGAGCCGCCGTACAGCGCGATGCCGTTGGCCAAGTTCGGCTGCACGACCGTGTTGTTCGCGATGGTGTTGCCCGAGTCGGCCTGGCCGTTGGACCACAGCGCGAGCCCGTCGTCGCCGTTGTTGCGCAGGTAGTTGTTGCGCAGTGTCGAGTTCGTGACGGCGCCGTCGAAGTTCACGCCGTCGGCCTGGGTGTCGAGGATGCGGTTGTTCTCGATGGTGACGTTCGACGACGCGCCGTTCATCAGCCACAGCCCGCACTTCGTGTCCTGGATCCAGAGACCCGACACGACCGAGCCGGTGCCCAGGACGCCGTGGAACGCGTTGTCGGGGCTGCCGTCGTTGCGCTCGGTCACGTCCCCGAAGACGGCGAAGTCGTACAGCTTGATGTTCCCGGACGCGCTGCCGTTGTTGAAGATGTTGTTGCCGTGCAGCACGGTGTACCACGGGCCCGCGCCGCGGACGGTCGTCTGGTCGATCTGCAGCGCCGAGGGGATCTCGAACCGCCCTTGCGGCACCCACACTTCGCGTCCCTGCGAGCGCGCGGCCGAAAACGCGCTGCGGAACGCCTGCGAGTCGTCGGACGAGTCGTTCGGCGTGGCGCCGTAGTCGGTGACCGACAGCGCGTTCGCCGGTTTCGTGCCCGCGCCGCCGACCTGCTCGAAGTCGGCGAGGTCGAGGGTCGCCTGGCCGACGTCACCCGAGTCGGCCTGCACGCGCACCTTGGCCCCGGCGGCCAGGTTCTGGCCCAGCAGCAGCCGGGCGTCGTCGAAGAAGTGGTGCGTCTTCGCGCCGGGGATCCAGCTCGTGTCCACATAGGAATAGCGCGAGGTCACGGGCAGCGCCAGCTTGGTCCCGTTGACGGACACCGTGAGGCGGCCGGACGAGCCGTCCGGGACGCTGTAGTGCACGTTGATCGAGTTGGCCGCCGCGGGCAGCGTGAACTCGACGTACTGGCCGGTGGTGATCTTCACCGCCTGCCGCCCGGACGCTTCCGAAGCCAGGCTGGCCTGGGTGTGGTCGGGGCCGACGGCCGAGCCGTTCGTCGCCGAGCACTCGGCCTCGACGGTCCGGAACGGCACGCTCGCGCCGCCGGACGCCGTCGTCGGGCAGGTCGCGGCCGCGGCGGGCGTGCCGCCGGCCAGCACGGTCAGGCCGGACGCGGCGAGCGCGGCGGCCAGGAGAGCCGGGATGCGGGACATCGTCATCACCTCTCAGGACGAATAGGCTTCGAGTTCGGACAGCTGACCGGCGGGCCAGCCGGTGTTGCCGGTGAAAGTCAGCCGCAGGGTGCGCACCGACGCCGCCGGGAAGGTCACGGTCGTCGTGTTGCCGGACGCGGGCTCGAACGGGTAAGTCGTCGCGGCCTTGACGCCGTCGACCGCGATCGTCTGGGTTCGCGCGCCCCAGGACGGCGGCAGCTTCAGCACCAGCCGGGAGACGGTCACCGTGCTGCCGAAGTCGACGGTGAACGACTGCGGGAACGCGTTGTTCGTGCTCTCCCAGTAGGAGTTCGTGTTGCCGTCGACGGCGTTGCCCGGGGGGAAACCACCCTGCGATCCGGACGCGCTGACGTTCTTGTGCAGCGCCAGGTTCCCGCCCGGCTGGGTCGGCGTGGTGGTGGGCGGAGTCGTCGTGCCGCCGTTGTCCGAGCCGTACACCGGCGCCGGCCACGGGCCGCAGTACGTCGTCGACCAGCCGGAGTTGCCGCCCTGGTCGGCCAGGCCGGTCATCGCGTCGGGCCCCATGCAGTTGTAGACCCCCGCGCGGCCGATCCCGGTCGCGACGACGTTCTTCACCGACCCCGACGGCTTCGCCTGCAGCTGCCAGGCGAACGTCCCGGCGCCGGTGATCCGGACACCGTCGAAGTGCACGTCCGTGGTGGCGCCGTCGATGAACTGGATCGCCTCGTAGTTGTTGTCCAGCAGGTCGTTGTCCGTGACGTCGATCCGGCCGGTGATGGCCGAGTCGCGCCCGTCGAACCACAGCGCGCCGACACCGAACTGCCAGTTCGAGTCGAGCACACCGGTGCGGATCGCGGTGTTGCGCGCGACCGTCGTGGTGCCCGACAGCGGCATCGCGCTGAACCGGTTGGCGATGTGCAGGCCGCCACCCTGGTCCTGGTTGTCGGCCACGACGTTGTCGGACACCGTGTTGTCGTGCCCGCCGTAGACCGCGATGTTGTTGGCGAGGATCGGCAGCAGCACGGTGTTGAACGAGAACGTGTTGTGGTGGTCGGCGTCGTGCTCGGACCACATGGCCAGGCCGTCGTCGCCGGTGTTGCGCAGGAAGTTGTTCGTCACGGTCACGTTGCTGACGCCCTGGTGCAGGTTCAGCCCGTCCGCGGTCTGGTCGAGGATCCGGTTGCCGGACACGGTGAGTCCGTCGAACGGCCCGTCGAGCCACAGCCCGACCTTCGTGTGCTGCAGCCACAGGTTCTGCACGACCGAGCCGCCGCCCAGCGCGCCGCCGATGGCGTTCGACTGGTCGCAGTCGACCCGCGCGTCGACCTGGCCGATGATCGCGAAGTCGTAGAGCTTCACCGCGCTGCTGACCCCGGGCACGGCGGGGTTCCCGGGGTACGTCGGCGTTCCGCAGCTCGCCGGTTCGCCCTTGCCGAAGATCCCGGCCCGCGGGCCGGTGAGCACCGAGTACCAGGGCCCGGCGCCGCGGATCGTCACCTGGTCGACGGTGACGTGGTGGCCGAGGGTGAAGGTGCCGGCCGGGATCCAGACTTCCTTGCCCTGGCTGCGCGCGGCCGCGACCGCGGAGTCGAACGCGCCCGCGTCGTCACTCGTGTCCCCCGCGGTGGCGCCGAAGTCGGTGACGGACACGGAGTTCGCGGGACGTGCGGCGGCCGGGCCGACCTGCTCGAAGTCGGCGAGATCGACGGTGACCGGGGTGACGTCGCCCGCGTCGACCTGCAGCCTGATCTTCGTCCCGGCCGGGTAGGACGTGCCGAGCAGCGCGCGGGTCTCGTCGTAGAAGTGGTGCGCGTGCCCGTCACCCGGGTTGTTGGTGAACGGGTACGAGCCGTAGTACCAGGCCCACTTCGACGTCAGGGCGATGTCCCGGTGGTGGGCGCCGCCGACGTACAGCGAAAGCGTGCCGTCGACGGAATCCGGGACGCTGTACCGGAAGTCGATCGAGTTCGCCGGTGCGGTCAGGGTGAATTCGACGTACTGGCCCTGGCCGGAGAGCGTCACCGCCTTCCGGCCGGAGGCTTCGCCGGCGAGGGTGCCCGCGGCGCGGTTCGGGCCGATGACCGAGCCGTTCGTCGCGGCGTTTTCCGCTTCCTGTTCCAGGAAGGGAACGGTGGCGCCGCGGCCCGCGGCGAGCGCACCGGCCGGAACCGCGGCGATGGTGACGCCGGCGGCGGCGATCACCGCGGCCGCAAGGGCGCCGAACCGGAACTTGGGCGCGCTGAAGACAGAGCTGGGAGACATGGGCGGCACTGGCCTTTCCGCAGCTGGTGGGGACCTCTGTGATCGGGATCATACGAATCCCGGACAAGAAATCGCAATAGTCGGACGAACTTACGCAAGTTTGCGACAGGAATTGACGACTGGGCCGCATGACCGACGTCCGCTTACGCCCCGCGGAGCAACGCCGTCGCCGGTGGCCCGCGCTGATAGTTTTCAGTCATGAGCCAGCGACGTGCGGACGGGAGCGCCGGGGACGCCGACTACGGCGCGATCGGCGGTGTCTACACCGACTACCGCAAGCCGGATCCCCGGATCGGCCGGTACATCCTCGACGCGCTGGGGGATGCGCGGACCGTGCTGAACGTCGGCGCGGGCGCCGGCGCGTACGAACCCGAAGACCGCGAAGTGACCGCTGTCGAGCCGTCGGCGTCCATGCGCGCGCAACGCCCGGCGGGCCTGCCGCCGGCGGTCGACGCCGTCGCCGAGAAGCTGCCGTTCCCGGACCGGGCGTTCGAGGGCGCGATGAGCACGTTCAGCGTGCACCAGTGGAACGACCTGTGGGCCGGCCTCAAGGAGATGCGCCGCGTCACCCGCGGCCCGATCGCCATCCTGACCTGCGACCCGGATCTGCTGCGCCGCTTCTGGCTGCTCGACTACGCGCCCGAGGTGATCGAGACCGAGGCCCGGCGCTACCCCTCGGTCGACGACATCGCCGACGGCCTCGGCGGCCACACGTCGATCATCGGCGTGCCGATCCCGATCGACTGCACGGACGGCTTCAACGAGGCGTACTACGCCCGCCCGGAACGCTTGCTGGACCCGGGCGCGCGGCTGTCCTGCTCGGCGTGGAGCTTCGTCGACGACCGCGTGCACCACCGCTTCGCCGCCGAACTCCAGCACGACCTCGACGACGGCACGTGGGAACGCCGCTACGGCAAGCTTCGGGAGCAGCCGTCGTTCGAGGGCTCGCTGGTACTGGTGGTCTCGGACCCGACGGCGTGACTCCGCCGCCCTTCGACGCGGCCATCGGCCGGGCGGCGGTCGCCGCCCGGCCGACCTGGCTGCGGCGCCTACTCGGCCAGTAGCTCCTGCAGCTCCCGCACCGCGACCGCGAGTTCGTCGGCGAAGCGGTACATCTCCGCCGAGACGTGCTTCGGCGTGCTCAGGTAGATGTTCCACCGATCCGGCAGCAGCACGTACGCGATGCCGATGCACTGCGGGCTGGTCGAGCCGAAGCCGAAGTACTGGATGTTGACCGACGGCGCCGAGCTGGTGCTCAGGTAGTCGTCGCGCGATTTCAGCCAGCCCGGCGAGGAATACAGCGGCAGGTCCGTCGCTTCCCCACGGCGTTTCGCGATCAGCTGCAGCTCCCACAGGTGCTGCTCCGGCGCGTCCCCGGCCTGGCACTCCTTCGCCCGTGCCACGTGTTTCGCCGCCGCGGCCCGGAACGCTTCGCGCTTCTCTTCCGCGGAAGCGTCGGAGGTCATGACGTCGGCGAAGCGCACGACCTCGGGCGTGACCACCCGCATGGCCTCGGTCCGGCCGTTCTGGAACTGCCGCGTCGCGATCGATTCGTACGTCGCGCCGGTCAGGCCCTTCGCGCGGCGGTGCGCGAGCTGGTACGACATCTGCGCGAAGGCGTCCGGGGACATCCCCAGCTCCTTCGCGCGGTTCGCCCCGAAGTCGAACGACACCGTCTGCGTCGCCGTCGCGTCCGCGTACGCCCGGAAAGCCTCTCGGGCGGCGCGCGCGTCTTCGCGCAGGGCGTCGGTCAACGCGAATTCGACGACTTCGTAGCCGGGCACACCCGAAGCAGGCTCGCGCTCCTCGCGTGAACCGCTCAGCAACGCGTCGGTGAAGCCGAGGATCGTCGTGCCATCGAGTTCGCAGTGCTCGACGTTGATCCCCGCGGTGCCGTCTTCGAACACGATCAGCGACACCGCCTTGTCGTACCAGCGGTTGTCGGCGTACAGCAGCTGGTCACCCGCTTCCAGGGCGTCCGACGGCGTGAAGTCGTCCAGGCACAGGCAGAACAACGCGGTCTCGATGGTTTCCAGCGCGGCGGCGTTGCCCGCTTCGAGAAGCGCGGCTCGCGAAGCGGCCCACTCCGCGCGCGCCTTCGTGGTGAAGGCGCCGGCCGGGACGTCGGTGACGTGGCCGTCCTTGAGGATCGCGCGCAGCCCGTCGGCCAGCTGCGCCGCCGAGTACGGGCGCCCGTCCTCGGCGAGGACGTCCATCCGGAACGGCGTGCCCTTCGAGAACACGACGATGTGCCGCTCGGGCGAGGGGTACCGCGTGCGCGCGGTGTCGAGCAGCTCGCCCGGGATCCGGGTCGCCGAGAACAGGTACTTGTGCTGCACCATCGACTGCGGCGTGCCGCGCAGGAGCACCGGCGGCACGAGTTCGTCGTCGAGCTTCAGCTTGTAGTCCACGGCGGACGCGGTCAGCTCGGCCGCGCGCTCCACCTGGCCGAGCGGGGAGTCCTGGAACAGGAAGAAGAAGTTGGCGTTGAGCGCGATCCGGTCGCGGCGGCCGAGGTAGCGGTACGGCCAGAACGTGTCGAGCCAGCTGCGCACGCCGGGCGAGCGGTCGTACTCCTCGAGCCGGGCCTGCAGCTCCGGACCGGGACCCGCGAGGAACTCCGCGACGGCCGCCTCGGTCTCCGCCAGCTCGTCGGGCGTCAGCAGCGGGGCACACCACTCGAGGAAACGGCGGCAACTGTCCTCCAGCGTGGGGACGGGGACGCGGGGGAGCCGGTCCTCGTTGCCGAAGGTGCGGGTGGACCATTCCGGACTGCTCACGGTCGTCCTTCTGAGTCGGGGGGTCTCAAGCTTCTGCAGGACGGGAAACATACAGCTGCGCGTAGAGCCACCCGTCGGACTCCAGTCCGGTGGGGTCGACCCCGGCCGCGCTCAGCGTGTCGAGGATCTGCGCCTGCTCCTCGGCGGAGGCGAACTGCCGCTGCCGGAAGACGCCTTCGACGCTCGCCGTCTCGTACCCCAGCTCGGCGAGGCTCTCGGCGATCGGCTCGTAGGAGAACATCCGCAGCACGAAGTGCGCCATCCACGGCCGGGCGCCGCGCGCGACCCGGTTGAGGGTCTTCTCGGTGACGTACCCGACGCAGCCGGTCGAGATCACGAGGTCGACGTCGTCCAGGAGCTTCTGCTGGGTGCTGTCCGGGTCGTCGCGCTCGAGGTCGGCGTGGATCGCTTCGTCGAGGAACCCGGCGGAAAGCGCGTACTCGAGCGCCGGGGCCGAGCTGTCCAGGCCGTAGAACTTCGGGCCGCCGGGGCGGACGCGCTTCCGGTCCGCCTCGACCAGCGCCGCGTGGTCCAGCGCGCGCACGGCCGGATCCGTGTAGTGGGCGTACAACTCGTCCATCGTCGTTCCGCAGCGCTGCAGGGCCGCGTTGACGCCGTACGAGCAGCCGACGTCGAGCACGGTCGGCCGCTCGGCGGGGTGCTCGGCGATCAGCTGAGCGAAGTACGGCTTCGCCAGCTGCGGGATGTGGTAGCCGACGCGCTGCAGCGTGCCGAAGAACGGCCGCGGGTCGGGCGCGGTGTAGATGTGGTCGAACGAGATCTTGCCGGTCGAGTCGAAAGGCACGGGCCAGGCTCCTGATCTAGTCGAGCAGTTCGTCGCCGCGGACAGCGCGTCCGGCCAGGTGCGCGGGCAGGACGCGGCCGAACAGCTGTCGCGTCCGCTCCGCGCTGCCGATCACGCCCGGACGCTCGCTGTAGGCGAAGATCGCGGAGTGGCGCGCGATCGCGCCCTCCACGGTACTCACCCGGTGCAGCGCGAAGCGTCCTTTGAACAGCTGGAGATCACCCGGGCGCAGGTCCAGGCGCCGGACCAGCCGGGTGTCGCCGGCCAGCACCGAGCGCACGGCGGGGAAGTTCTCGTCGGCGGCGGACCGGATGTTCGGGCAGTACTCGAAGGTGCCGCCGTCGGCCGCGGCCTGCGTCAGCATGCTGACGGTGTGGGTGTTCGTGTCGAAGTGCCACGGGTGCGCGCGGCCGGGCGCGATCACGTTGAGCGTCAGCCCGGACAGCGGGTCGGCGAGTTCGTGCAGTTCCGGCAGGCCGAAGCAGTCCGCGACGAACCGCCGGAACACCGGGCTGGTGTAGAGCCGGCTGATGATCGCCGACCCCGGGATGCGGTCGCGCGCGACGAAGGCGTTGCCGCGTTCCATGATCGTCCGGCCGGGGTGGTCGTCGGGCAGCGGCTCGTCGATTGCGGTGTTGTAGGCGTTGACCTGTTCGATCTTCGTGTAGGCGTGCGGTTCGAGCGTGGCGCACTCGGCGCGCAGCACGCCGCGCAGTTCGGGGCGGACGAAGTCGGCGAGCACGCTGCAGCCGGCGTCGGCCAGCTCCGCGCGGGTGCGGCCGACGATCTCCCGCCAGGCAGGGCTGTCCGGTTCGGTGAGCGGGTAGCGGTCGGTGTCGACCATTTCCAGTGGCGCTACGGAGGTGCTCATCGTCGAGGTCCCTTCCGGCGGGTGAAGGAACAGAGTTAGCACAGAAGCCCGCTGGTCAACCGTCGGTTTGTGAGCGGTGACACAGGGTCGTCAGTTGCCGATCCCGGTGGCCCACGAACTGACCGTGACGGTGTCCGTGGTGCCCAGGTCGGTGTCGAGCGGCTGTTTCTGCTCGGGTTCGCCCGGGGTGGGGACCACGGAAATCGCGGCGCCGCTGCGCTTGTCGCCACTCGTGACGGTGGCCGACCAGGCGAGCACGGCCACGACCTTCTCGCCCGGTTTGACGGTCAGGTCCTGTGGCCCCAGGTCGCGCGCGAAGTAGGACGTGCCGTGTTCGACCTTGACGTCGAGCGACGAGCCGTCGCCCGCGAGGACCTTCAGGTCCGGGTAGCCGGTGACCTTGCGCGGGACGGTGTCCAGGTTGGTCAGCGTCAGGACGCTCGCGCGGTGCCCCAGCCCGGCTTCGACCTGACCGACCGAAAGCGACAGACCGGTCGACGGCGGCGGCCCGTACGTCGGGCTCGGTGTCGTCGTGGGTGTCGGCACCGGCGCCGGCGGCGGAGTGCTGCAACCAGCGAGAAGCGCTACGACAAGAAACGGAGCAAAGCGAGAAACCCCCATGCGGGTGAAGGGTAGCGGGCGCCGGTCACGCGGCGCCCGCCCCACCTCACGGGGTCAGCAGCGGCAGGAGCGGCTTGCGCACCTGCGTCGCGACGCCGTCCGAAGCCGCCGCCGCGGCGAGCCGCTCGGCCGAGGGCCGTCCGTAGCCCGTCGTGCGCTGGACCAGCGGGCGGCCCAGCGGTTCGACCATCGCGCGCATGTCGCTGATCGTCTTGTACGACCCGTGCGACGCACCGGCCATCCGGCTGATCGTCTCCTCCATCAGCGTCCCGCCGATGTCGTTGACGCCGCCCTGCAGCACCGCGCGGCTGCCCTCGGTGCCCAGCTTCACCCAGGAGCTCTGGATGTTGTCGATCATGCCGTGCAGCAGCAGCCGGGCCAGCGCGTGCACCGCGCGGTTCTCGTTCTGCGTCGCGCCCGGGCGGGCGAGGCCGGCGAGGTAGATCGGCGAGCTCTGGTGGATGAACGGCAGCAGCACGAACTCGCTGAACCCGCGCCGCCCGTGCTTCTCCAGGCCTTCGCGCTGCAACCGGGCCAGCAGCTTCAGGTGCGCGACCCAGTGCGCCGGCGTGTCGACGTGGCCATACATCATCGTGGACGTCGTCGGCAGCCCGACCTCGTGCGCGGTGGTGACGACCTTGATCCACTCCGACGTCGGCAGCTTGCCCTTGGTGAGCACCCAGCGGACGTCGTCGTCGAGGATCTCCGCCGCCGTCCCCGGCAGCGAGTCCACGCCGGACTCCTTGGCCTTGATCAGCCAGTCCTTCAGCGAGAGATTGGTCCGCGAAGCGCCGTTCACGACCTCCATCGGGCTGTAGGAGTGCAGGTGGATCTCCGGCTGACGGCGCTTGACCTCGGCCGCGAGGTCGAAGTACGCGGTGCCCGGCAGGTCGGGGTGGATGCCGCCCTGCATGCAGATCTCGGTCGCGCCCGCGGCCCACGCCTCGTCGACGCGGTCGCCGACCTGCTCCAGCGACAGCGTGTACGCGTCGGCGTCGGTGCGACGCTGCGCGAAGGCGCAGAAGCGGCAACCCGTGTAGCAGACGTTGGTGAAGTTGATGTTCCGCGTGACGACGAAGGTGACGTCGTCGCCGACCGTCTCGCGCCGCAGGTCGTCGGCGATCCGGGTGAACGCGTCCAGCTCCTTGCCGTCGGCGTGCAGCAGGGCGAGCGCGGCGTCGTCGGAGAGCCCGGCCGGATCCTTTTCCGCGCTGCGCAACGCTTCCAGGATGTCCGTGTCGAACCTCTGCGGCCCGGTCTTGATCCGGTCGCCGATCTCCTTCCAGTCCCCGTACACCGAGTCGAAGTCGCTGCGGCGGTCCTCGGTGCGGCCGCTCGTGTCGATCTCGGTGTGCAGGTCGGTGCGGCCGGACTCCTGCCAGCCGCCGTCCGGCTCCTGCCACGGGATGCCGACCGGCATCGCGCCCTCGCGGGCCATCCCGGTGTCGTAGTCGACGAGCGCGGCGACGTGCCGCGTGATCCGCGGGTCCAGCCACGGCTCGCCGGCCTTGACGTACTCCGGGTAGATGGTGAGCCGTTCCTTGAGCTCGAAGCCGGCCTTCTCGGTGCGGCGGGCGAGCTCGTCGATCTGCGGCCACGCGCGTTCCGGGTTGACGTGGTCCGGGGTCAGCGGCGAGACGCCGCCCCAGTCGTCGATGCCCGCGCGGATCATCAGGTCGTACTGGTTGCCGATCAGGTTCGGCGGCGCCTGGATGCGCATCTTCGGGCCGAGCACCAGGCGCGCCACGGCGATGTTCGCGGCGAGTTCCTCGAGGTCGGCGTCCGGCGTCGCGCGCATCTTCGTGTCCGGCTTGGCCCGGAAGTTCTGCACGATGACTTCCTGGATGCCGCCGTAGGTCTTGGCGACCTTGCGGATCTCGAACAGCGCGTCCGCGCGCTCCTCGAACGTCTCGCCGATGCCGATCAGCACACCGGTGGTGAAGGGGACCGAGCTGCGCCCGGCGTCTTCGAGCACCCGCAGCCGCACCGCCGGATCCTTGTCCGGGGAGCCGTAGTGCGGCCCGCCCTTCTCGCTCCACAGCCGGGTCGCGGTCGTCTCCAGCATCATGCCCATCGACGGCGCGACCGGCTTGAGCCGCTGGAAGTCCTGCCAGGTCAGCACGCCCGGGTTGAGGTGCGGCAGCAGGCCGGTCTCTTCCAGGACGCGGATCGCCATCGCGCGGACGTAGGAGAGCGTGTCGTCGTAGCCGTGCGCGTCCAGCCAGTCGCGGGCGGCCTTCCAGCGGTCCTCAGGCCGGTCGCCGAGCGTGAAGAGGGCTTCCTTGCAGCCCATTTCGGCACCCTTGCGGGCGATGTCGAGGACCTCGTCGGGGGACAGGAACGGCGATTCGAGCCGGCCGGGCACGGTGACGAAGGTGCAGTAGCCGCAGCGGTCGCGGCACAGCCGGGTCAGCGGGATGAACACCTTGCGGCTGTAGGTGATGATGCCCGCGCGGCCGGCCTCGGCCAGGCCCGCGTCGCGGATGCGCGAGGCGTACTCGGACAGCTTGGTGAGGTCGTCACCGCGCGCGTGCAGCAGGACGCTCGCTTCGGCTACGTCGAGTGTCTTCCCGTCACGCGCCCGGGCGAGCGCGCGGCGCATCGCGGAGGCGGTCGGGGTGGTGGCGTCGGGTTCGGGTCCCATTCCACCCACGCTAGGACCGTCCTCGCGGGACCAGCCAGTGTGTGTTCCACACCTCTCTCGCCTGCGTGATGCGGGTGATCGTCGCCGCAGGTCAGCGGGTTCGCGTGGTTGTCGATCAGCGCGCCGGCGTGTATTACCTAAAGGGTGGCATCGGTGGTCGGCAAGAAGATCGGCGGACGGACGTACTACTACCTGGCGGAGTCCGCTCGCGTGGACGGCAAACCGCGGGTGGTGACCCAGCGTTACCTCGGCACGGCCGACGAGATCGCCCGCGCCGTCCCGGGCGGCGAACCCGCCTCGGCGTCGTACCGGACGTACGGCGACGTTGCCGCGGTGTGGGCGACGCTGTCCCGGCTCGACTTCGTCGCCCGCGTCGACGACGTCGTGCGCGCGAAGCCGCCGCTGGGGCTGACGCTCGCCGTCGCGGTGCTGCACCGAGCGACCGCTCCGGAGACGCCGATCGGTGCGTGGTGGGCCTCGGCCGCGGACGTCGTCCGGCCCCGGTTGTCCACAGTGGATGGCCTGTGGCGGGCGCTGGAACGCCTCACGCCGGAGCGCATCGCGGGCATCGAGGAGACGGTCGCTTCCGCCGTCTTGGAGGCGGTGGACGACCACGCCGCGCTCGCCGTCGACGTCCCGCAGTTCGCCGCCTTCGCCCCGGCGGACTGCACGCTGCCTTCGGCCTGCCGGGGCGTGCTGGCCGGAGCCGGCCTGCGGGTCACCCGCGACGGCGCGATCCCGCTGGCGTCGCGGCTCTACCGGCGTGACGACGGCACGGCGCCGACGTTCGCTTCGCTGACTTCGGAGCTGGGCCCGGCGACGCTCGTCTTCCACGCGGGCCAGGCGGCCCAGCTCGACCTCGGCTCGCGCAGCGGCTTCGTCGGATCACTGCCGCTGACCGACCACCCGGAGCTGCTGACCCAGCCCGCGTCCGCCCGCAAGCGCGTCGACCCCGAGCGGTTCGCCGGCCTCACGGCCCTCGACACGCACGCGGTCGTCGACGGCGTCCGGCGGCGGGTGATCCTGACCCACTCGGCGACCCTGCACGCGGCGCAGTCCCGCGCGTTCGCCGACGAGCTGGCCACCGCGACCCGCGAGCTCGACGGCCTCGCGGAGGCCCTCGCGGCGGGCACCCACCGTGGCGACCGCGCCCAGGTCCACGCCGAGATCGGCCGGGTGACCCGCGGCCGGCGCATCGAGCGCGTGCTCACCGCGGTCCTGAGCGGGAACCGGCCCGGCGAGATCCGGGTGGAACGCCGGATCGACGCTGCCGCGCTGGCCCGGCTGGACGAGGAGTTCTTCGGCAAGCAGGTGCTGGTCACCGACCGGGACTGGCCGGTCGCCGAGGTGGTGACCGCCTACCGTGCCCGCACCCACCTCGAATCGACGTTCCGCTGGCTGACCGGGCCCGCCGTCACCGGCCCGACCCCGCGCTGGGAGTGGACGCGGCAGCGGATCGCGGCCCACGGCCTGGTCTCGGTGCTCGCGGCGACGGTGACCCACCTGATGCGGCGCGAGGCGGACCGGGCGGGCATGAACCTGTCGGTCCGGGAGCTGCTGGACCAGCTCGCGGGCATCGGCGAGCTGGTCCTGACGTACCCGTCCACCGGCGGGCGGCCGCGGACGAAGCGCCTGCTGACCGGGCTGGACCCGGCGCAGCAGGCGTTGTTCTCCCTGTTTCAGGACTCCCGGTAGATCTGCAGCGCGGAGAAGCTCTGCACCACCGGCATCAGCTCGATGACGTTGATGTTCACGTGCGCCGGTTGGGACGCGGCCCAGTAGACGGACTCGGCGACGTCCTCCGCCGTCAGCGGCGTCGTGCCTTCGTAGACCTTGTCGGCCTTGGCCTGGTCGCCGTCGAAGCGGACCTTCGAGAAGTCCGTGCCGCCGACCATGCCGGGCTCGATGTTGGTGACGCGCACGCCGGTGCCGTGCAGGTCGCTGCGCAGGTTGAGGCTGAACTGGTGGACGAACGCCTTGGTCGCGCCGTAGACGTTGCCACCGGGGTAGGGGTAGGTGCCGGCGATCGAGCCGATGTTGAGCACGTGGCCGCGGCCGCGCTCGACCATGCCCGGCAGCAGCGCGCGGGTGACGTGCGCGAGGCCGCGGACGTTGGTCGCGATCATCTCGTCCCAGTCCTGGAGGTCGGCCTTGTGCGCGGGCTCGAGGCCCTTCGCCAGGCCGGCGTTGTTGACCAGGACGTCCACCTCTCGCCAGTTCTGCGGGAGGCTTTCGACGGTCGTCTTGACCTTGCCCGGGTCGCTGACGTCGAGGGTGATCGGCAGGACGGCGTCGCCGAGCTCGCCGGCCAGCTTCTCGAGCTTGTCCGCGCTGCGGGCGACGGCGATCACGCGGGCGCCCTCGGCGACGAACCGGCGGGCGATGGCGTCACCGAAGCCGGCACTCGCGCCGGTCACGAACACGGTCTGCTGGGTCATGGGGTGGCTCCGCTACTGGTCAGGAACGTGCTGAGGGCGTCGTCGAACTCGGTCTCGCGCTCCAGGTTAGGCAGGTGGCCCGCGCCCTCGATCACCACCAGGGCCGAAGTACTGATTGCCCGGTGGATGAGCTCGGCGTCGCCGACCGGGGTGAACTCGTCCTCGCTGCCGACGACGACCAGGGTCGGGACGGCGATCTTCGCCAGCCCCGGTGTGTAGTCGGGACGCTCGGCGCGTCCCCTGAGCGCGGCGGCCGCTCCTTCCTTGGGGGCGTTGCGCATCATCGTGCGGACGTGCTCTTCGACGTCCGGCCTGGTCGCGCGGGTGTGCTTCGAGATCATCTTGGGGAGGAGCTCCTCGGCGTAGCGCTCCATGCCTTCTTCGGTGATGCGGTCGGCGGTGTCGTAGCGGGCTTGCTTCGCCTGCGGGGTGTCGAGGCCGGCGAAGGTGTCGGCGAGGACGAGGGCCTCGACACGGTCGGGGTGGTCTTCGACCAGCTGCATGACGATCTGGCCGCCCATGGAGAGGCCGCCGAGGACGAACCGGTCCAGGTGCAGGTGGTCGGCCAGGGCGATGAGGTCTGCCGCGAAGACGTCGAGGCCGGTCTTCGTCTGCACTTGGGTCTGCTTTTGGGGCTGTGACTGCCCGTACCCGCGGAGGTCGGGGGTGATGACCCGGTAGCCGTTCTTGGTGAGGTGCTCGGCCTGGGGCCGCCACATCGAGCGGTCGAAGGGGTGGCCGTGGACGAGCAGGACGGGCCGACCGCTCCCGAGGTCGTCGTACGCGAGGTTCATGCGACCGACGCTAAGCGGAGCTTTGCTTCGGAGCAATACGGTGCAATGTAGTCGGAGCAATATTCTTTCGGTGGCGCTCGGCGCCGGTTCGGGGCAGACTGGGCCGCAGGCGGGCTTCGTCATGGGGTCTGACCTGCGCTGATCTTGTTAACCGACCCCCCTGTTTCGGGCCGTTTTCGGGCGTGTAATGTTCTCTTCGTCGCCAGGGAAACCCGGCCGACACGGAGACACGAACCAAGCTCTCGCGGATCGCGATTGAGTGGGTGTCCCACCAAAAACTGCTAGGAATAACCCGCTTCGGGTGACGCTGGGCCTTGGGTCTAGAGTTGTTCGGGGTGTGTTGCTTGAGAACTCAACAGTGTGCTAGTGAACTAAGCCAGTAGAGCTTATGTATTGAACCTCGTATGAGGTTCCTTTGAGAGCATTAAATTGCCTCGATTAAACTGTTCATTGTTGGAGAGTTTGATC
>NZ_MUMI01000730.1 GCF_002155975.1 Amycolatopsis kentuckyensis
CGTGCGCGGCTTCGCGGGCGACGCGGGCGGCGGCGTACCCGGCGCTGGGGTGGTCGACGCGGATCTGGCGCGTCAGGCCGGCCACGGTCGCGGTCATGGCTTCCAGCGCACGACCGTGACGGTCGTGCCGCGGCCGGGTGCGGTGTCGAGGTCGAACTCGTCGACCAGCCGTCGGGTGCCGCCGAGGCCGTGCCCGAGCCCCGCGCCGGTGCTGAACCCGTCGGTCATCGCCTGGGCGACGTCGGCGATCCCGGGCCCTTCGTCGCGCACCCGCAGCCGCAGCCCGAGCCGCCCGACCGGGTCCCGCACGGTTTCGACGGTCATCGTGCCGCCGCCGCCGTGGATGTAGGCGTTGCGGACCAGTTCGCTGGCCGCGGTCACGATCTTCGTCTGGTCGACGATGGTGAACCCGGCGGCGACCGCGGCCGCCCGCACGGCGTGCCGGGCCGCGAGCAGGTCCTCCTCCACCCGGACCGGGTGCTCGCCGGACGGGACGGTCCGCTCGTCAGGAAGCATGGGGCGCTTCTTCGGCGGGTCGGCGCCAGCCCAGCAGCTCCATCGCCTGTTCGGCGTTGAGGGCGGTCTGGACGCCGGTGAGCTGCAGCCCGAGCTCGGTCAGGGTCAGTGCGACGGTCGGGCGCATCCCCGCCACGATCATCCGCGTGCCGAGCAGCCGCCCGGTACCCGCCAGTTCCATGAGCACGCGCGCGACGAACGAGTCGATGATCTCCAGCCGGGAGATGTCGACGATGACCCCGCGGATGCCCTCGTTCGCGATCCGCGTGGTCAGCTCGTCGGTGAACGCGAGGGCCGTCTTGTCGTCCAGGTCGCTCAGCAGCCCGCTGAGCAGGATGTCCCCCAGGCGCAGGATCGGCAGGCCGGCGTTCACCCGGCCACCGCGCCCGGGCGGGCGCTGTCGCCGAGCAGCTGCATCGCGGTCGCCAGCGCGTCGGCCAGCGAGCCGCGGGTGACGATGTGCGAGAGGTCGATGCCCAGCTGGGTGATGGTCTGGGCGATCGACGGCCGGATGCCGCTGATCACGCACTCCGCGCCCATCAGCCGGACGGCGCTGACCGTCTGCAGCAGGTGGTGCGCGACCGCGGTGTCGACGGTCGGGACGCCGGTGATGTCGATGATCGCCACCCGCGCCTCGTTGGCCTGGATCGCTTCCAGGAGGCTGTTCATCACGACCTGGGTGCGGGCGCTGTCGAGCGTGCCGATCAGCGGCACCGCGAGGACGTGGCGCCACAGCCGCACCACGGGCGTGGACAGCTCGAGCATCTGGCTGTGCTGCTCGCGGATGATCCGCTCGCGGCCGGCGGAGTAGACCTCGAACGTCAGTACGCCCGCGCTGTCGAGCAGTTCGTTGACCAGCAGCGCCGCCCGGTAGCGCAGGGCGGAATCGTCGGTGTGCCGCTCGATCGCGCTCAGCATCGTGCGCTTGAGCGCGAGGATCGCCATGGCGGTGGCCGACGGCTGGGCGCCCGCGCGGGCCCGTCGCTCCGACAGCGACGTCAGCGCGTCCCGCACCGCCGGATCCTGGTCGACGATCCGGGACACCGGGAGCGTGCCGCCCAGCGCGTCCCGGAGCGCTTCCAGCAGCTCGACGGCCTCGCGGCGCAGCTCCTGCCCGCTCCGGTCACCGTCGCGCGGCTCCTGCCCGGCCCAGTCGCGGGCCAGCGACGACCGGTCTTCCTCCAGCATGCGCGCCAGGACCGAGCGGACCTGGCTGTCGTCCGTGACGGGCAACGACGGCCTCCTCCGGGTTCGGGGCGCGCTCTGCTGTACGCCGACTGATTGGTTGTCATATAACAACAGTTGTATCAGGAATGCAACTCCGGGGGGTCCCCGGCCGCCTCCGCCAAGGCCTGGTACTCCCGCAGCCCGGCGGCCAGGGCGAGGCGGCCCGCCGGGCTCATCTTCGCCAGCAGTGTCTCGACGCGGTCCCGGCGCCGGGACCG
>NZ_MUMI01000731.1 GCF_002155975.1 Amycolatopsis kentuckyensis
CGGCGCGCCGCCGATGCGGCTGGCGGTGTCGCGCTGGCTGGCCCGCAACCGCGGGATCCGCGTGGACCCGGCCGAGATCATCATGGTGGCCGGGGTCGCGCAGGCGTTGACGCTGGTCGGTGAGGTGCTGCGGCAGCACGGCGTCTCCGGGATCGCGGTGGAGGACCCGAGCTCGCTGGGGGCGCGCCAGCACCTGCACCACTGCGGCCTGGCGACGCCGCCGGTGCCGGTGGACGACGACGGCCTGCTGGTTTCCTCGTTGACGGCGCCGGCGGTGCTGCTGACCCCGGCCCACCAGTTCCCGATGGGCGTGGTGCTGGGCGGCGAGCGCCGCCGCGAGCTGATGCGCTGGGTGGCCGAGGGCGGCATCGTCGTCGAGGACGACTACGACGCGGAGCACCGCTACGACCGCGCGCCGGTGCCCGCGGTGCGGTCGATGGTGCCGGAGGTCTGTTACACGGGGAGTGTCTCGAAGCTGCTGGCACCGGCGTTGCGCGTCGGCTGGCTGGTGGCGCCGCCGCGGTTCTTCGCCGATCTGGTGGCGGCGAAGCGGTTCGCGGACCTGGGCAACCCGGTGCTGGCCCAGCTGGTCCTGGCGCGCTTGATGGAGACGGGTGAGCTGGAGCGCCAGCTGCGGGTGGTGCGGGCCCGGCACCGGCGTCGCCGGGACGCGATGATCCGTGCGCTGTCGGCCTCGCTGCCGTCGGCGGTGGTCCACGGCGCGGCGGCGGGGTTGCACCTGACGGTGACCTTCGAGGCCGAGGTGGACGACGTCGCGGTGGCGGCGGCCGCGCTGGCGGAGGGGGTGAAGGTCCAGCCGCTGTCGTGGCACCGGCAGCTCCCGGGACGTCCGGGCCTGGTCCTGGGGTACGCGGCGCGGACGGCGACGGAGATCGAGGAGGGGGTGGCGGTACTGGGCCGTCTGGTAAAGAGTCCCTAAAGGACAGTCAAGCGGCTGTGATCATGCTCTCCCATGCATTTCGCGCTGTTGGTTGCCATACGCAAGCAAGTTGCTTAGCCTAGCTAAGGGACTGGCGAGCAGAAGGGTTGCACAGTGGCGGAACGCCGGACGTATTCGATCGCGGAACTGGGGCCGCGGTACAAGTGGATCGCGCTGTCCAACACGACGCTGGGCATGCTGATCGCCACGATCAACTCCTCGATCGTGCTGATCGCGCTGCCCGACATCTTCAAGGGCATCGGCATCAACCCCCTGGAACCGGCCAACACGAGCTACCTGCTGTGGATGATCATGGGCTTCCTCGTGGTCACCGCGGTGCTGGTGGTGAGCTTCGGCAGGCTCGGCGACATGTACGGCCGCGCGAGGATGTACAACCTCGGCTTCGCCGTCTTCACGGTGTCGTCGATCATGCTGGCCATCACGTGGTTCGACGGCGACGCGGCCGCGTTGTGGCTGATCGGCTGGCGGATCGTGCAGGGCGTCGGCGGCGCCTTCCTGATGGCGAACTCCTCGGCGATCCTCACCGACGCCTTCCCGGCCAACCAGCGCGGCCTCGCGCTCGGCATGAACGGCGTCGCGGCCATCGCGGGTTCGTTCCTCGGCCTGGTCGTCGGCGGCGTGCTCGCGCCGGTCGACTGGAACCTGATCTTCCTGGTGTCGGTGCCGTTCGGCGTGATCGGCACGGTCTGGGCGTACCTCAAGCTGCACGACACCGGCGTCCGCAAGCACGCGCGGATGGACTGGTGGGGCAACATCACCTTCGCCGTCGGCCTGATCGCGGTGCTGATCGGCATCACGTACGGCATCCAGCCCTACGGCTCGTCGCCGACCGGCTGGGGCAGCCCGTTCGTGCTCAGCTGCCTGATCGGCGGGATCGCGGTGCTGGTGGCGTTCGTGATCATCGAGTCGAAGGTGGACAACCCGCTGTTCCGCCTGTCGCTGTTCCGCATCCGCTCGTTCACCTGGGGCAACGTCGCGAACCTGACGGCGTCCCTCGGCCGCGGCGGCCTGCAGTTCATCCTGATCATCTGGCTGCAGGGCATCTGGCT
>NZ_MUMI01000732.1 GCF_002155975.1 Amycolatopsis kentuckyensis
TGTGCGGCTCCCCGGGGAGCGTCCGGACGGCGAACACCACGGACTCCACCGCGGCTTCGGCGGCCGTCCCGAACGTGGCCAGGTGCCGCTCCATCCGCCCGGCGAACTCTTCGACGCCGGCCAGCGCGACGGCGCGCAGGATGTCCTTCAGCCCCGGGAAGTAGCGGTAGACGGTCTGCCGGGTGACGCCCGCCTCGACGGCGACGTCGGAGAGGCTCGTCTTGGCCAGGCCGGCCCGGTCGAGGCACGCCGTCGCCGCCTCGACGATCCGGCGGCGTGCCTCGTCTTCGGTGCCGGGCGGGTTGCCCTGCCATCCGTGGTGCCCCATCCCGCCATCTTCCCCGAGCGCAGCGCTCAGCCCGGGACAGGGGCGCGGTCGCGCCGGTACAGCGCCACCGACACCAGGCCGGCCCCGGCGAAACAGGCCAGCGCGTAGAGCCCGCTGCCGATCGGGGTGCCGTCGGCGGTGACGCCGTCCTTCGCGGACAGGTAGCCCGGAAGCGCCCCCAGCCAGAACACCGCCATCGCCCCCAGGTAGGCAGCCGGGTAGAACCGCGTGAAGGCCGACAGGGGCTCGCCCGGCTCCCCGGAACGCAGGTGCGCCACGACGATCCACCCGCCGGCCAGCCACAGCAGCCCCAGCTCGACGCCGAGGATCCACGCCCGGGCGGTGACGTTCTCGCCGGCGAGGCCCGACGGGATCCCGGCGATCGCCATGGTCGGCGGCGTGAGAACGCCCGCCACCAGGACGCGCAACATCGGCCGGCGCCGCGGTGGACCACCCGTCAGGCGCACGACGAGGTAGGTCATGGCGGCCATCGAAACGGAAGCGAACAGCAGCATGCTGTTCACCGGCACCGACGCCAGCGCCGGGTGGTTGACGACCGTGTTGGCCGGGTTCCAGGCCCACCACTTCAGCTGCGGGCCGAGGTGGTCGAAGACTTCGTAGAACACCTGGCAGACGAAGGCCACCGCCACCGAACCCCGCAGCGCACCGCGCCGGAAGAGCCCGAGCGTGCGCACGACCTCGTAGGCGAGCTGGCTGATCACCGGGTAGAACGCCACGATGTAGAGCGGCAGCCGGTCCCCCATGAACTGCACGGTGAACAGGTTGTGGGCGAAGATGAAGCCGTACAGCCGGTCGAGGCCGAACCACTCCGGGAAGTACAGCGGCGGCTCGGTGACGAAGAGGTAGACCAGCGAAGCCCACCACAGCGCCAGGTTCACCGGATCGCCTTCGCGGCGGCGGCGCAGCGCGTGCACCAGAGCGAACACCGCGCCGCCGACGACCAGGACTTCCAGCAGCGGCATCGTCCAGTGGGCGAGCGCCCACGGCGGCCGGACGGAAACCACCGGCGAAACGTCGTGGCAGTCGAACCCGAGCCCGCGGGTGACGGCTTCGGCGTCCGGCCCGCACGCCGTGCTCATCGCGAGGTCGCCGTCGCTGCCGAGTAGTCCGTGGCCGGTGGTTCGGCCTGCGGGTCGAACCCGAACGGCACGCGGTGGCGGCCCAGCGCCGCGCGGACGCGGTAGCGGACCAGACCCGCGAGCACCCGCGGGTTGCGCAGCATCCGCCCCAGCGATTCGTCCAGGTTGAACACCTTCGCGAAGTGCTCGTCGACCACGTCGTCCTCGCGGGCCGCGCCGACGACGAGGCTGAACGCCGGAGCCGACATCGCCGCGACGATGCGCCGCCGCCACTCGGGCAGCTGTTCGGTGCCCACCGCGCAGGCGTAGCCCTGGTCCCGGGCCATCGCCAGGCTCCACGGCACGCGCAGCAATCCGCGTTGCGCGGCGAAGAAGCGCGTGGAGAACTTCGCGTCGAGCCGCCCGGCGCGGGACAGGTGCTCGCGCAGCAGCAGCGCCGAAGCCGACGCGGAGCTGATGCCCTGGGCGTAGAAGGGGTTGAACGCGCAGATCGAGTCGCCGACGAAGACGAGGCGCCGCGGCGGGGTGCGCAGGCGGTCGTAGCGCCGCCACTTGTTGCCGGTCGACCGGGTGAGGTGGACCGGGGAGGCGGGGACGCACCGGTCCATGGCGTCCGCGAACAACGGCGTCCGCACCCGGCGCGCGGTTTCGACGAACGCGTCGGTGGTGCTGGGCATCTCCAGCCCCCACGACCCCATGCAGGCGATGACGCGGTTGCCTTCGATGGGGAAGAAGTTGACCAGGAACTCGTGCTCGGCGGGGTGGTCGCCCTTGTCCGGCGTCGGCATGACCACCAGGTGCTGCCACCACCAGGACGCGGGGCGTTCGGCAGGCAGGTCGTACCAGCGCGAGGTGTAGGTGACCTTGGCGTCGAGCGTCTGCACGTCGGGTTCGGGCCAGCCGGCCGCCGCGAGCCAGCCGGAGACCGGGGACCCGCGGCCCATCGCGTCCACGACGAAGTCGGCGTCGACGTGCTCGTCGCCGTCGGCGGCGCTGAAGCCGACGCCGGTGACTTCCCCGTCGGCGGTGGTCAGGCCGCGCACGGCGACCCCTTCGCGGACGACGACGTTGGCCAGCTCACGCACCTTGTCCCGCAGCACGCGCTCGATGAGGATCCGCGAGCCGTAGATCATCGTCATGGCGCTGCGCTTGCGGGCGGACCAGCCCACCCCGTCGAGGTAGGCCGCGTCCATGGACGGCATCAGCAGCAGCCCGCCGGCCGCGATGAGGTCCTCCTCGAACCCGGGGAACAGCGCGCCGATCGCGCGCCGCCCCGAGTTGAGCAGGAAGTGCGGGTGCTTGCTCTGCGGGACGCCACGGCGGTGTTCGGCGCCGTCGGGCAGCTCGTCGCGTTCCAGCACCAGCACGCGGTCGAAGTGCGGGGCGAGCGCGCCGGCCGTGCACAGGCCGGCGGCACTGCCTCCGAGGACGACGGCGGTCTTGCCGAGCCGCATGCGGATCAACTCCCGTCATTCATACAAAGAGACATCGAATGTATGAATGACCACCGACGGGTGTCAAGCCCCCGTCGGCGTCCACAGTGGACACAGTTGCCCGATTCGCCGGAGATTTCCGAATATCTCTGAGCGCGGCCGGACGACGTCGGTTGCCAACTGCGGAAGTCACCGTCTAAGCTCTCTCCAGCACAAATGTTAGCGCTAACACCTTGCAGTGCCGCAGGGAGGTTTTCATGCTGTCCGTCGCCGCCGGTTCGCCCTGAGCCTTCGCTCCGCTCCTGATCACAGGCCCGGCACGGTCGACTCCCCCGCGGCCCTTCCCCCATTCCGGACCCGAGGACGTTTCTTCGTCCTCGACATCCCGGAATTGTTCCGCCCTGCGTTTTCCACGGTCCCCACCTTCGAAACGGAGAGCTTTTCATGTTCGCTCGGAGAACTGCCTCCCTGCTCCTCGGCGGCGCGCTGGCCCTCGCCGCGACCGTCCTGAACGCCGGTCAAGCCGCCGAGGCGGCCACGTCCCTGCCGTGCGACATCTACGGCGCCGCGGGCACCCCCTGCGTCGCCGCGCACAGCACCACCCGCGCGCTGTACGCGGCCTACAACGGGCCGCTGTACCAGCTGAAGCGGGCGTCCGACGGCGCCGTCGCGAACGTCGGTCTGCTGGCCGCGGGCGGGTACGCCAACGCGGCCACCCAGGACACCTTCTGCGCCGGTACGACCTGCGTCATCAACGTCATCTACGACCAGTCGCCCCGCCACAACGATCTCTTCATCGAACCGGCGGGCACGGCGGGACCGGCGAACTCCGGCGTGCCGGCGGACGCGCTGCCGGTGACGGCGGGCGGCCACGCGGTGTACGGCGCGTCGTTCTCCGGCCGCATGGGCTACCGGCACACCTCGGCCTCCGGAGTCGCGGTCAACGGCCAGGCCGAAGGCATGTACATGGTGACGTCCGGGACCCACGTCAACAACCGGTGCTGCTTCGACTACGGCAACGCGGAGGTGTCCATCGCCGACACCGGCAACGGCCACATGGACGCGATCAACTTCGGCACCGAGTGCTGGTTCTCGCCGTGCGTCGGCCAGGGCCCGTGGGTGCAGGCCGACCTGGAGAACGGCCTGTTCCAGTCCGACGCCGGGCCGAGCAAGAACAGCTCCTACACCGGCAACGCCGCGCCGTTCGTGACCGCGCTGCTGAAGAACAACGGGCAGAACTTCTTCGCCACGAAGGACGGCAACGCCCAGTCCGGCGGCCTCGCCACGCGGTATTCGGGGCCGGAGCCGACGCAGCCGGGGTATTCGCCGATGCAGCAGGAGGGCTCGATCGTCCTCGGCACCGGCGGCGACAACAGCAACGGCTCGATCGGCTCGTTCTTCGAGGGCGTGATGACCAGCGGCCTGCCGACCGACGCGGCCGACAACGCGGTACAGGCCAATGTCGTCTCGGTCGGCTACGGCGGCCCGAGCCCGGTGGCCGGCGGCACGCTGAACCCGGGATCGACGATTTCGCTGCGCGCCACGACGGCGTGCTGCACCACGCGGTACCTCCGGCACCAGTTCGACGACGCCGTCACGTCGGTGGTGAGCTCGGGCAGCTCGGCCCTGGACAAGAGCGACGCGTCCTGGATCGTGCGCCGCGGCCTGGCGAACCCGTCGTGCGTGTCGTTCGAGTCGCGCAACTACCCGGGTGACTTCCTGCGCCACTACAACTACCAGCTGCTGCGCCAGCCGATGGACGGCACCGCGGTCTTCCGCGCCGACGCGACGTTCTGCCCGCAGGCGGGGAAGAACGGCCAAGGGACGTCGTTCGCCTCGTACAACTACCCCGACCGCTTCATCCGCCACTACGACAACACGGTGTACATCGCGAGCAACGGCGGGTCCAACGCGTTCGACGCTTCGGCTTCGTGGGCTGACGACGTCAGCTGGGCCGTCGGCTCGCCCTGGACGCCGTAGTTCTCCGCCGGGCTCCCGCGGAACCGTTCCCCCGTGCGGTTCCGCGGGTCCGGCTCAGCGGCCCTGGTAGTCGCGCGAGTGCACGATGAGGCCGTCCCGGACGGTCACCACGAAGACGTTGCCGAACTCGAACGCGCGGCCGGTGCCCCCTTCGGAACCGGCGTAGTCGAACTCCGCGATGACGACCTCCGGGTCCGTCGTCTCGTGCACCCGGACGTTCCGCGCGGTCATCTTCAGGCCGAGCCGCCCGAGCACCGCGAAGTGCTCGCGGATCCGGTCCCGCCCGGCCAGCCGCTCGGGCGGCTTGGCGAAGGGGTGTTCGACGACGGCGTCTTCGGCGTACAGGTCGGGGAGGCGATCCCAGTCGCCGCTGGTGATGCCGTCGATCAGCCGCCGGAACACCTGCTCGGGAGTCATGCGAGCGATCAACCCGGGCCGGGGAAGCCTTATTCCGGGGCGTGGGTCAGCTTCGCCAGTTCCCGGTCGAAGTCGAACACCCGGCTTTCCTCCCCGCGCGGCAAGGCCTCGCAGGTGCGGTAGAGGAAGTCGACGACCTCGGCGGTGTCCGCTTCGAGCACGACGTGCCCGTCCGGCGACCGCAGCTCGACCACGGTCACGGCCGGATCGGCGGCGGGCGCGACCCGGACGTCCCCGAGCCCGGCGGGTTCCCGGAGGCCGTCGATGAGCAGATCGCGCGCGGCCAGCCACTCGACGGGCCCCGTCCGGTGTGGAGGGTCAGGGCGACCGCGTAGGGCTCCCGGCTGTCGTACCCGAGGTCGGCCCGCAGGGAGGTCGCCGCGGAAGGCAGCTCGAGCACGAGGATCGCCTTGATCACGGTGTACGCGGAACTCAACGGACAAACCTCCACCCCGGCGGCACCGACCACCCCAGTGTCGGCCGATCGGGCGCCCGGTGCCACCCGGACGCGCCGTTTTCCGCGGGGTGCGGAACGACCGCACGTCAGCCGCGGCCGGCCGGGTGAACGGCGCTCGTCGGCTCGGTGAAGTGTTCATCGCCGGGCCTCCATCCGCTGGGTCGCCGGCGGTCACGGGCGGCTGTGACCGGGACTCGGTCCGTCTCCTGGGTTCAGTCCGCTTTCGTGGAGTCCTTTGTGGTCACGAGCAACGCGGCGAAGGTGCCGCCCGCGGCCGTGCTGCTGCGGGCCACCGGCGCGGACTGGGCGGCCACATGACGCGCTGTCCGCGGAACCTGCTGAGCGCTACGGCCGAAGCGTGCGGATCGTCGCGTTCTCCGTGATGGCCGTCAAGGCGACCTTGCCGACGGGATCGCCGATGGCCATCACCATGTCTCCCCCGTCGTAGACGATGCCCACCTCGCTCTTGCCGAGGAAAACGAGGTCGCCCTTCCGGCGGTCTTCCTTCGCGATCGAGCGGGAGACGGTGAACTGGTTCGCCGACGTACGGGGAAGCCGGACGCCGAACTGGGCGTAGCACCACTTGACGAGACCGGGGCTGTCGAAGGCATCCGGCCCCTCGCCGCCCCAGAGGTAGGGCTTGCCCCGCTGGTACTGCTCGAAGGCGAGGTCGGCGACCTTGCCGTAGTCGACGGGCTCGGCCGAAGCCGGCGCGGCGACGCCGGTGAGCAGCACGAGCACGGTCGACAGGAGTGCAGCAACGGATCGTTTCACGGTTCCCCCTCGGAACAGGTGCCTCGACTTCGACGGCGCGCCTCGGGGAAGGCCGGAAAGACCGCGGGCACGCAAAGCTGCCCGCCGTGAACCCCCTCCCCCGGGGTCACCGTGATCGTACGGCAGGAAAACCGATCACGACAGCTTCGACCGCGGCCCCGAACCCGTTCCCGGGCCGGTTCGGCGACTCCGGCGAGATGCCGAAGGGCCCCGCACCGGATCGGTGCGGGGCCCTTCGGTGTGCAGCCGTGTTACTTCTTCTTGGCCGCGGAGGTGCGCTTGGCCGGAGCCTTGGCCGCCGTGGTCTTCGCCGCGGGGGCCTTGGTGGCGGCCGGCTTGGCGGCGGCGGTCTTCGCCCGCGTGGTGGTCGCCTTGGCCGTGGTGGCCTTGGCCGCCGTGGTCTTCGCCGCCGTGGTCTTCGCCGCGGTCGTCTTCGCGGCCGTGGCCTTCGGGGCCGCCTTGGTGGCGGTGGCCTTGGCGGCCGGCTTCGCCGCGGTGGCGCGGGTCCGCGTGGTCGTCGCGGCCGGCTTGGCCGCCGCGGCACGGGTGGTGCGGGTCGTGGTCGCCTTGGCCGGCGCCGCGGCGGCCGCGGTCTTGGTGGCCGTCGCCCGCGTGGTGGTGGCGGTGGCCCGCTTGACCGGGGTCGCCTTCGGGAGCTTCTTGCTACCGGAGATGACGTCCTTGAAGGTGGTGCCGGCGCGGAACGCGGGCACGTTGGTCTTCTTCACCTTCACGGCCTCACCGGTGCGCGGGTTCCGTGCCGTGCGAGCCGCGCGAGCGCGCTTCTCGAACACCCCGAAGCCGGTGATGTTGACCTTTTCGCCCTTGTTGACCGTCCGGATGATGATGTCCACCAAGCCGTCCACGGCCTGGGCAGCCACCTTCTTGTCGTCGCCCAGACGCTCCGACAGCGCCTCGATCAGCTGGGCCTTGTTCGTCATTCCAGTCCTCCGTAGTGGAACTACCAGTCAGGCCCATCACGGCCGACAGCGCACAGGGTATTACCAAAGCCGCACAAATCCAAACAGCGGAAGCAGCTTAACTCTGTTGTGTCGCGCGGGATTTCGGCCCGAGCCGGTCGGCACCGACCACCCCGCCCCCGACTCCGATGCCGTGACCTGCGGGTTTCCTTCGCTCGACACCGGCACCAGGCCGGGAGAAGTCCTCATAGGACAAGTGCCGGACGCGCTTTGCCTGTGCCCGACACCACCGGCGTCCCGGCCGGACGATCGCAAAATCGAACAATTGATCGACGTCGAGTTCCGGAAAACCCTCCGCCGCAACCGATTCGCGGCGCGGGCGTAACGACCTCCACGCTCCTGGCGACCCTTGAGTGCCGGAAGAGATTCGCCGGCCCCCGGCGGCCGGCGGGGGTGGAGGCACGACCATGCGGAGCCGCAATACGGCCGATTCTGGCTCCGCGGCATGAAGGTGTTCGAGGAAACCTCACGCGGCTGCACGGGACGCCGAAGAACCTGGTGGTGCGGCGCGAGGTCCCGGTGACCGTCCACACCGAACCCGTCGACGCCGGCACCCACGCCGTCCACTTCGACCGCGGGGTCGCCGCCGGCCAGGCCCATGCGCAGGAATCCGGCCGCCCGCCACGCGACGGCGACCGCAGTGATCCCGCCTACGACCGGGCGAGCACGGATCCGAAGCGCGCCAAGGTAGGGCGCGCGAAGAAATCGTTCTTCACGACCGCGGCCTTCGGCGTGCAGACAAGATCGCCGAGTCCGGCGTGCTGCGCTACCCGGCCTGAACCTCCACGTCCGCTACACCCACACGAAGTTCCTGGTCAACGGCTGCTGTTCGCGGAACGGCCGGTTCAGGCCGTCGGGTCCCAGAGGCCGCCGGCTTCGCCGCGGGACAGGTGCTCGGCGTAGACCCCGACCTTCCACGCGATGAGGGAGCGGCTCTCTTCCAGGGCTTCGATCTGCGCGTCGACGCGCTGCCGGTGGGTGTCGAGCAGCCGCAGCCGTTCCGCTTCGTTGCCGGGGCCTTGCCGCACCAGTCCGGCGAACCGCTGGAGCTCGGCGAGCGGCATCCCGGATTCGCGGAGCTTGACGCAGATCCGGAGCCACTCGACGTCGGCGG
>NZ_MUMI01000733.1 GCF_002155975.1 Amycolatopsis kentuckyensis
TGCTGTACCTGCGATTCGGTGTCCGCCTGTGCGCACTCGGCGTCCACCGAATCGAGGTACAGCAGGTCGGCCGGGGTCTGCGGGACCAGACCCACGCGCTGACGGGCCACTCGTGGCTTGAGCGATGCCGGGTCCGCGCCACCGACGTCGACCTTCCCCGCCGACCTCGGGCCACTGCCCTGCACCGCCCAGAGAAGCGACGACTTGCCGGAGCCGTTGCGTCCCATCAGCGCGACCACCTCTCCCGGTCCGACACGCAGGTCGACCCCGCGCACCGCCAGGACATCTCCGTATCGGACCACCACCCCTCTCACGTCCAGTGCCGAACCGGTCACCGAGAGACTACGACCCACCACCGACAATTTCTGGAGGCGAGCACGCAGCGGCCCCGCGACCCGGCGCGCGTCCCGGACCGACAGCGGCAGCGGGGACCAGCCCGCCAGCCGGCCCAGCTCGGCGATCGGGGGCGCGATCGGCGACGTCGCCAGGATCTCGGCCGGTGGCCCGGACCGGACCGAGCCGTCGCCCGGGAGGTACAGCAGCCGGTCCGCGTACTGGGCCACCCGCTCCATCCGGTGCTCCGCGACGATCACCGTCGTCCCGAGGTCGTGCACCAGGCGCGTGATCGCCGCGAGGACGTCCTCCGCCGCCGTCGGGTCCAGCGCCGACGTCGGCTCGTCGAGCACGACGACCGACGGGTGGGCCGTCAGGACCGAGCCGATCGCGACGCGCTGCTGCTGACCGCCCGACAGTGTCCGAAGTGGACGGTTGCGCAGCTCCGCGATGCCCAGCAGGTCCAGGGTTTCCTCGACGCGCTTGCGCATCACGTCCGGCGGCACCGCCAGCTGCTCCATCGCGTACGCGAGCTCCTCCTCCACCGTGTCCGTCACGAACCCGGAGAGCGGGTCCTGGCCGACGACGCCGACGACCGAGGCCAGCTCGCGCGGCGGGTGGTGAGCCGTGTCGAACCCACCGACGACGACCCGGCCGGACAGGCGGCCGCCGGTGAAGTGCGGGACGAGGCCGTTGAGCGCGCCGAGGAACGTCGACTTCCCCGCCCCTGTCGGGCCCGCGACCAGGCACAACTCGCCCTCTTCGAGCTGCAGCGACACGTCGGACAGCACCGGCCGCGAGGCGTCCGGGTAGGTCACCGTGACCCGGGAGAACTCGATCATCGGACGACCTCCGGAACAGGGGGTGCGACGAACGCCGGCAGCACCGCGACCAGCACCGACACCGCGTGCACCCAGGAAACCTCCGGCCAGCGCAGCGGGCTCAGCGAAGGGAACAACCGGCCCGCGTCGATCCGGGCGGTCGCGAACAGCAGCGCGCACGCCCCGACGCCGGACGCGACGACCAGCGTCTCCGGCCAGCGCCACGGGTCCGGCCGGTACGCCGTCCGCCGGACGCGCCGCCCGCCGAGGACGAAGCCCACGACCGCCAAGACCAGTCCGGCCGCCAGCAGCGGCACGCCGAGCCAGGACGACGTTCCGTCGAGCACGCCGTAGACGCCGACGCACACGCCGACCAGCCCGGCCAGCACGCAGGACGCGATCAGCACCCGCAGGCGCGTCCCGAGGTACGCCCGGCGGCCG
>NZ_MUMI01000734.1 GCF_002155975.1 Amycolatopsis kentuckyensis
CGGCGGGATCGGCGGCTCCGGGACGCAGCCGGGCACCAGCGAAGCCGCGTCGCTCGAACCCGCCGCCGTGACCCACGAAACGCCGTCGCCGGCCGGGCCGCCGCCGACGAAATCGGGCAAGCCCCCGAAGACCGATCCGCCCGGCAAGACCAAGGGCAAGGGTCCCGGCCACGAGTCCTGAGCGGGACCTCCGGCGCGCGAATCCGGGACCAACGGCCCTAGTGCCGAAAAGGACCAAGAATGGCCGGTAATTCGATTCAGTGAATTGGGACTCGAACCAATAACGACAGGTAACCGGAGCCGGGTCCAGCCCGACTCACTGCACGGTGCCGCCGCCGGGAATCCTCTCCCGGCTGGTTCGACGAAACAGTTCCGGAGGTCTGGATGAGCGTCCACACTGCCCTCGCGCAGCCGGTTTTCCGCACACCGAGCGGCCGGCACGCCAAGCCCCGTCCCGCGTGGCCGCGGGTCGCCGGCCGGGCAGTCTTCCTGGTCTCCGCGCTGATCTGCGCCGGTACCGTCTTCCTCCTCGGGTGGCCGCCCGTGCTGCTGGTGGTGCCCGCCGCCGCGTTCGTGCTGCTGGTCGCGAGCGTGGCGAAACTGCGGAGCGCGAGCCGGAAGATCGACACCATCCTCGCCGAAGAACTGCCGGATGTTCCCGGGAATCCGACGGATCAAGAGAGCGCGTAGAAGTCCTCGGGCACGGCGACGGCGGCGAAAGCATTGCAGGCCGGTTCGGCTAGCAGGTCACCGCAGGTCCAGCCACATGATGCGCAGCCCGACGTCCCCGGCGGCCGGGTGGCGGAACGCGCCGGGTGCCGTTCCGAGCGTCACGAACCCCAAGCTCTCGTACAACCGGACCGCGGCCACGTTCACGTCGACGACCGCGTTGAACTGAATCGCCGCGAACCCGCTCCGCCGGGCCCATTCGATCAGGTCCGTCGTGAGCGCCCGGCCCACCCCCGCGCCACGCGCCTCCTTCGCCACCATCAGACTGCCGGAAGCGACGTGGCTGCCCGGCCCCGGGCGGTTGGCGTACATGTTCGCCGTGCCCGTCACCCGGTCGCCGTCGAGGGCGACGACCACGCGGGCCGGCGGGTCGCGCAGCCACATCTCCCGGGCGTCGCGCTCGGTCATCGCCGGGTCGTAGGGGAACGTCCGCTGCTCGGTGACGACGTCGTGGATGATCGGCCAGATCGCGGGCCAGTCGTCCTCGCGGGCTTCGCGGATCACCGGTTCACCGCCGCGCAGAGTTCCGGGACGACGGCCTCGATGTCGTCCCGCAGCACGAAAGCGGCATCGTCGTCGTACGGCGTCGGGTCGCGGTTGACGACGACCAGCGTCGCCCCGGCCCGCACCGCGACCGTGCACAGCGACGCCGCCGGCTCCACCTGCAGCGAGCTGCCGATCGCGAGGAACAGCCCGCTCGCCGCCGCGATGTTCCTGGCCCGGCCGAGGACTTCGCCGTCCAGCGTCTGTCCGAAGAGGACAACGTCGAGCTTCAGGATCCCGCCGCAGCGCGGGCACGGCGGGTCGTCGTCGCCCGCCGCCAGGACCTCCGTGGTCGGGAATCCGGCCGCGCAGCCGGTGCACCGCGTGGTGTGCATGCTGCCGTGCAGCTCGAGGACCTTGCGCGCGGCTAGGCCGGCGCGCTGGTGCAGGCCGTCGACGTTCTGGGTGAGCACCCGGACGGCGACGCCCGCGTGGTCGAGCTCGGCCAGCGCGCGATGGGCTGCGTTCGGCTCGGCGCGCCAAGCGGCGTGTCCCCGGTACGTGCGCCAGAACTCGCGGCGCACCTCGGTGTCGGCCATGAAGTTCTCGAGCGTGAAGGCGTTCACGGCACTCGGTGTGCGCGTCCAGACGCCTTCGGGGCCCCGGTAGTCGGGAATCCCGGACGCGGTGGAAATGCCCGCGCCGGTCAGCGCGGCGACCCGCCGGGCCCCGCGGATCCGGTCGATGAGCTCGCCGTCCATGACGCCGGAGGCTAACGGCTCGGTCGCGGCGGCACGACCGGATTATCGTGTCCCTCAGTCCTTCCGCAGCCGCAACGCCAGCGCCGGGCAGGCAGCCGCCGCGCGCCGGGCCTCCGCCCCCAGTTCCGCCGGCACCGGGCCCGGCGCCACCACCGGGTAGCCCCACTCGTCGAGCCGCACCAGCTCCGGCAGCAGGTCGGCGCACAAGCCGTGCGCGCGGCACCCGATCGGGTCCACCGTCACCTTCATGCGACACCCGCCGGGATCCGGCACCGGCCGCCGGCCTGGTGAGCGTGGACGTCGGCGCCGAAGACCCGCAACGCGCTCGCCGCGAGGCGGGCCGCGCCGTCCGGGTGGGCGCACGCGCCGCGGCCGGTCAGCAGCGGGAGGCGGCGGGCCAGCCGGGCCGTCGCGGGACCGCCGTGGACCAGCTCCGCGAAGTCCGCCGCGATCGACGGCAGGCCGAACGTGCACGGCCCGCACTGCCGCGCCGACTCCGCCGCCAGGAACGCCAGCACCTTCGCCGTGTACTCCAGCCCGCAGTCACGCGCCGGGAGCGCGTAGACCGTCGCGAGCCCGGACAGGCCGCCACCGAGGTCCGCGGTCCACGTTCCGCCGGCGAGCACCGCCTGCACCGGCTCCGCTTCCCCGCCCGCCGCGGCCAGCACGCCGGCCAAGGACGTCCCCGCGGCCACTTCCACGACACCGGGCCGCGGTACCGCGCCGGTCACCGTGACGAGCTCGGTCCGGGACGCGCGGTAGTGGTGCGGCCCCAGCAGGACCACCGACGCCAGTTGCGCCAGAGTCTCCACATTGGACACGAGGGTGGGCCGCCCGCGCACGCCGCGTTCGGCGGGCCGGGGTCGTTTGCCGAGCGGCCGCGCGTCCCCCGACGTCAGGTACCGGACGAGTGCGGTCTCCTCGCTGGCGACGTAGCGGCGCGGGACCTCCGCGACCCGCACCGGCGCCCGGTCTTCCCGCTCGGCGAGCGCCGCGGCGACGCTCGGCAGCGCCGGGCTGCCCGCGTGCACGCAGAGCACGGCCTCGGTAGCGCCGATGGCGTGTGCGGCGAGCTGCAGGCCGTCGAGGACGAGGTGCGGCGAAAGGGTGAGCAGCGCAACGTCTTTCTGGCTCAGGGGATCGCCTTCGCACCCGTTCGCGACGACGATCGAGCGGTTCGAGCGGGCCGCGCGCAGCTTGACCGCCGTCG
>NZ_MUMI01000735.1 GCF_002155975.1 Amycolatopsis kentuckyensis
GGCGGGACCGGCGCCCTCGGGCCGCGGATCGCCCGCTGGCTCCGCGGCGTCGGCGCCGAGCACGTCATCCTCGCCAGCCGTCGCGGCGACCAAGCCGGCGCCGAGCCGGGCATCACCCACGTCACCTGCGACGTCACCGATCGCGCCGCGGTCGAAGCCCTTGCCGAAGCCCACGACATCCGTGCCGTCGTCCACGCCGCCGCCCTGATCGAACTCGCTTCGATCGACGCCACCGACGTTGCCGAGTTCGCCGCCGTTGCCAAAGCCAAAGTCCAAGGCGCCGAAATCCTCGACGCCGTCTTCGACCGTGACCTCGACGCCTTCGTCCTGTTCTCCTCCATCGCCGGCGTCTGGGGCAGTGGCGACCACGCCGCCTACGCTGCCGCCAACGCCCACCTCGACGCCCTCGCCCAACGCCGGCGCGCTCGCGGCCTGCGTGCCACCTCCCTCGCCTGGGGCGTCTGGAACGCCGCCAACCCCGCCAAAGCCGACCAGGACTTCGACGCGAGCCGCCTGCTCCGCCAGGGCCTGCCGTTCCTCGACCCCGACCTCGCCTTCGCGGGCCTTCGGCAAGTCCTCGCCGACGACGACACCTTCCTCGCCGTCGCCGACGTCGACTGGGCCCGGTTCGCGCCCGTCTTCACCGCCCTGCGGCCACGCCCGCTGCTCGACGAGCTGCCCGAGGTGCGCCGCGCGCTGACCGTGGACGAGCCCCGGCCCGAAAAGCGCTGGCTGGCCGGAGTCTCCCCGGCCGACCGCGCCCGGACCGTGCTCGACCTGGTCCGCGCCACCGCCGCCGCCGTGCTCGGGCACGACAGCCCGGACGCCGTCGCCCCCGGAGTAGCCCTGCGGGAACTCGGCTTCGACTCGCTCACCGCCGTCGAGCTGCGCAACCGGCTCGCCGCCGAAACCGGCCAGAGCCTCCCCGCCACCCTCGCCTTCGACCACCCGACCGCCGAGCGCATCACCGAATTCCTGCTCGACGGCGGCGCCACCGGAACGGCGACCGTCGTCGCGGTCGCCGACGACGAGCCGATCGCCATCGTCGCCATGAGCTGCCGCTACCCCGGCGGCATCGAGAGCCCCGAGGACCTCTGGGACCTCGTCACCGCCGGCGGCGACGCGATCACCGGGTTCCCGGCCGACCGCGGCTGGGACGTCGACGCGCTCTACGACCCCGACCCGGACCACGACGGCACCAGCTACACCCGCCACGGCGGCTTCCTGCACGACGCCGGCGACTTCGACCCGGGCTTCTTCGGCATCTCGCCCCGCGAAGCGCTGACCATGGACCCCCAGCAGCGCCTGCTCCTGGAGACGTCGTGGGAGGCGATGGAACGCGCCGGCCTCGACCCCGAGACCCTGCGGGGCAGCGCGACCGGCGTGTTCGTCGGCACCAACTACGCCGACTACGGCATCGGGCTCGCCCAGCCCGACAGCTCGGCCGGGCACCTGCTCACCGGCGGCGCCGCCAGCGTCGTCTCCGGCCGGATCTCCTACACCTTCGGGCTGACCGGCCCGGCCGTCACCGTCGACACGGCGTGCTCGTCGTCCCTGGTCGCGCTGCACCTGGCCTGCCAGTCGCTGCGCAACGGCGAGTGCACGATGGCCCTGGCCGGCGGCGTGGCGCTGATGTCGACCCCGGCGTCGTTCGTCGCGTTCAGCCGGCAGCGCGCGCTCGCCGCCGACGGCCGCTGCAAGGCCTTCTCCGACGACGCCGACGGCATGGGCATGGCCGAGGGCGTCGGCGTCCTGCTGGTCGAACGGCTCGCCGACGCCCGGCGCCACGGCCACGAGGTCCTCGCCGTGATCCGCGGCTCGGCGGTCAACCAGGACGGCGCCTCCAACGGCCTGACCGCCCCGAACGGCCCCGCCCAGCAGCAGGTCATCCGCCAGGCCGTCGCCAACGCCCGGCTGACCTTCGACGACGTCGACGCCGTCGAAGCCCACGGCACCGGCACCACCCTCGGCGACCCGATCGAGGCCCAGGCGCTGCTGGCCACCTACGGCCGCGACCGGGCGAACCCCCTGTGGCTCGGCTCGGTGAAGTCCAACATCGGCCACAGCCAGGCCGCCTCCGGCGTCGCCGGCGTCATCAAGATGGTCCTCTCCCTGCGCCACGGCGTCCTCCCGGGCACGCTGCACGCGGGCACGCCGTCGTCCCATGTGGACTGGACGACCGGGAACGTCCGGCTGCTGGACGAAACTCGCGAGTGGCCCGAGACCGGCCGGCCGCGCCGGGCCGCGGTGTCGTCGTTCGGGATGAGCGGCACCAACGCCCACGCGGTGCTGGAGGCGGCCCCGGCCGAAACCCCCGCGACGCACCCGGTCGCGAAGGGCCCGGTGCCCTGGATCCTGTCCGCGAAAACGCCCGCTTCGCTGGCTGGGCAGGCCCGCCGGCTGCAGGCCCGCGTAGGGGCCGCACAGGGGGTCCGGGCCGCAGATGTGGGGTACTCCCTCGCGAAATCCCGGTCTACGTTCGAGCAACGGGCGGTGGTCGTGGCCGGCGGTCACGACACGCTGGGCGCGCTCGCCCACGACCGGGCCGTCCCCGGGCTGGTGCGGGGCAGCGCCCGCCGCGGGGGCAAGGTCGCCTTCGTCTTTCCCGGGCAGGGCTCGCAGTGGGTGGGGATGGCTTTGGACCTGATGGACACGTCGCCGGCGTTCGCGGCCCGCATGCGGGACTGCGAACGCGCGCTGGCGCCGTTCGTCGAATGGTCGCTGTCCGAAGTCCTCGGCGACGAAACGATGCTGCAGCGCGTCGACGTCGTGCAGCCCGCCCTCTTCGCGGTCATGGTGTCGCTGGCCGAAGTCTGGCGCGCCCACGGCGTGCAACCGGACGCCGTGATCGGGCACTCCCAAGGCGAGATCGCCGCCGCCGCGGTCGCCGGCGCGCTGTCGCTGGAGGACGCCGCCCGCGTGGTCGCGTTGCGCAGCAAGGCGATCCTGGCCCTGGCCGGCCGCGGTGGCATGGTGTCGGTGGCCGCCGCGCGCGAAATCGTCGAGCCCCGGCTCACGGCGGAGGTGTCGATCGCGGCGGTCAACGGGCCGGCCGCGGTCGTGGTGTCCGGCTCACCGGCCGCCCTCGACGCGCTGATCGAGTCCTGCGAGGCCGACGGCATCCGCGCGAAGCGGGTTCCGGTGGACTACGCGTCGCACTCCGGCCAGGTCGAAGCGATCGAGGCCGAGTTGCGCGAGCTGCTCGCCCCCGTTTCGCCGCGGTCGTCGGCGATCACCTTCCATTCCACGGTGACCGCCGAGCCGATGGACACCGCCGGGCTCGACGGCGCCTACTGGTACGCCAACCTGCGCAACCCCGTGCTGTTCGACACGGCCGTGCGGCAGCTGGCCGAGGACGGCTACGACACCTTCATCGAATGCAGCCCGCACCCGGTGCTCACGATGAGTGTCGAGGACACTGTGGACGAAGCCGTCGTCACCGGCACGCTGCGCCGCGGCGAAGGCGGCCTCGACCGGCTGTACACCTCGTTCGCCGAGGCTTGGGTGCACGGCGTCGACCTCGACTGGACGCCCGCGTTCGGCGAAGGCGCCCGGCTGATCCCGCTCCCGACCTACGCCTTCGACCACCAGCGGTACTGGCTGGACCCGGCCCCGGCGGCCCCGGCCGACGACGGGCTCTGGACGGCGCTCGAAGAAACCGAAGACCTCGCCGGTGTCCTCGGCGTCGACCGCGGCGCGCTCGACGAGGTGCTGCCCGCGCTGACCCGGTGGCGCTCGCGGCGCACCGAAGAATCCACAGTGGACTCGTGGTGCCTGAAGGTCGGCTGGTCGCCGGTCGCCGAACCCGCGCTGCCGCTGCTGTCCGGCCGCTGGCTGGCACTCGTCCCGAATGACCACAGTGGACTCGTCGCGACGGTGCTCGACGCGCTCGCCGCACGCGGCGCCGACGTCGTCACCGCCTCGCCGGGGGAGCTGCCGCCGGGGGCGTACGCCGGCGTGGTTTCCCTGCTGGGCCTGGACGAAACCCCATTGCCCGGGCACCCGCTGATCGCGACCGGGGTCGCCGGGACGGCCGCGCTCGCCCCGGCACTGACCACCGCCGGGATCGACGCCCCGCTCTGGCTGCTCACCCGCGGCGCCGTGGCCACCGGGCCCGGCGACGCCCCGGCGTCGAGCGTGCCTGCGCAACTCTGGGGCCTCGGCCGCGTGATCGGCCTCGAATACCCCGGCCTGGGTGGCGGGCTGATCGACCTGCCCGCCGCGCTCGACGAGCGGGCCGCGGACCGGCTGGCCGGGTTCCTGGCCGAACCCGCGGGCGAAGACCAGGTCGCGCTCCGGGACCACGGAATCCTGGCTCGGCGGCTGCACCCGGCGCGTCCCGCACCGGCGGGCGAGCCGTGGCGGCCACGGGGAACCGTGCTGGTCACCGGGGGCACCGGGGCGCTCGGCGCGCACGTCGCCCGCTGGCTGGGCCGGTCCGGCGCCGACCACCTCGTGCTCACCAGCCGCCGGGGCGAAGCCGCTCCCGGCGCCACCGAACTGGCCGAAGAGCTGCGGGGGTACGGCTGCGCGGTGACCATCGCCGCGTGCGACGTCGCCGAGCGGAAGGCCGTCGAAGCCCTGCTGGACAGCCTGGGCCACCGGCCGGTGGCCGTCGTGCACGCGGCCGGGCTGCCGCAGTCGAGCACCCTCGCCGAGACCGGCCTGGACGAGTTCGAAGACGTCCTCGCGGCCAAGGTCGCGGGGGCCGCGCACCTGGACGCCCTGCTCGGCGACGACCTCGAAGCGTTCGTGCTGTTCTCCTCCAACTCCGGCGTCTGGGGCAGCGCGGGCCAGGGGGCCTACGCCGCCGCGAACGCCTACCTGGACGCTCTCGCCGAACAACGTCGCGCCCGCGGGGCCAAGGCGACTTCGGTGGCCTGGGGGCTGTGGGCCGGGGGCGGCATGGCCTCCGACGAGGGCGAGCAGCAGCTGCGCCGCCGTGGCCTCCGGCCGATGGCGCCCGAACGGGCCGTGGCCGCGCTGCAGGGCGCGCTCGACCGCGACGAGACCTTCCTGGCCGTGGCCGACGTCGACTGGGACCGGTTCGTCCCCGCCTTCACGGCGTCGCGGCGCCGCCCGCTGATCGAGGACCTGCCCGCGGTTCGCCGGGTGCTGGACCGGCTGGAAGCCGAACAGGAGCGGCCTGACGAGGGCGCCGCGG
>NZ_MUMI01000736.1 GCF_002155975.1 Amycolatopsis kentuckyensis
ACGATCCGCATCGCCGCGGCAGGATCGCGCGGGTGCACCAGAGCCGCGACCCGCGCGGGTGTGGCCGGCTCGGTGGCGGTCGCGACGATCAGGCCGGCCGTTTCCTGGTCGGCGTCGCGGGTCACGAGTTCCGCAAGCAGCTTCAGCCGGCCGTCGTCCGACAGGCCGTGGCGGGGCTCGGTCAGTTCCCGCATGACTTCGACCGAGCCGGCCGCGATCGCCGCCGGGACACGCAGTTCCCGCATCGCCGCCGACCGCGCGAGCGTCAGCATCGCCCGGACGCCCAGTGCGGCGTCTCGTTCGCCGATCAGCCGGGCGGTTTCGAGGCGGTCCTCCGGCTTGCCGACGAGGCCGGTGGCCAGGATCGCGAGGTTCTCCTTCGCCCGGGGCGGATCGTGTTCTGCCAGCTCGTCGACCGCCATGAGCTTCCGCTGCGGCCGGCAGCCGTCCCGGGGGATGCGGACGAGGTCGTCCAGCAACGTCCTGGTGGCCGCGGGATCGAGCGCGGACAGCCAGCCCGCCCCCGCGAGCCAGTGGTCGTCCGGCAGCCGGTCACCGCGCAGCGCCTCGCCGAGGACTTCGGTGGCGCGGCCGGTGAAGTTGTTGCCCGGCACGAGGTCGCGCCGGAGCAGCTCCAGCACGAACCGGATGTTCGGGTACCAGTGGTCGTCGCTCAGCAGCCGGTTCAGCCGCCGCTCGACGGCGGCCCGGGACTCCCGCCACCACAGCGCGGCGAGGAAGAGGTGGGTTTCGAGAGCGGGCCACGGCCAGTCCGCGCGCGGCGCGAGGTACTTCCCGGTCCACGGCTGCCACCACCTCGGCCCCCGCGCGTGACGCCGGGCGAGGTGACGCGCGGCGAGGAAGTGCGCCAGCTCCTCGTCGGCGAAGGCAAAACCACGGTCCTCGGCGGTGAACAGCCCGCAACCGGTGAGCAGCCGCACGACCTCGGCCCGATCGGTCCCCCCGAACCGGCGTGAACCGGTCGCCAGGTCGAGAACGGTCCGGGGATCTCGGCGGATCACCCGGGCGTAGGCGATCTCGGAGAGCAGGGCGAGACCGTCGTCGGCGGTCAGCCGCGGTGTGCCGGCGAGCTTTCCCGCGCCCAGCCGGGCGTTCCACTCGAGCTGCTCCAGGGTGTCCCCAGCGGCCATCCCCGTAAGGTAGCGGCCAGCGAGGCGGCCGGTCCAGGACGAAAACGCGACAGTACCGCGGCCGCGGGCGGTGCCGCCGAACCCCACCGGCGCCCGTGCGACGATCAGGGGGAACCCGGATCGGACGAAGGAGACCCAGACCTTGCCCATGGTGCACGCCCTGTGGTCGCCGGGCCGGGGCCTGCTGCTCTGGGCGGAGCACGACCGGGGCCCGGCCGGCACGTCGAGCCGCTCGGTGCGGATCGCGCTTCCGCATCCGTTCGCCGTCTCCAGTGCGCAGCTGACCGCGCTGCATCCCGGAAAGCCCACCTCGGCGACGTTGCTGCTCCCGTCGCGCGCGAACCGGCCGCTCGCCTCCTCCGAGCGGCCGGCGGGCGGCAAGCGGCGTGGCCCGGCGCCGTCGTTGCGGCCGTGGTCGGTCCCGGCGTTGATCGTGGACGCGACCGAGCTGGACGACCTCGACGACTCGGCCTCCTACGGATCCTCGGTGACCTACCTGCGGGCGGTCGCCCGCCTGGCCGCGGACCTGGTGCGGCGCGGGCGGGTGCTGCCGACGCTGGTCCGCCGGGGCGACGCGGCGGAGGCCCGGTGGCGCCCGGTGCTCCAAGGCGTGGACTTCGTCGCGTTCGACGCCCTGGCCGAGGCCATGCCGCCGGTCGGGCGGGCCGAGCAGGTCGCGCCGCTCACCGGGGGCTCGCCGCGCGCGCTCGTCACCGATGCCCTCCACACCCTGGTCGACGCGGCGGCCCGGGACCGGCTGGCGCGGGCGGACCCGCCCGTCGACCTGCGCGGGGACGGGGGAGTGGCCGGGGTGTGGCTGGCCGCTCTGCAGGGCGGTGCTGCCCGCGTCGAGCTGCCGCTGGCCGAGCTCGGGGTGCTGGCCGACGCCGTCGCGAAGTGGGACGAGGTCGCCGACTCCGACGTCGTCGACGGCCGGGCGTGTTTCCGGCTGGCCGAAGTCCGCACGCTGCGTCCGCCGGACGCGGACGATCCCGACGACCAGACCGGCGACGGCACCAAGTGGCAGCTGCAGTTCCTCCTGCGGGCCACGGCCGATCCGAGCCTGCTGCTGTCGGCGGGGCAGATCTGGTCGGGCCAGGCGCACGGGCTGGTCCGGGACCCGAAGGGGCTGTTGGCCGCCGAACTGGGCCGGGCCGCGCTGGTGGAACCGATGCTGGCGCCCGCCCTGCGCCGGACGCAACCCTCCGAGTACGACCTGACCGTCGAGGAAGCCGAGCGGTTCCTCACCTCGGGTGCGACCCGGCTGGTCGAGGCCGGGTTCGAAGTGCAGCTCCCGGCCACCTGGGACGGCCGGCGACGGCTCGGGCTGCGGCTGTCGGTCCGCAGCACGCCCGCCGAGCAGGTCGTCACCCGCAGCCGGGTGGGCCGCGACGAGCTGGCCGGGTTCCGCTGGTCGATCGCGGTCGGCGACGACGAAATCGGCGAGGAGGAGCTGGCGAGGCTCGTCGCGGCGAAGACTCCGCTGGTGCGGCTGCGGGGGAGGTGGATCAGCGTCGACCCCGACCGGCTCCGCGCCGGCCTCGAGTTCCTCCGCCGCGACCCGGACCGGCCCGCCGGGCGCCCCACCGCGGCCGAGCTGCTGGAGCTCGTCCACCTCGGGCCGGCGGCACCGCTCCCGGTCACCGACGTCCACGCCGTCGGCTGGGTCGGGGACGTCCTGGCCGGGCGGGTTCACCAGGCCCTGCGGCCGGTCGGGCTGCCGCCGTCGTTCCGCGCCACCCTGCGGCCCTACCAGCAGCGGGGTGTCGCCTGGCTGGCGTTCATGTCGGCGCTGGGGCTCGGTGCGTGCCTGGCCGACGACATGGGCCTCGGCAAAACCGTCCAGACGCTGGCGCTCGAGGCCGCCGAGCGGGTGGACGGCGATCGACGGCCGACGTTGGTGCTGTGCCCGATGTCGCTGGTCGGCATGTGGCAGCGGGAGGCGGCGAACTTCGCCCCGGACCTCCGGGTCCTCGCCCACCACGGCAGCGCCCGCGCACACGGGGACGCGCTCGCCGGGCAGGTCGCCGCGGCCGACCTCGTCGTCACCACTTACACCACCGCCACCCGTGACGCCGGTGAACTCGAGACGTTCGCCTGGCGGCGGCTGGTGCTCGACGAAGCGCACGCCATCAAGAACGCCGACACCGCGACGGCCAAGGCGGTGCGCCGGTTCCCGGCCGGGCACCGGCTGGCGCTGACCGGCACCCCGGTGGAAAACCGGCTGGCGGACCTGTGGTCGGTGCTGGACCTGCTCAACCCCGGGCTGCTCGGCAGCCGGTTCGAGTTCCGGCAGCGGTTCGCGGCCCCGATCGAGCGCCGGGGCGACACCGCCACGGCCGCCGCGCTGCGCCGGCTCACGCAGCCGTACCTGCTGCGCCGGGTGAAGACCGACCCCGCGATCGTTCCCGAGCTGCCGGAAAAGATCGAAATCCGGCAGGAATACCGGCTCACCCGCGAACAGGGCACGCTGTACCGCGCGGTCGTCGACGAGATGATGACGAAGATCGAGAACAGCCAGGGCATCAAGCGCCGCGGCAACGTCCTCGCCGCCATCACGAAGCTCAAGCAGGTCTGCAACCACCCGGCGCAGCTGCTGCACGACGGCTCCCCGATCGGGCAGCGCTCCGGCAAGGTCAGCCGCCTCGAAGAGGTCCTGGCGGAAATCCTGGCCTCGGGCGACCGGGTGCTGTGCTTCACGCAGTACACCGAGTTCGGGCACCTGCTCGTGCCTCACCTGACGGACCGGCTCGGCACCGAAGTCGCGTTTCTCCACGGTGGCTTGGCGAAAGCGGCGCGAGACGCGATCGTGGAACGCTTCCAGGCCGGCGACGGGCCGCGAATCCTCTTGCTCTCGCTCAAAGCCGGCGGCTCCGGGCTCACGCTGACCGCCGCGAGCCAGGTCCTGCACCTGGACCGCTGGTGGAACCCGGCCGTCGAGAACCAGGCCACCGACCGGGCGTTCCGGATCGGGCAGGGACGCACGGTCCAGGTCCGGAAGTTCGTCTGCCCGGGGACCATCGAGGACCGCATCGACACGGTGATCACCCGGAAACGCGCGCTCGCCGGAATGGTCGTCGGAGAAGGCGAAAGCCGGCTCACCGAACTGTCCACGGACGCGCTGCGCGGGGTGCTCGCGCTGGGGGAGGAGGCGATCGATGACTGAGCCGCTCCCGTGGTGGCCGACCCGGTTCATCCGGGCGCTGACGGCGCTCGGTGTCCTCCTGCCCGCGACGGGCCGGGGGGAGGTCGTGTCCTTGGAGGTCGGCGCCGGGCGCGTCGACGCCGAGGTGCGGGACGGCCGGCCGCACCGGGTGCGCATCGGGCTGACGGCGTTCGGGAAGGCGGACTGGGCGGCGATCACCGCCGCGCTCGCCGCCAAAGCGTCACTCACGGTCCAGCTGCTCGGTGGCGAGCTGCCCCGGGACGTCGAGGAGACCTTCAAGGCGCTGAGGCTGCCCTTGTTCCCCTCGTCGGCGCGGGAGGTGTCGCTGGACTGCACCTGCCCGGTCGCCGAGGTGCCGTGCGGCCACCTGAACGCGGTGTTCTCCGCGCTCGTGGCGCGGGTCGCCGACGATCCGTTCACGATCCCCGCGCTGCGCGGCCGCGACCGCGAAGCGCTGCTCGAGGAGCTGAAGAACCGGCTCATCTCGGCCGAGCCACCCGGCCCCGGCGACGGGTCCCCGGCCCTGACCGACGTCATGGACACCTTCTTCGACGGTGGCCGGGCGCCGGGCCTGGCCGGCGCGGCGCGCCTGCACGGGCCGCGGACAGTGTTCGACGCGCTGCTGGACCAGGCCCCGCCGTTCGCGATCACGGTGGGTGGGGAAGACGTCGCCGAGGTGCTTCGGCCGGTGTACCGGGCACTCACCGGGGAATCCGGCACCTAGTGCCGCGCGTCCGAGGTGGCGCCCCGGAGCCGGCTTGACCAATGCGCGACTCCGGACAACGACGCGCGACACCGGGTTCGGGGCTCGGCCGCGGCCGAGCCATTGTGGACGGTCGCCGGATATGCCCGGTTCGCGAATGCGCTTTCCCGGGCGCCGGTCCGCACTTCGATGCCTCCCTGGTGGTGATTCCGCAGGTCGCGGCACGATGCGCGGAGGTTCCCGTTTCCGGGAACCCTTCGGGCAGGGGTAAAACGTTTCGGGGCGCTTGACGCCGTCCGGTCGCCGCTGGCACGGTCGGCCTGGCGAGAGTGCCTCACCAGCTGGGGATGGCAGAGGTGACGATTCCGGCACTCTCGGTGACTGGGGATGGTTCGTGGGGGAAGGCGACTTGTTGTTGCGTGACGTCGGCGTGGGCGCGGAAACGGATTTCCTCGGCGGCCGGGAACTTTCCGCGTGATTTTTCCGGGTGCTGAATCCATCTCGTGGAAGCCGGTTCCCATCCACTGACTCTGCGGGTGCGTCCATTCCGGTCGTTCATCGACGGGCGTTTTCTTCTGTCGCGGTCAAATCGAGAGAAAGTGGGCTTTCGTAGTGAAGCTGAGCACCAGACTTCTTGCCGTCGTCACGTTCGCGCTGTCGGCAGTCGTCACCGTGGCCACGCCGGCTCCGGCGGCCACCGGCATCCAGACCATAGAACTCGCCGCGCCGGCGGGGAGCGGTCTGGCGCCCTATGTCGCCGTCATCAAGCCCGTCACCGCCGAGCGGCTCGGGAACAGCTGGCGCGCTGGGTGCCCGGTCGGCCCGGACCAGCTGCGGCTGATCAACCTGAGCTTCCTCGGCTTCGACGGGGCCGTGCACCGGGGCGAACTGGTCGTCAACGCCGA
>NZ_MUMI01000737.1 GCF_002155975.1 Amycolatopsis kentuckyensis
GCGTTCTCCAGCAGCTCGGCGAGGATGTGCACGACGTCCGCCGCGGCCTCGGACTGCACCGATCCGCGCGGGGCGTTGCCGAGCGAGACGCGCTGGTAGTCCTTGACCTCCGAGGTCGCGGCCCGCAGCAGCTCGACCGTCGCGACCGGGCCGACGTCCCGCCGGACCGGCCTGCCGCCCGCCAGGACCTGCAGGTTTTCGCCGTTGCGCCGCAGCCGGGTGGCGATGTGGTCGATCTGGAACAGCTCGGCCAGCCGCTGCGGGTCCTGTTCGTCGGCTTCGAGGTCCTCGATCACCGAAAGCTGCAGTTCCACCAGCGACTGGCTGCGCCGGGACAGCGTCATGAACATCTCGCTGACCTGGATCCGCATCTCGGCCTGCTCGCCGACGGCCAGGCGCACCGCCTGCCGGTGCATGTCGTCGAAGGCCCGCGCGAGCTGCCCGATCTCCTCCTCGGAGTCGACCGGGATCGGCGCGGTGGCCCGCCAGTCGACCTCCTCGCCTTCGCGGATGCGTTCGATGGTGCCGGGCAGGCGGCGTTGCGCGGTGTCGAGCGCGGCGGCGTGCAGCCGCCGGATCGGGGCGACCACCGACCGGGCCACGGCGAGGGCGATGGCGAGGGCGCCGAGCAGCGAAGCGATCACCAGCGCGGTGTCGCGGAGCGCGTCCGACCGGGCGGTGTTGGTCTGCGCGCCGACCGCGTCCGAAAGCGTTTTCACCTGCTCGGCGAGGATGGTGCCGAGCATCGTGCGCTTCGCCTCGGCGCCCCCGGCACCAGTGCTGGTCGCCGCGGCGAACCGGGCGGCGGCGGCCCCGGCGGGCAGCGCGCGCCGGATCTGTCCGGTGAGCACGGTTTCCTCGGCCGCGGCGCGCTCGGCGGCCGCCGCCGAGGTGCCTTCGGACCGGCCGGCCAGCGCCTGCTGACCGGCGAGACTGGTCCTCAGCTGCACCAATGATTCGGCGACGGCGGCCAAAGCGCCGAGATCACCATTCCCGGCCTGCTCGACGACCCCGGCGATCACTTCGCTCAGCGAGACCGTGAAGTCGTGGTAAGCCGCGGTTTTGACGGCCGGCGAACCGGTCTGCTGGCGCAGGTCGGCCAATTTCCCCAGCTGATCTTCCAAAGACCGGGACAGCTCCGGCTTGAGCTGGGAAAAGGCGGCGTCGTGCCGGACGGCGGCGGCTTTCTCGTCGACCGCGGCGGTCTGGGCGGCTCCGCCGTCGTGGATCATCTCGTCGTCGGCCAGCCCGGCGAGTTCGGAAATCCCTTGCACGACCGGCATTTGGTCGCGGACGGCACTGAGCCCCCCGGCCCGGGCGAGCTCGGCCTGCACCCGGCCGCCCGCCAGCAGCAGGGCGACCAGGACGGGCAGCAACAGCACTACGGAGATCTTGGTGCGCAACCGCCAGCTGCCGGGATTCCAGGAGGTGACGGAACGGCGGGACGAGTGTTCGTCTTCTTTCATCAGTGGCGTGGCTCGATTCGTACCGGTGACCCGAGAACGATTTCCGGTTCCTTTTCCGCGGAATTCAGCCGACGACGTAACTCCGGTAACCGCGGTGTTGTCAAGGAATGCCGGTCGTTTCCCCCGTACGCACCAATCACACAGCGTGAACTGCCACAGCACGGCTTTTTACCCTTGCGGAGGGTGAAGACGGCTCGTCAGGCCGTGTGGGATTCCGGCCCGGGTGCGTGATTTTCCGGCGGCCGCGTGACCCCTGTCGGGGGTCCCGGCGCTGCCCGTTACCCTCGGCCGGGAAAGGGGTGGCGCCGTCGATGTTGAAAGTTCACTTCACCGAAGCGGATCTGGCGAAGGTGACCATCGCCGAGGACGCCGACCCGATGTGGGAGCTGCTGATGAGCAGTTACCGCATCCGGCGGCCGGAGGGTGAGCCGTTCTTCGGCCGCTGGCGGCGGGGGCGTCTCGAGCACGGCCGAGATCCCGTCGCCGATCGTGCGGGCACCGGCCGGGGTGAGGAAGTCCGGGCAGTAGCCGTACGGCGGGACCGCGGACATCAGCAGCCGGCCGGACTGGGGGACCGCGGACCGTGAGCCCCGCCGCCAGCGGCCGAA
>NZ_MUMI01000738.1 GCF_002155975.1 Amycolatopsis kentuckyensis
GCCAGCCTGCAGCCCCCGGCTAGTGCACGTCGCCGGGGGCTGCAGGCTGGCCAGCGTTGCCACAGATCGTCACGTCAAGTGCCTCCCCCGGCCCCTGTGCGGCCACCAAGCCGACGGGCCTATCGGTTCCGGGGAACCGCACCAGACCTGACCACCTGTTGCTTCGCCAGTGTGGCGGAACCCGGCGCCGCCATCAAGGCGCGGACCCAAAGGGGCCGGTCAGGGCCGCTGTCGCACGTCGGGTGGACCCTCCTTGCACGACTGGCACTCACCTGGCTAGAGTGCTAATCGCACGGCCCGAACAGCCCCGGCACCCGCGACGGCGGGGGTGGTAGAGCCGTAACCACATCCTGCCAACGCTTTCGACGACCGTGGAGGTCAACCCGGTGAGCGTGAACATCAAGCCGCTCGAGGACAAGATCGTCGTCCAGACGAGCGAGGCCGAGGAGACGACCGCTTCCGGCCTCGTCATCCCCGACACCGCCAAGGAGAAGCCCCAGGAGGGCAAGGTTCTGGCCGTGGGCCCGGGCCGGATCGACGACAAGGGCAACCGTGTCCCGCTCGACGTGAACGTCGGCGACGTCGTCATCTACTCGAAGTACGGCGGCACCGAAGTCAAGTACAACGGCGAGGACTACCTCATCCTGTCCGCCCGCGACGTGCTGGCCGTCATCAACTGACGACCGCTCGCAGCGCATGACGCCCCGGGCCCCGCAGAACGCCGGGGAGCGGGGCGTTCTTGCGTCCAGAGAAAGGTAAGCGGAACACGCTATGCCCAAGCAGATCAACTTCGACGAGGACGCTCGTCGCGCGCTGGAGCGCGGGGTGAACAAGCTCGCCGACGCGGTCAAGGTCACCCTCGGCCCGCGCGGTCGCCACGTCGTGCTCGACAAGAAGTTCGGCGGCCCGACCATCACCCTCGACGGCGTGACCGTCGCCCGTGAGATCGAGCTCGCCGACCCGTTCGAGAACCTCGGCGCGCAGCTCGCCAAGAGCGTCGCCACCAAGACCAACGACGTCGCCGGCGACGGGACCACCACCGCGACCGTGCTCGCGCAGTCGCTGGTGAAGGTCGGCCTGCGCAACGTCGCGGCCGGCGCCAACCCGACCTCGATCGGCCGCGGCATCGAGGCCGCCGCGGAGAAGGTCATCGAGGTCCTCAAGGCCAAGGCCACCCCGGTCAAGGGCCGCGAGAACATCGCCCAGGTCGGCACCGTGACCTCCCGGGACGCCAACATCGGCGCCCTGCTCGGCGAAGCCGTCGAGAAGGTCGGCGAGGACGGCGTCATCACCATCGAGGAGTCGTCGACCCTGGCGACCGAGCTGGTGATCACCGAGGGCGTCCAGTTCGACAAGGGCTTCCTCTCGGCGCACTTCGCGACCAACCCGGAGGAGCAGAAGGCGATCCTCGAGGACGCCTACATCCTGCTCGTCCGCGAGAAGGTCTCGTCGCTGGCCGAGCTGCTGCCGGTGCTCGAGAAGGTCGTCGAGGCCAAGAAGCCGCTGCTCATCATCGCCGAGGACGTCGACGGCGAAGCGCTGTCCACCCTCGTGGTGAACTCGCTGCGCAAGACGATCACCGCCGTCGCGGTCAAGGCGCCGTTCTTCGGCGACCGCCGCAAGGCGTTCCTGGACGACCTCGCGGTCGTCACCGGCGGCGAGGTCATCTCCGCGGAGATCGGCCGCAAGCTGTCCGACGTCGACCTCGGCGCGCTGGGCAAGGCCCGCCGGATCGTCGTCACCAAGGACGACACGACGATCGTCGACGGTGACGGTACCAAGGACGCCATCGCCGGGCGGGTCGCGCAGATCCGCAAGGAGATCGAGACGACCGACTCCGACTGGGACCGCGAGAAGCTGCAGGAGCGGCTCGCGAAGCTCGGCGGCGGCGTGGCCGTCATCAAGGTCGGCGCGGCCACCGAGACCGAGCTGAACGAGCGCAAGCACCGCATCGAGGACGCCGTGGCTTCCACCAAGGCGGCCGTCGAGGAGGGCATCCTGCCCGGCGGTGGTTCGGCGCTGGTCCACGCGGTCAAGGAGCTCGAGGGCGGCCTCGGCCTGACCGGCGACGAGGCCACCGGCGTCCGCATCGTCAAGGACGCGCTGACGGCGCCGCTGTTCTGGATCGCGACCAACGCGGGCCACGAGGGCGCGGTCATCGTCAACAAGGTGCAGGAGCTCGGCTGGGGGCACGGCTTCAACGCCGCCACCGGCGAGCTCACCGACCTGCTGGCCGCCGGCATCGTCGACCCGGTCAAGGTGACCCGGTCCGCGGTGGCGAACGCCGCTTCGATCGCGCGTCTCGTGCTGACGACGGAGTCGTCGATCGTCGAGAAGCCGGTCGAGGAGGAGCCCGCCGCGGCGGGCCACGGCCACTCGCACTGACGCGGTACGCGAAGCGGGGCGGCATCCCATCAGGGGTGCCGCCCCGCTCTTTTCGCCCCGGAACGGCACGGAGGGCGGCACCCCACCCGGTGCCGCCCTCCGATGTCTGTGGCGCGCTCAGCCGCCGGACATGCTGAGCGCGCGTTTGTCCGATTTGATGATGTGCTCCCGCTCGGACTCCGAGAGCCCGCCCCAGATGCCGTACGGCTCGTGCACCGCCAGCGCGTGGCTGCGGCACATCTCCAAGACCGGGCAGCTCAGGCAGACGGCCTTCGCCCTGGCCTCCCGCCGTGCCCGCGCCGGGCCGCGCTCGCCGTCCGGGTGAAAGAAGGACGCGCTGTCCATCCCCCGGCACGACCCTTCGAGCTGCCAGTCCCACATGTCGGCGTTGGGTCCTGGGAGCCTGCGCGTGTCTGCCATCCTGACCGCCTCCGTCATTCGGTCGATGCCGCTAGCTGCTCTGCTGTGGTGCCGATACTCCATTCGGTGCAACGGCGGTAACGTTAGAAGCGCGCCAATAGTTGTTCAAGCGATCCGGCCCGATTCAGCCGTTAGGCATCCCCCGGATGTGTGAGCAGGGGTTTCGCCTCCGGTTGCCGACTGCGCTGGGTGCCTGGATATTGAGGCTCGTGGGAGCTGGGTCGGGCACCGAAGAACCCACCCTGCCGGTGGCCTCGGTCGCCCGCCGGCTCGGGGTCGCGCCGTCCACCCTCCGAACCTGGGACCGCCGCTACGGACTGGGCCCCAGCAGGCACACCGACGGCCGCCACCGCCGCTACGGCACCTCCGACATCGGCCGCCTCGAACTGATGCAGCGAGCGCTCCTGAGCGGCGCGTCGACGGCCGAGGCGGCGCGCTACGCCCTCGAGCAGATGCCCCGCTCCGGGCCGCCCCAGCCGGAGGAGCCTTCCGAACCCGCCGGCGCCCCGGAGCCCGACGACGGGCTGGAGGTCCGGTCCCGCCTGGCCCGCCGGCTGAGCACGGCGGCGCTGGCGATGGACGTCGGCGCGGTCCAGCGGATGCTCGCGGACACCATCGCCGAGCTCGGCGTGCTGCCGGCGTGGACGGGCGTGATCGAGCCGGTGCTGTCGGCGCTCGGGGCCCGGTGGCGCGGCGCGAGCGCGGGGGCGGAGGTCGAGTACCTGCTCGCGGAGTGCGTGTTCGCGGCGCTGGTCCGCGCGACCCCGGTGCTCGACGAGCCCCGCAACACGCGGCCCGTCCTCCTCGGCTGCGTCCCGGACGAGCGCGACTCGATGCCGATGTACGCGCTCGCCGCGTCCCTGGCCGGGCGCCGGATCGGCGCGCAGCTGTTCGGGGTGCCGCTGCCGGCGGAGGTGCTGGCGGTGGCGGTCCGCCGCAGCGCGCCCGCGGCGGTGGTGCTGTGGGCCCACGGCCGCGGCGTGGCGGACGCGCGGCTGTTCGCCAGGGTGTCCCGGGGACGCCAGCGCAGCAGGCTGTTCGCGTGCGGCCCGGGCTGGGACCCGGCCGGGCTGCCGGACAAGGTGGAGTTCCTGACGGACCTCCCGAGCGCGGCCGACCGCATCGAGCACGTCCTGGTCGGCGGGCGGCCGTGATTTTTGTCGGACCCACCCACTAGAAAGGACGGGTGCACGAACCCGCCCTGAGGGCCGCCGCATTCGGGAGCGACCCGCTGCCCGATCCCGCCG
>NZ_MUMI01000739.1 GCF_002155975.1 Amycolatopsis kentuckyensis
GACCGGGCTGAGCCTGCCCGAGGGCGAACTGCGCGCGGCCGCGGACCTGGCCGACGCCGAGATCAACCGGCAGGTCGCGGAGTCCGACGAGATCGCCGACGTCGTCCGCGCCCTGGAGCGGCAGTACGACACGTTCGTCGAGGCGTCCGACCGCGGCAGCCTGCTGGCGGAGTCGGTCGAGCACATGCCGACGGCGGAGGAGCTCGGCTCCCAGTTCGAGCGCTTCCTCGCGGAGCAGAACGGCGGCGACGGACCCGAGCGCGGGTGACGCGCTACGACGAGATCGGCGTCGGCTACGCGCGGGGGCGGCGGACCGACCCGCGCTGGTTCGAGCCGGTGGTGGCCGCGCTCGGTGCCGCGGCTTCGGTGCTGGACGTCGGCTCGGGGACGGGGTCGTACGAGCCGCCTGCGCGCGAGGTCGTCGCGGTCGAGCCGTCGGCGGAGATGATCCGGCAACGCGCGGCGGGGGCGGCGCCGGTGGTGCGGGCGGTCGCCGAGGCGCTGCCGTTCGCCTCGGGCACGTTCGACGCCGCGCTGGCGGTGCTGACGGTGCACCACTGGCCCGACTGGCGGCGCGGCCTCGCCGAGCTGCGCCGGGTCGCGTCCCGGCAGGTCGTCCTGGCGTACGACACCGCGTTGCACAGCGACTTCTGGTTCGTGCGGGAGTACGTGCCGGAGGTCGCCGCGCTGGAAGCGTCGAGGCCTTCGGCGCCGGAGATCGCGGACGTCCTCGGGGCGTCTTCGGTGCTGGCGTTGCCGGTGCCGTGGGACTTCACGGACGGAGTGTTCCCGGCGTACTGGCGCCGGCCGGAGGCGTACCTCGACCCGGGAGTGCGCCGGTCGTGCTCGGCGCTGGCCCAGACGTCGCCGGCGGCGGTGTCCCGGGGGATCGCCCGGCTGCGGGAGGACCTGGAGTCGGGACGCTGGCACGCGGACCACGCGCACCTGCTGGACCTGCCGGAGTGGGACGCGGGTTTCCGGCTGATCGTGGCCTAGCCGGTCACCACTCGCTGCTCGCCAGCTTGCCGACGGCTTCGGCGGTCTGCCGGAAGCCGTCCTCGCCGAGCACCGCGCGCAGCCGCGCGTTGAACTCCTCGATCTCCGGAGCGACGCTGGTCAGCGCTTTCTCGCCGGCGGTGGTCAGCTCCAGTACCACCGCGCGGTGCTCGTGCGGATGGGCGCTTCGGCCGACCAGGCCCGCGTCCACCAGCCGCGCGACCATCGCGGTCACCGCCGATTCACGCTGGCCGAGCCGCGAGGCGAGGTCTCGCTGGGTCAAGCCGCCTTCGCGCACGGCGAAGAGCGCGCCGAGCTGGGCGGTGGTGATGCCGCCGGCGGCGAGGCACCGGCGGTCGGCGGCCACGCGCAGCCGGTGCGCGGCCTGCTGGAGCAGGAAGAACAGGCGCTGGTCGGGTTCGGACACGCCCCGATCTTGACAGCCCGGGCCCGGACGCGCCATTCTCGCTTCACTAGTGAAGTGAGGCGACATGCTGGATCTCGAAGCGGCTCGAGCGGGACTGGCGGGCCAGCCGTTCAGCCGGCTCCTCGGAGCGCGGCTGACCGAGTTCGGCGACGGCGCGGCCACGCTGGAGCTGGACGTCCGCGACGAGCTCAAGCAGCAGAACGGGTTTCTCCACGGCGGCGTGCTGGCCTACGCCGCCGACAACGCTTTGACGTTCGCCGCGGGCACGGTGCTGGGGCCCGCGCTGCTCACCGCCGGCTTCACGATCGACTACCTCCGCCCGGCGGTGGGGGCCACGCTGCGAGCCCGTGCCGTCGTGGTGCGGGCCGGGCGGTCCGGAGCCACCTGCCGCTGCGATCTGTACACAGTGGATGGTCAGGGCGAGGCCGCCCTGTGTGCTGCCGCCCAGGGGAGTGCGCGCCGGAACCCTCAGCCGTGACAGCCTTCTTCGTTCAACGGCCCGAACGACGGCAGCACCAGCCCGCACAGGTAGCCGTCGATCCACCGCCCGTTCCCCGCGATGTTCGTCCCCAGCCGCACGAACGGCGCGAAACCCCGGATCCCCGCGGCCAGCGCGTCCTGGTTGCGCTGCAGCATCGACGTCAGCTGGTCCAGCTGGGTCAGCAGCGGTCCGACCCGTGACTCGCCGATCAACCCGGACAGCTCCGCAGACAACCGCCGTGAGCCGTCGAGCAGCGTGCTGATCGCCGCCTCGCGGTTGCTCACCGAGGCGAGCAGCTCGTTCCCGTCCTCGAGGAGCCGGCGCACGGCCGCGTCGCGGTCGACCAGCGTCTGCGAAACCACGCGCGTGTTGCCCAGCAGTGCCGCCAGTTGGCTGTCGCGCGAGGCGATCGAGTCCGACAGCCGCGAGAGCCCGGCCAGTGCGGCACGCACGCTCTGCGGCGTGTTCGCCAGCGTCGCCGAGAGTGTGTCGAAGCTCCGCGCCAGCCGCGCGGTGTCGATACGGTCCACTGTGGACGAAAGTGCGCCGAACGCCGCGAGGATGTCGTAGGGCACCGTCGTGCGTGAGCGCGGGATGGGCCGACCCGGGTCGAGCGTGCCCTCGCCCTGCGGGTCGAGCGCCAGGTACTTCTGGCCCAGCACCGTTTTCAGCCGGATCGCCGCACCCGTCGCGTCGCCCAGCCAGGCGCCCTTGGCCTTGAACGAAACCAGTACGTGGTCGCCGCGCAGCCGGACGTCCGACACGCGGCCGACCTCGACGCCGGCGATGCGGACGTCGTTGCCGGAACTCAGCCCGGCCGCTTCGGTGAACTCGGCCGAGTAGGTCGTGCCGTCGCCGATCACCGGGAGGGAGCGCGCGTTCAGCGCCGTCAGCACACCCAGGGCCAGCACGGCCAGTCCGGCGAGCGCCGTCCTGACCGGAGCCCGAGGCGTTGACATGGCGTCAAGAGTGACCCACCTCACGCCGGGTCGCCAGCCGAGTCCCCCGATGAGAGGAATCGAGCGCCGGGTATTCACGGTATTCCAGTGCGTTGGCCGCGCGATCGGTCATCCAGGTGAAGATGCCGCCGAACAGCCGGGTGCTCAGCATCCGGTAGGCGCGGTTGCGGCTGCGGATCTTCGCGGCCGTGCGCGGCGCGAGGAAGTTGCCGGAGCCCTTGCCGTTCTTCTGCCCGACCGTGGCCGGCTTGCGCAGCCGCTGCTCGTACTTCGCGAACGCCGTCACGTGGTCGCCGCCGGCCGCCGCGAGCTCGCCGGCCAGCACCTGGGCGCCCATCATCGCCAGCCCGGTACCCGACCCGCCCGGCCCGGCGCACCACGCGGCGTCGCCCAAGAGCACGACGCGCCCCTTCGACCAGCGGTCGAGGTGGATCTGGCTGATCGAGTCGACGTACACCTCGTCGGCCGCGG
>NZ_MUMI01000074.1 GCF_002155975.1 Amycolatopsis kentuckyensis
CCGGCGGCCGGCCGCCGGGGGTGGGTTCACTCTGGAGTTGTCAAACATCGGCCGGCGGGTCACCGCCGGTAGTGCCTCGACATCGCGCCCTCGTACTGCTCCTCCGTGTACTCCGTGAAGCCGAGGCGCTCGGCCACCCGCAGCGAGGGCTTGTTCGCGATGCTCACGCTCGCCAGCACCGGCACGGACGGCAGCTCGCGGGCGCACCACTCCAGGACCGCCTGCCCCGCCTCCACCGCGTAGCCCTTGCCCCACGCCGAGGGCCGGAAGCGGTAGCCGAGGTTGAGGACCTTCTCGCCGTGGAACTCGCGCAGCCGGACTCCGCACATGCCGAGGACCTCCGTTCCGTCGCGCTCGAGGACCGCCGGGTAGCCGAAGCCGTGCTCCGACCAGTGCGCCAGCCACTCCGAGAACATCGCCGACGCGCGGGGGACGTCGGGTGGGTCGGGGTGGAAGCGGTTGGTGCGCGGGTCCGTGTGGATGTCGACCATCGCCTGCCTGTCCGCCTCGTGGAGCGGACGCAGCCGGAGCCGGTCGGTTTCGATGTCGGTGAACACATCGCCGAAGCTAGCGAGGGGGTCCGACAAAATGACGCGCATGACCGAACTGCCGCTGGTCCTCCTCCACGCCTTCCCCCTGGATTCCCGCATGTGGAACGCGGTGCGCGAACCTCTCGCTTCACACCTTCGGGTGATCACGCCGGACCAACGCGGGCTCGGCCGCTCGCCGCTGCCGGAGACCGACCGGGAACCGCTTCTCGAGGACGCCGCGCGGGATGTCCTGGCCCTGCTCGACCGGCTGGACCTCGAGCGGGTCGTGCTCGGCGGCTGCTCGATGGGCGGTTACCTCGCCATGGCCGTGCTGCGGCTCGCGCCGGAGCGGGTCGGCGGGCTCGTGCTCATCGACACCAAAGCCACGCCTGACACGCCCGAGGCCGCGCAGACGCGGCTGGACGTCGCCGCCCGCGTCGAGAACGAAGGCATCGACCCCTGGCTCGCCGAGGTCAACCTGCCGAACCTGCTGGCGGAATCGACGCGGGAGCAGCGTCCCGACCTCGTCGAGACGGTCCGGGAGATCATCGGATCGCAGCCGCCCGCCGGGATCGCCTGGACGGCGCTCGCCCTGCGCACCCGGCCCAACTCGCTGGACCTGCTGCGGGACGCGAAGATCCCGGCGCTGGTGATCGTCGGGGAGGAGGACCCGATCACCCCGGTCGCGGCGGCGAGCGAGATGGCCGGGGTCATGGACGGCGCCACGCTCGTCGTGCTGCCGGACGCCGGTCACCTGACCCCGCTCGAAGACCCCGCCGGCGTGGTCGAGGCGATCCTGTCCTGGTACCCGGCCACTCAGGGGAAATAAGCGGCGAGCGCCGAGCGGGCCCCGGGCAGCCGGTGCGGGAACCGGATCGCGATGACGAACTGCCACACAACCGAGTACAGCTCTCGTAACCGCGTACACACGCGAAGCGCCTCTTCGTCCACTTCGCCCGGGTAGGCGGCCAGGAACTCCGGGCCGCCCTGCCGGGCGAGGATCCCCAGATCCCAGGCGAGCGGTCCGAGCCAGGTGTCCTCGAAGTCCAGCCAGCACGGACCGGCGGGAGTGGCGATCAGGTTGCCGGGGTGGGCGTCGCCGTGCAGCGGCTGCACGGCGACCTCCGGCAGCGCCGCGGCGAGGCGGGCCGCCTCCACCCGCAACCGGGGGTCGAAGTCGTGGCGGTCGAAGACGCGGTCGAGGTCGTCCAGCGGGCCGCGCCGGGGCAGTTCGCCCGGGTACTCCCGCAGTGCCGCGTGCACCTCGGCGAGGGAACGCGCGACGACGTCCGGTGCGTACCGGTGGCCCGGGTCGTGCGGGGTGTGGTGCCAGAGCGTGACCGGGAGGCCTTCGGCGAAATGGGGGCCGGCCGGGGGATCCGTGCTGGGTGAGACGACGAGCACACCACGTTCGGTGAGGAACTCCGACACCGCCACGTCCCGCTCCTGCCAGGCCGGACCGGTCCGCGCCAGGCGGGTGGTCGCGGGCACCCTGGCGACCAGCGGACCCAGCTTCACCAGCACGTTCGAGCGCTCGTGGAGCACCTCGGGCTCGTGGCCGGGCAGCCCCAGCCGGGCGGTCACGGCGAGGGCCGCGCGCACCGCCGCGCGGGTGTAGTCGTCGGCCACGCCCCGATCTTGCCAGCCGGTGCGCGCGACTGTCGGTAGCGAGGGCTACGATCCCCCTAAGCCGCCGGATCGGGCCTTCCCGAGCCCCGGTGGCGCGACGATGACCACCACAAGGTTTCAGTGTTGGAGGCAGGAGTGACGGCCGTAGCCCCCAAGCCGATCGCGACGCGCCCGTACCCCGCGCGCGAGTCGGTCAAGGGTTCGTACCTGCTGCGGTTGTTCCGCACGACGGACCACAAGCAGATCGGGATCATGTACCTGGTCACGTCGTTCGCCTTCTTCATGGCGGGCGGCGCGATGGCCATGCTGATCCGCACCGAGCTGGCGCGGCCCGGACAGCAGTTCCTTTCGCAGGAGCAGTACAACCAGCTGTTCACCATGCACGGCACGGTGATGCTGCTGCTGTACGCGACGCCGATCCTCTTCGGTTTCGCGAACTTCGTCCTGCCGCTGCAGATCGGCTCGCCGGACGTCGCCTTCCCGCGGCTGAACGCGTTCTCGTACTGGCTGTACCTCTTCGGCGGCCTGATCGTGATGTCCGGCTTCCTGACCCCGGGTGGCGCCGCCGACTTCGGCTGGTTCGCCTACACCCCGCTGTCGGACGCCATCCACTCGCCGGGCGTCGGCGCCGACCTCTGGATCTCCGGTCTGGTGATCGGTGGTCTGGGCACCATCCTCGGCGCGGTCAACATGATCACCACCGTGGTCTGCCTGCGCGCGCCGGGCATGACGATGTACCGGATGCCGATCTTCACCTGGAACATCCTGGTCACCAGCATCCTGGTCCTGCTCGCCTTCCCGATCCTGACCGCGGCCCTGATGGGCCTGCTGGCGGACCGGCACCTCGGGGCGCACGTGTTCGACCCCGAAAACGGCGGCGTGATCCTCTGGCAGCACCTGTTCTGGTTCTTCGGCCATCCCGAGGTCTACATCGTCGCGCTCCCGTTCTTCGGGATCGTGTCCGAGATCTTCCCGGTGTTCAGCCGCAAGCCGCTGTTCGGCTACAAGAGCCTGGTCTGGGCGACGCTGGCCATCGCGGCGCTGTCGGTCGCGGTGTGGGCGCACCACATGTACGCCACCGGCGCCGTGCTGCTGCCGTTCTTCTCCTTCATGACGTTCCTGATCGCCGTCCCGACCGGCATCAAGTTCTTCAACTGGATCGGCACGATGTGGAAGGGCCAGCTGTCCTTCGAGACGCCGATGATCTTCTCGATGGGCTTCATCGTCACGTTCCTCTTCGGTGGCCTGACCGGCATCCTGCTGGCCGCGCCGGCGATCGACTTCCACGTGTCGGACAGCTACTTCGTCGTCGCGCACTTCCACTACGTGCTCTACGGCACGATCGTGTTCGCCACCTTCGCCGGCATCTACTTCTGGTTCCCGAAGATCACCGGCCGGATGATGGACGAGAAGCTCGGCAAGTGGCACTTCTGGACCACGTTCATCGGCTTCCACGGCACGTTCCTCGTCCAGCACTGGCTGGGTGCCGAGGGCATGCCCCGCCGGTACGCGGACTACCTGACCAGTGACGGCTTCACCACGCTGAACACGATCTCCACGATCGGCGCGTACATCCTCGGTGCCTCGACGCTGCCGTTCATCTGGAACGTCTTCAAGAGCTACCGGTACGGCGAGATCGTCACGGTGGACGACCCGTGGGGCTACGGCAACTCGCTCGAGTGGGCGACCTCCTGCCCGCCGCCGCGGCACAACTTCACCGAGCTGCCCCGGATCCGCTCCGAGCGGCCCGCGTTCGAGCTGCACTACCCGCACATGATCGAGCGCATCCACAAGGAAGGCGAGATCGGTTTCTTCGGGAAGCAGAAGGTCAACAGCCACGCGGCGCCGTCGCAGCTGCTCACCGAAGCGGTGATCCCGGGAGACCACTCCAAGGACAACGCGAGCGAGCAAGGCGACAAGTAGCACCTGATCGAGTGAGCGCGTGCCCGGCTTTTGTGAAGCCGGGCACGCGCTCTACTTATGTCCCGCTCCGGACCGGCAGACTGGCCGTGCAGCGTTGCCGAACGAGGGATGACCAGTGAGCCAGACGCCCGTCCTGATCACGACGACCGGCCCCGACAAGCCGGGTGTCTCGTCCGTGCTGTTCGCCGTGCTGACCCGGCACGACGTCGACGTGCTCGACGTCGAGCAGGTGGTCATCCGCGGACAGCTCGTGCTCGGGGTGCTCGCCGGGGTCTACCGCGACCCGGAGGGGCTGCAGGAGACCGTCGAGCAGGCGATGGCGTCCGTCGGCATGCAGGTCGACGTCAAGATCGGCACGGCGATCGGTGACGACCCGTTCGCGCTCGGCCGCCGCGACTCGACGCACGTCCTGGTGGTGCTGGGCCGCCCGGTGACCGCGCGGGGCTTCTCCGAGGTCGCGCGCCGGCTGGCTTCGCTGGGGGCCAACATCGACGCGATCCGCAGCGTCGCCGACTACCCCGTGACCGGGCTCGAGCTGTACGTCTCGGTCGACGAAGACACCGCCGACGCCGACGCCGCGCTGCGCTCGGAGCTCGCCGACGCCGCCGTCCAGGCCGGGGTCGACATCGCCGTGGAGCGGGCGGGCATCATGCGCCGGGCGAAGCGGCTCGTCGTGTTCGACGTGGACTCGACCCTGATCCAGGGCGAGGTGATCGAGATGCTGGGCGCGCACGCCGGGGTCGAGCCGGAGATCCGCGAGATCACCGAAGCGGCCATGCGCGGCGAGCTGAACTTCACCGAGTCGCTGGAACGGCGGGTCGCGCTGCTGGCCGGCCTGCCGGCGGCGGCGATCGACCAGGTCGCCGCGTCGATCGAGCTGACCCCCGGCGCCCGGACCACGATCCGGACGCTCAAGCGGATGGGCTTCCGCGCCGGCGTCGTCTCGGGCGGTTTCATGCAGGTCATCGAGGGCCTGGTCGATGAGCTCGGGCTCGATTTCGCGGTCGCCAACGAGCTCGAGATCGTGGACGGCAAGCTCACCGGCAAGGTCGTCGGCGACGTCGTCGACCGCGCAGGCAAGGCGAAGGTGCTTCGCCGCTTCGCCGCGGAGTACGACATCCCGCTCGAGCAGTGCGTCGCCGTCGGGGACGGCGCCAACGACATCGACATGCTTTCGGCCGCGGGCATGGGTGTCGCGTTCAACGCGAAGCCCGCGCTGCGCGAGGTGGCCGACACCGCGCTGTCGCACCCGTACCTCGACGCCGTGTTGTTCATGCTCGGCCTCACCCGCGGCGAGGTCGAAGCGGCCGACGCCGCCGACGGGCTCGAGCTGATGCGTCCGTGAGCAGCGTTCTCGACCCCCTGGGCGCCCGCTACGCCTTTTGGCTGGGACTCCCGGCCGAAGACACTTCGGACACCTCCGACGAGCTCCCGGAGGAAGTCCGCGCGATGCCGGTCATCCTCCGCATCGAACGGGCCGAGCCGCCGGGCCGCACGCCGCTGCTGGAGGCGGCGGCCGCGGCGGCCTTGGCGGTGTGCCTCGACGAGCGTGCGCAGCCCGGCGGCGAGTGGGCCGAGCCGGTGCACGCGTGGCTCGACAACCGGATCCGGAAGGTCGCGCGGCGGGCGCGGGGCGCGCACTGGGCGGCCGTCCAGGACCTGCCGGGCATCACCGTCGAGGTCGACGGCGCCGAGGCGCGGGCGCTCGTGCCGGGCCTGGTCACCGAGACCCCCAAGGACGTTGCGCGGCTGCAGATCTCCGGCAGCGAACTGCCGCCGGACGAGCCGGGCCCGCTCCCGGACGGCGTCCCGCTGCTGCTGCTCAACCCGCACGTGCCGATGACCGTCGGCAAGGGCGCCGCCCAGGTCGGCCACGCGACGATGATCCTCGCCGCGCTGCTGGGCGACGCGGAGCGGGCCGCCTGGGCCGACCGGGGGTTCCGGGTCGCCGTGCGCACGGCGAGCCCCGTGCGGTGGAAGGAACTGCACCCGGGCGACGATCCGGAGGGCGCGTGGCGGCGCGACCGCGTCATCGCCGTGCGGGACGCCGGGTTCACCGAGGTCGACCCGGGCACGATCACGGTTCTTGCCCAGTGGGCGCCGGAACAAGCGGCCGGCTGAGCCGGTTGGAGCGGGCATGACACTGGAAGTGGAACGCACGGGCGAGCACGCGTTCGTGGGACGCAACGAGCGGGGCGCGGAGGTGCGGCTGGGCCGCAAGGGCGCCGAAGGGGCGTTTTCGCCCGCCGAGTTGCTGCAGATCGCGGCGGCGGGCTGCAGCGCGGTGACGGCCGAAGAGCTGATCACGCGGCGGATCGGCGAAGACGCGAAGTTCCGGGTCGGCGTCTCGGCCGATCGGCGCGAGGGTGCTTCGGAACTGGATGCCGTCCACGTCGTTTTCGACGTCGACGTGTCCACGTTGGCGGCGGATCAGCGGGAAGCGCTCGCCGGCGCCGTGGACCGCGCGATCGAGCGGCTCTGCACGGTGAGCCGCACGCTCAAGAAGGGGATCCCGGTGACGGAGGAGTTTCCGCAGGCCTAGTTCTGGCCGGATTCCCAGACGACGTAGGCCTGGTCGGCGTCGGTCGTCATGGCCTCGATGAACTTTTCGTTGTCGAAGCCCGGCAGGGCCTGGAGGCGCTCGATGAGCGCGTCGGCCGCCGGGTCGCCGCTCGGGACCGCCGTGCCCTTGCCGTCGGTGCCCACCAGCATGAAGAAGACGTCTTCGTTCCACGGGCCGTCGGGGATGACCCGCACCATCACCGACGACAGGCCGGCCCACGTGACAGCTTCTTCGCTGCCGTCCGCGAGCCGCCGCCGCACGCCGGTGTCGTCGACGCTGACGGTCCGGGACTGGGCGCTGGACGAATCCTGGGTCAACCGGTGCTCCCTTGTTGCTTCGGTGGCTTCACCGTACCGGGCGCGGCTGTGGACCGCGTCACGCGGGCGCGGCTGCGTCCAGCCGGCGCAGCGCCTCCCGCACCACCTTCGGGTCCATCGTGGGCCAGAACGGCGGCAGGGACGCGCGCAGGAAGCCGCCGTAGCGGGCGTTCGCCAGCCGCGAATCCAGCACCGCCACCACCCCGCGGTCGCTCACCGCCCGGTGCAGCCGCCCGGTGCCCTGCGCCAGCAGCAGCGCCGCGTGCGTGGCCGCCACCGTCAGGAACCCGTTGCCGCCGCGGGCTTCCACCGCACGCTGCCGCGCCGAGGACACCGGGTCGTCCGGGCGCGGGAACGGGATCCGGTCGACCACCACGAGCTGCAGCGACGGCCCGGGAACGTCCACGCCCTGCCACAGGCTCAGCGTGCCGAACAGGCACGTGCGGACGTCCTCGGAGAACTTCTGGACCAGCAGGGACGTCGCGTCGTCGCCCTGGCACAGGATCGGGAAGTCCAGCCGCTCGCGCATCTCCTCGGTGGCCTGCTTGGCCGCCCGCATCGACGAGAACAGCCCGAGCGTGCGCCCGCCCGCGGCCTCGATCAGCTCGGCCAGTTCGTCCATTGTGGACGAAGTGAGGCCGTCGCGGCCCGGCGGCGGCAGGTGCTTGGCCAGGTACAGGATGCCGTTGCGCCGGTGGTCGAACGGCGACCCGACGTCGAGGCCGGTCCACTTCGGGCCCGACTCGTCCGACGGCGCTTCCTTCTCCGTTGCCGCGCCGGGCGCCTGCTCCACCCGGGCCGCGCCCGGCGGGAGGCCCCACTGGCGCGCCATCGTGTCGAACGTGCCGCCCAGGGTCAGCGTCGCCGACGTCAGGATCGTCGTGTGCTGGTTGAACACGCGCTCGCGCAGCAGGCCGGCCACGCCCAGCGGCGCCACCTTCAGCGCCGGCGGCCGCGGGTTCGACGAATACTTGTCGCCGGAGAGCCAGACGACGTCGCGCTGGTGCGCCTGGTCCTCGTCGAACGCCTCCAGCAGCCGGACCGCGGTGTCGTGCACCTCGTCGAGCAGCGACCGCGCCAGCTTGCGCGCCGTGGCGCCCTCGACGTCCTCCTTGCGGTCGGAACCCAGCGCCGTGATGCACCGGTGCGCGGCGTCGCGGACCGCCGGGATCGCGCCCTTCAGCGGCCGCGGCAGCTCGTCCATCCGGCCCGCGGGCAGGTCGTCGAGGATCAGGGCCAGCCCATCACCCGCTTCGAGCAGGCCGTCGGCGACGTCGGCGTCGATCAGCTTGCCGCAGCGGCGCGCGGCCGCCGCGCACATCGCGCTGGTCAGCTCGCCGGTGGCGACCGAGGTGACCCGGTCGACCAGGTCGTGGGCCTCGTCGATGATCACCACGTCGTGGTCCGGCAGGACCTGGTAGCCCTGCAGCGCGTCGATCGCCAGCAGCGCGTGGTTGGTGACGATGACGTCGGCGCGGCCGGCCTCGGCCCGGGCCTTCTCGGCGAAGCAGTCCGTGCCGATCGGACAGCGCGAAGCGCCGAGACATTCCTTCGCCGTCACCGAAACCTGGCGCCACGCCTGGTCGGTGACGCCGGGGACGAGCTCGTCGCGGTCGCCGGTTTCGGTGTCGGACGCCCACTCCCGCAGCCGCGTGACCTCCTTGCCCAGCCGGGACACCGCGAACGGGTCGAAGAGCTGGGCGTCCTCCGGCTCGTCCGGCGCGCCGGAATCCAGCCGGTGCAGGCACATGTAGTTGCGGCGGCCCTTGAGGATCGCGAAGGTCGGCTCGCGGCCGAGCGGCTTCTTCAGCGCCTTCGCCAGGCGCGGCAGGTCGCGGTCGACGAGCTGGCGCTGCAGCGCGATCGTCGCCGTGGAGACCACGACCGTCGCTTCCTTCTCGACGGCGTGGCGGATCGCGGGGACGAGGTAGGCCAGTGACTTGCCGGTACCGGTGCCGGCCTGGACGGCCAGGTGCTCACCGGTGCGGATGGCGCGGCCGACGGCGTCGGCCATCTGGACCTGCCCCGGTCGTTCGGCACCGCCCACGGACTCCACCGCGTGGGTGAGGAGTTCGAGGACGCCGGGGAAATCGGTTCGGGCGGGCACAGCGACACACATTAGCCGCCACCACCGACAGAGATCGGTGCTCCGTCGCGAACGGGCCACTCGCGTCGCGGGGGACCTCCCGCGCGGGAGGTCCCCCGGCGAGCGTCAGTCCTGGTGGCGGCCGGAGACCAGCTTCCAGGTCAGCGGCAGCAGGCCGGCGGCCACGACGATCTTGATCGCGTCCCCGACCAGGAACGGCGTGACGCCCTTGGCGAACGCGGTCGACAGGTCGAACCCGGTCGACGCCATCAGCCACGGCACGCCGAACGCGTAGATCACCAGGTTGCCGAGCACCATGGTGCCCGCGGTGCGCACCGGCGTCCGGTCGCCACCGCGGCCGGCGAGCGCGCCGACCAGGGCACCGGCGAAGACGAACCCGACGATGTAGCCGGCGCTCGCGCCGGACAGGCCCGAGGTGCCGTGCTGGAACCAGGGCACACCGACCGCGCCGACCAGCAGGTACACGAGCATCGACGCGGCACCGCGCGACATGCCCAGCGAAGCGCCGACGAGCAGCGCGGCGAACGTCTGGCCGGTCATCGGCACCGGGCTGCCCGGCACCGGGATCGTCAGCTGCGCGGCGGCGCCGGTGAGCACGGCACCGCCGGCGACCAGCGCGATGTCCCGCACGAGCGAGCCGGGCACGAGGTCGGCCAGCACGGGCCGCTTGCCGGCGAAGGACAGCGAAGACACGAAACCTCCCAGGGTGAACAGGCGACGCCTGAGGTTAACGCTCGTTACCGTCCCGTGTGTCCGCCGAGTTGCGTTCCTCACCGGCCACTCGTCCGGGTGGACCCGATCAGGGTGGGCGCCGGACCGGCCGATGACGAAGGGCATAGCTGCGATCCGTCACGGAACCGAGGAGGCCGGAGCATGCGGAACGCCAGGAAGAGGACATATCGGTTGCTGGCCGTGACGACGCTGGCGGTTCCGCTGCTCGGCGCGGCGGCCCCCGTGACGTCCACCGGATGGGCGTCGTCCGGCTCGGTGGACGTGACGATCGACAACGAGCACGTCGTCACCGGTGAACTGGCGAAATGCACCGTCGACGGCCCGTACAAGGGCTGGACGCAGGGGGGTGCCACGGGCGACATCGCCGCGTTCGGGGCCGGTGACACCGGCTGCGGGCGGTCCGGCGAGGTGGCGATCGCGCAGGCGGCCGGGCGCCGCTTCAAGGCGACCGTGCTGAAGCGCTACGGCGGTCCGGAACTCACCGTCCGCACGTTCTCGGCGAAGTGTGCGACGACCGCCACCGGCAGCCTCGGCGAGGTGGCGGTCGGCGCCGTCGAAGGGGTCACCGTGCCGGAGGAGATCCCCCCGAACTACCGGATCGTCATCCCCGGCGGGGCCGCCGGCACCGCGCTGGCGACGGTCGTGCTCAACGAGACGGTGACGCCCCAGCCACCGGACGGCAGCCTGGTGACGCACGCGGTGCACATCAGGCTGTTCCCGCAGGGCGGCCCGGCGAGCGGCGACATCTACCTGGGCACGGCCGCCTGCGACCCGTTCGGGAAGAAGTGACTCAGGCCGTCGCGAACCGCGAAGCGGCGGCGACGAACTCGCCCGCCCGCGTGGCCAGGTCCGGCAGGCTGCCGCCGGAGGTCAGCGCGTCGCCCAGCAGCGGTGTCGCCGCGGCGACCGCGATCGCGCCCGAGCGCAGGTAGCCCTCGACGTCGGCCAGGTGGACGCCGCCGGTCGGCACCAGCGGGACGTCCGGCAGCGGCGCCCGCACCGCGCGCAGGTACGCGATCCCGCCCACGGCCGCGACCGGGAACACCTTCACCGCGGCCGCGCCGAGCCGCCAGGCCTGGTCGATCTCCGTCGGCGTCAGCGCGCCGCAGATCACCGGGGTGTCCAGGGCCGCGGCGCGCTCGAGGACCGCCGGGTTGACCGTCGGCGTGATCAGGTACCCGGCACCGGCGTCGACCGCGATGTCCACATCGGACGGTTCACGGACGCTGCCCGCGCCGATCAGCGCGTCTTCGCCGAGCGCCAGGCGCAGCGCGGTGATGGCCGCGGGTGCGCCCGGCGTCGTCAGCGTCGCTTCGAGCAGGCGGATGCCCGCCGCGTGCAGCACCATCGCCGCGTCGGCGAACCGGGAGGCGTCCGACGCCCGCAGGATCGCGACGAGCCGGTGTTCCGCCAGGGAAGCCTGCAGGTCCTTCACGAGGCCGGCGGCACGGGAGCGGTGCCGGTGTACGCGACGCCCGCCTCGTCGAAGTCCTTCAGCGTGGCGTCGACCGTCGGCTGCGAGCCGCCGACGGTCAGGTCCAGCAGCACCCGCACGCCGAAGCCGGCCTTCTTCGCGTCGAGGGCCGTCGCGCGGACGCAGAAGTCCGTCGCGATGCCGACGACGTCGACGTCGGTCACGTCGTGCTCGCGCAGCCAGGCTTCCAGGGACTTCCCGTCGCGGGCCGCGCCTTCGAAGCCCGAGTACGCGGCGCTGTACTCGCCCTTGGAGAACACCTCGCCGATCGGCACGACGTCGAGCGCGGCGTGGAACGACGCGCCCGCCGTGCCGGCGACGCAGTGCACCGGCCAGCTGTCCTTGAAGTCCGGCGTCTCGCTGAAGTGGGCACCGGGGTCGATGTGGTTGTCCCGGGTGGCCACGACGTGGCTGTACCCGCCTTCGGCGGCCTGCTTCGAGATGGCGGCGGCCGCGGCGGCCCCGCCCGGCAGGCCGAGCGAACCCCCTTCGCAGAAGTCGTTCTGCACGTCCACCACGATCAGCGCGGTCCCCATGGTCGAACTCCGTTCAGAGAAACAGTGTCGGGATAGCGGGCTCGCCGTGCGAGAGCTTGAGGCCCTCCCACGGCAGGCTGACCAGGCCGCGGCGCAGCCGCTGCCTCGCGTCGTCGAGCGTAGGCAGGTCCGGCTCCGGGCGGCCAGCGCGGATCAGCGGGATCTGCAGCGGCCGGTCGTTCGCTTCCGGTTCCGGCGCGCTCGCACCGGAGGCCCAGACGACCTCCTCGACCGCCGTGCCGGTGCCGCGGTGGCGCCGCAGGGCGGACTTGCGGCCGCCGCGGGACTCCTTGTGCGCGCTGCGCTTGGCGACCGGCTTGCCGTCCACCTCGACCAGCTTGTAGACCATGCCGGCGGTCGGCGCGCCGGACCCGGTGACCACCGAGGTGCCGACGCCGTACGCGTCCACCGGCTCCGCGCGCAGCGCCGCGATGGCGTGCTCGTCCAGGTCGCCGGACACGACGATCCGGGTGTCCTTCGCGCCCAGGGAGTCCAGCTGCTCGCGGGCGCGGCGGGCGAGCGGGCCGACGTCACCGGAGTCGATCCGGATCGCGCCGAGCTCGGGTCCGGCGACGCGGACCGCCGTCTCGATGCCCGCGGTGATGTCGTAGGTGTCGACCAGCAGCGTCGTGTCCGCGCCCATCTTGTCCACCTGGGCGCGGAAGGCCGCTTCCTCGCTGTCGTGCAGCAGCATGAAGGCGTGCGCGACGGTGCCGCGCGTCGGGATGCCGTAGCGGCGCCCGGCTTCCAGGTTGGACGTCGTCGCGAAACCGGCCAGGTAGGCGGCGCGCGCGGCCGCGACCGCGGCGTACTCGTGCGTGCGGCGGCCGCCCATTTCGATGATCGGACGGCCGTGCGCGGCGCCGGACATCCGGGCCGCGGCGGACGCGATGGCGCTGTCGTGGTTGAGGATCGACAGCACCAGCGTCTCCAGCAGCACGCATTCGCCGAACGAACCGGTGACGGTGAGGATCGGCGAGCCGGGGAAGTACAGCTCACCCTCGGGGTAGCCGTCGATGTCACCGGAGAACTCGTAGTCGGCCAGCCAGGCGAGCGTCGCGTCGTCGACGACCGCGGTGGCCTCCAGCTGCGCCAGTTCGGCGTCGGTGAAGCGGAAGTCCGCGATCGCGTCGAGGACCCGCGCGGTGCCCGCGACGACGCCGTAGCGCCGCCCGTCCGGCAGCCGCCTGGCGAAAACTTCGAACACGCACGGCCGCGCGTGCGTCCCGTCGGCGAGCGCGCTGCCCAGCATGGTCAGCTCGTAGTGGTCGGTGAGCAGCGCAGTGCTGGCCGTGACCGGCTCCGGTGAACCCATGGGGTAAGCCTATTCACCCACATGGCCGGACCTGGCGCGGCGTACCCCGTGCCCCCCGTGACACCATGGGGTGCATGTCCACGCCTGTCGCATCCGAACAGACGCAGGTCGAACCGGCCGGTGCGGAAGTCGCCGAGTCGGACACCCCCTGGCGGACCGTGGTCTGGAACGACCCGGTCAACCTCATGTCGTACGTGACCTACGTCTTCCAGAAGCTGTTCGGCTACAGCCGCGACCACGCCACCAAGCTGATGCTGGACGTGCACCAGAAGGGCAAGGCGATCGTGTCGTCCGGCAGCAAGGAAAAGGTGGAGACGGACGTGGCGAAGCTCCACGCGGCGGGCCTCTGGGCCACCATGGAGCAGCCCTCGTGAACGGTTGGCGGCGCAAGGGCGCGGTGATCCACGCGGGCTTCGAGCAGCAGGAAGCGGCCGTGCTGCGCGGGCTGGTCAGCCAGCTCGAGGACATGCTCACCGCGCGCGCCGAAGAGGCGCCCCAGGACGAGCTCGCGGAGCTCACCGGCATCCGGACCGGACCCACCGAGTCCCCGGACGACCCGGTGCTCTCGCGGCTGCTCCCGGACTTCCACAAGCTCGACCCGGACAACCCGTCCCGCGAGGACATCGACTCGGTCGCGGCGATGCGCTCGCTGCACGAGCCGGAGCTGCTCGACATCAAGGTCGGCGTGGCCAAGATCGTGCTCGACACGCTGCCCCGCGACGGCGGCCACGTCCGGCTGACCGAGGAGCAGGCCGACGCCTGGCTGGGCGCGCTCAACGACGTCCGGCTGGCGCTCGGTACCGCGCTCGACGTCACCGAGGACATGCCCGACGAGCTGCCCGAAGACGACCCGCGTGCGCCGCACCTCGGCGTCTACCACTGGCTGACGTGGGTGCAGGAGACGCTGATCCAGGCGCTGACCGGATGATCACCGACGTGCCGGGTGTCCTGGTCGGGCACCACGAGCGGGTCGGCGACGGCTGGGCCACCGGGACGACGGTGGTGCTGGTGCCCGAGGGCGCGGTCGGCGCGGTCGACCAGCGCGGCGGCGCGCCCGGCACGCGGGAGACGAACCTGCTGGAGCCGGAGAACCTGGTGCAGCGGGTCAACGCGGTGTGCCTTTCGGGCGGCTCGGCGTACGGCCTCGCCGCGGCCGACGGCGTGATGCGGTGGCTTTCCGAGCGCAACCTGGGCTTCCCGGTGGGCGCGCAGCCCCACGAGGTCGTGCCGATCGTGCCCGCGGCGGTGCTGTTCGACCTGCCCCGCAGCGAGTGGGGCAACCGGCCCGACGCGTCTTTCGGCTACGCAGCGTGCGAAGCGGCTTCGGCTTCCTTCGCGCAGGGGACGGTCGGAGCGGGCGCCGGCGCGGCTGTCGGATCGCTGAAGGGCGGGATCGGGTCGGCGAGCGAAGTCGTCGGCGAGTTCACGGTCGGGGCGCTGGCGGCGGTGAACGCGGTCGGCGAGGCGGTGGACCTGACGACGGGCCGCGCGTACGCGGCCGACCACGGCGACTTCGGCGTGACGTGGCCTTCGCGGCCCGCCGACCTGCCTTCGCGCCGGACGGACCTGAACACGACGATCGGCGTCGTCGCGGTCGACGCGGCCCTGTCGAAGGCCGAGGCGCGGCGGATCGCGGTCGCGGCGCAGGACGGGCTGGCGCGCGCGGTGCGCCCGGCGCACACGATGTTCGACGGCGACACGGTGTTCGCGCTGGCCACGGGCGCGCACGAGCTGCCGGGCGCGAGCGGCCCGTTCGGTGCGGCGGCCCGGCCCGTGGCGTTGGACGCGCTGTGCTCGGCGGCGGCGCGGGTGTTCGCACGGGCGATGGTGCACGGGCTCCTGGCGGCGACCACGGCCGGCGGGGTGCCTGCCTACCGGGACGTCTGGCCGGAGGCGTTCGCGTAACGCCCGGGCCGGCGGAGGACTTCGTCGCCGCCCTGCAGGTCCGCGGCCTGCACGCGACCCCGGCGCCGTGACCGATTTCGCGGCTCAGGCGCCCGGGTAGGGGTCCTCGGGCAGGGCGTCGCCGCTGATCTCCAGGTTCGCCGCGCGTACGGCGCTCACGTACTCCTCGTCGATCTCCATGTCGATCCCGCCGACGGACAGGATCGGCCCCAGCGACGGGTGGATCTCCAGCGGGCCCAGCTCGGTGTCGCGCGGCAGGCGCTCCCAGATCTGCTTCGGGCGGTTCAAGGTCCACCGGCTGCAGGCCAGCAGCGTCACGTGCCGGTCGGTCACCATGATCAGGAAGCCCACCCGCAGGCGCATGCGGTTCACGTACAGCGACATCCCGGGGATCACGTACTGGATCCGCTCGTCCGTGCCGAGGTACATCCGGCACCGATCGCGTACTTTCGACGACAGCGGCACGCCGCCAGTGTCCCAAGAACCGCTGGTGAGCGGTATATCTCATCATCTGGACCCGCTTTGTCCACCACCTAAGATATCGGTGTGCTCAGGATCCGCCGTGAACTCGTCGACGAGATCGTCGCCCACGCCCGTCGTGACCACCCCGACGAGGCGTGCGGGGTGATCGCCGGGCCCGAAGGCTCGGATTCCCCCGAGCGGTTCATCCCGATGCTGAACGCGGCCCGGTCGCCGACGTTCTACGAGTTCGACTCCGGTGACCTGCTGAAGCTCTACCGCGAGATGGCCGCGAACGACGAGGTGCCGGTGGTCATCTACCACTCGCACACCGCCACCGAGGCCTACCCGTCGCGGACCGACGCGAACATCGCGGCCGAGCCGGACGCGCACTACGTGCTCGTCTCCACCCGGGACCCCGAGGTGCACGAATTCCGGTCGTACCGGATCGTGGACGCCGAGATCACCGAAGAGCCCGTCGAGATCGTCGACTGACCCGATCGGAATAAACCGCCGCGCCACCGGCGTCTGCGTGTAAGAACCCACCGGAGGTAAAGAACCCATGGCCGTGACCGTCTCCATCCCGACGATCCTGCGCACCCACACCGGCGGCGAGAAGTCCGTCGAGGCGAAGGGCGCGACCGTGCTCGAGATCATCGACGACGTCGAGTCCCGGCACGCCGGCATCAAGGCGCGCCTGGTCAAGGAGGAGAAGCTGCACCGCTTCATCAACGTCTACGTCAACGACGAGGACGTGCGCTTCTCGGGTGGCCTCGAGGCCGAGGTCAAGGACGGCGACACCCTGACCATCCTCCCCGCCGTGGCCGGTGGCTGATCGATGGCTCGCTTCGAGTCCCTGCTCGACGCGCTCGGCGGCACCCCGCTGGTCGGGCTGCCCCGGCTCTCCCCGACGCACGATGTGCGCCTGTGGGCGAAGCTGGAGGACCGCAACCCGACCGGCTCGATCAAGGACCGGCCCGCGCTGGCGATGATCGAAGCCGCCGAGCGTGAAGGCAAGCTGCGGCGCGGCTCCACGATCCTGGAGCCGACGTCGGGCAACACCGGGATCTCGCTGGCCATGGCCGCCAAGCTCAAGGGCTACGGGCTGGTCTGCGTGATGCCGGAGAACACCTCCACCGAGCGCAAACAGCTGCTGCAGGCCTACGGCGCGCGGATCGTGTTCTCCCCGGCCGCGGGCGGCTCGAACGAGGCCGTCCGGCGGGCGAAGGAGCTCGCGGAGGCCAACCCGGACTGGGTGATGCTCTACCAGTACGGCAACCCGGCCAACGCCGACGCGCACTACCGCGGCACGGGCCCGGAGCTGCTCAAGGACCTGCCGACGCTGACGCACTTCGTCGGCGGCCTCGGCACGACCGGGACGCTGGTGGGGGTCGGCCGCTACCTGCACGAGGCCAAGCCGGACGTCCAGATCATCGCGGCCGAGCCGCGCTACGGCGAGCTGGTGTACGGCCTGCGCAACCTCGACGAGGGGTTCGTGCCGGAGCTGTACGACGCTTCGGTGCTCAACGGCCGCTTCTCCGTGGGGGCGTACGACGCGTTGCGGCGCACCCGGGAGCTCCTGGAGCACGAAGGCATCTTCGCGGGCATCTCGACGGGTGCGGTGCTGCACGCGGCGCTGGCGGTGGCCGAGAAGGCCGCGGCCCGCGGTGAGCAGGCGGACGTCGCGTTCGTCGTCGCGGACGCCGGGTGGAAGTACCTGTCCACGGGCGCTTACGCGGGGTCGCTCGACGAGGCGGCCGAGCGGCTCGACGGGCAGCTCTGGGCCTGAGCTACTCGAGCCGCCACAGCTCGGGCAGGGCGAGGTCGACGCCGTCGGCCAGCCGCTCGAAGGTGGCCATGGTGGCGCCCAGGTCGTCGAACGCCTTCGGCAGCCGCTTGAGCGGCTTGCTCAGCGGCCGCCAGAACGCGTCCCAGTGGATCGGCCGGACGGTCCGCGCGCCGACGGCTCCGGCGGTCTCGCGCCAGTACCGTTCCCGCCACTGCTCGGTCCGCTTTCCCGCCTGCCCGACACCGAGGTAGACGACGTCGGCCCGGAAGCCGGCGAGCGCGCCGGGCACGAAGTTCGCCGACGCGTGGACCAGGACGCTGCCCGCCGGGTGGGCGATGTGGAACGAGTAGCAGCGGCCGGTCCGGAACGCTTTGGTCCTGGCCGGCAGCCGGACCGGCTCGGTGATCTCGCCGGGCACCCGGTCGCCCTCGCTGTGCCGGGCGTCGACCGGGGTCACGGTGAACGCGCCGAACCCGGCCGGCCGGCCCGGCACCAGCTCCTCGAACGGCTCGCCGGCCAGCCCGTAGCCCTCCTGGATCCGGCGCGTCGACGCCGACCCGGCCAGCGTGGCGCCGGTCAGCTGCGCGACGACCGGTGCGTCCATGGCGTGGTCGAGGTGGGAATGCGCGACCAGGACGGCGTCCAGCGCCGTGACCCCGAGGCGCCGCAGGGCCTCCTCGATCCGGCGGCGGTCCGGCGCCACGCGCGTCGCCATCTTCAGCGGGGACGGCCGTGAGAAGAAGCCGTCGACCAGTACAGCCGAAGCACCGTCGGTGACCAGGACGGTCGACACCCCGGCGAACGCCGTGCGCGGTTCGGGCATGCTGGGAGTATGAAGGTCATCGGGCTGCTGGGCGGGATGAGCTGGGAATCCTCGATCGAGTACTACCGGCTGGTCAACGAGCGGGTGAAGGCCGTGCTCGGCGGGTTCCACTCCGCGCACACCGTCCTCTACTCCGTCGACTTCGCTGCGATCGAAGGCATGCAGGCCGAGGGACGCTGGGACGACGCCGGTGCGGAGCTGAACCGGGCCGCCAAGGCCCTCGAAGCGGCCGGGGCCGACTTCGTCGTGCTCTGCACCAACACCATGCACAAGGTCGCCGCACAGCTGGAAGACGGCCTCGGCATCCCGCTGCTGCACCTCGGCGACGCCACCGCCGCGGCCGTCAAGGCCGCCGGCGCCCGCCGCGTCGGGCTGCTCGGGACCGGCTTCACCATGGGGCAGCCCTTCTACCGCGACCGCCTCGCCGCGCACGGGCTCGACGTGCTCGTGCCCAGCGCCGAAGACCGCGACCTGGTGCACCGGATCATCTACGACGAGCTGGTGCTCGGCGTCGTCGAAGACACCTCGAGAGAGGCCTACCGCGGCGTGATCGCGCGGCTCGTCGAAGCCGGTGCCGAGGGCGTCATCTACGGCTGCACCGAGATCGAGCTGCTCGTCAGCCCGGAGGACAGCCCGGTGCCGACGTTCCCCACGACCCGCCTGCACGCCGAGGCGGCGGTGGACTACGCGCTGGGCACCACCTCGCTGCCCCTGCCGCCGACGTGAGCCTCGTGCTGCGCCACGCACTGCCGCCACAGGCGCTCGCGCTCCTCCGCCGTGAACAGTGCCGCCGGGATGCCGAACACGTCACCCGCGGCCGCCCACCAGTCGCCCGGTGAGCCGATCAGCTCCTTGGCGCCGTGCCGGTCCAAGGTGAGCGCGCGCAGGCTGTCCACCCCCGTCGCGTCCCGCCGTTGCACCACGCAGACCCGCACGAACCCGGACTCGGGTGCCGTGGACAGCCAGGCGTGCTTCTCCGCGAAGTCCGCCAGCTCCGCGACGCCGGGCGCGAAGTCCATGCCGGTGAAGCTGCCCGAGGGGTCGTGCTCGAACCGCCAGCCGCCAGGCGCCACCTCCGACGGCCGCAACCGGTAGGTGTGCGGGCCCTGCACGTAGGTGCCTTCCCGGAGGGGGAGCGGCTCGTGCGGGCCGTCCCCGAGCCCCGCGTCGGCCAGCCAGGCCGTCTCCGGGGCGTCCGGCAGCCCGGTGACGGACAGCGCCAGGTGGTTCCGGTCGACGTTCGGCGCGTCCGCACTGCCCTGCACCCCGCCCAGGTGCCGGGTGACCTGGTAGCCGAGCGCCGCCAGCAACGCCGAGAACGCCCCGTTCAGGTGGTAGCAGTACCCGCCGCGGCCGCGCAGGATCCGCGCCAGCGACACGGACGGCTCGAGCGGGGTCGGCCGCCCGAGCTGCACCTCCAGCGCCTCGTACGGCACGCGTTCGACGTGCGCCGCGTGCAGCCGCCGCAGCGCACCCAGACCCGGCGGCTCGGGATCGAGGCCGAGCCGCGCGAGATAACCGGTGACGTCCATGCCCGACAAGCTAGCCGGGACCACCGACAAAACCGGGGGATCAGGGATTTCACCCGAGGTGAAGGGGCGGTGGCCGGACGTAGCCTCGAAGTGTGAGCACCTTGCACCCCGCCCCGGAAACCGACGCCGCCAAGCGCGTGCTGCCGCCGAAACCGCTGGCGGCCGCGATCGTCGCGCTGTCGTTCACCCTGCTCCTGTACCTGGTCGAGCTGGTCGACGTGATCCTCCCCGGCGACCTCGACCAGGGCGGCATCCACGCGCGGTCGCTGTCCGGGCTGGACGGCGTGCTGTTCGCCCCGGTCCTGCACGCCGGCTGGTCGCACCTGTTCGCGAACACCGTCCCGGTGCTGCTGTTCTCCTTCCTCGCGATGGCGGCAGGCATCGGCCGGTTCGCGCTGGTCACGGCCATCATCTGGGTGGTTTCCGGGCTCGGCGTGTGGCTGATCGGACCCGCGGACGGCGTCACCGTCGGCGCGTCCGGCCTGGCCTTCGGCTGGCTCGCCTACCTGCTGGTCCGCGGGCTGTTCAACCGCGCGGCCGGGCAGATCGTGGTCGCCGTCGTCCTGCTCGGCGTGTGGAGCGGCATGCTGGCCGGGCTGCTGCCGGGCAACCCCGGCGTCTCCTGGCAGGGCCACCTCTTCGGCGCGCTGGCCGGCGTCCTCGCGGCCTGGCTGACCACCCGGCGGTCCGGCAAGACGGCCCCGGGTAACCTCGAAGTGTGACGTCTCCGCCCGCTGATGCCCCGATCGGCGTGTTCGATTCCGGCGTCGGCGGGCTGACGGTCGCGAGGGCGATCCTGGAGCAGCTGCCCGCCGAGCAGCTCCGCTACGTCGGCGACACGGCGCACAACCCGTACGGCCCGCTCCCGATCGCCACCGCCCGCAGCTACGCCCTCGCGGCGCTCGACGAGCTGGTCGAGAGCGGCGTCAAGGCGCTGGTGATCGCCTGCAACACGGCGTCCGCGGCCTGCCTGCGCGACGCCCGCGAGCGCTACGACGTCCCGGTGATCGAGGTCGTCCTGCCCGCCGCCCGCCGTGCCGTCGTGGCGACGCACACCGGCCGCGTCGGCGTGATCGGCACCGAGGGCACCGTGCGGTCGCGGGCCTACGAAGACGCCTTCGCCGCGGCGCCGGACATCACGCTCACCAGCGTCGCCTGCCCGCGGTTCGTCGACTTCGTCGAGCGCGGCATCACGACCGGGCGCCAGGTGCTCGGGCTGGCCCAGGGCTACCTCCAGCCGCTGCTCGACGCCCAGGTCGACACGCTCGTGCTCGGCTGCACGCACTACCCGCTGCTGCAGGGCGTGCTGCAGATCGTGATGGGCCAGGAAGTGACGCTGGTTTCGAGCGCCGACGAGACGGCGAAGGACCTCGTCCGCGTGCTCACCGAGCGGGACCTGCTGACCGCGCGGGAGACCCCGCCGCGGCACGAGTTCGTCGCCACCGGCTCGGCCGAGCCGTTCACCCGGCTCGCCCAGCGGTTCATGGGGTTCGCCCCGGGTGTCCTGGCTCCCACCACCGCGTGATCGCGGCGGTGGACGCTTAGGGTGTCGTCGTGCGACTGACCATCCTCGGGTGCTCCGGCAGCATCCCCGGGCCGAACGCCGCCGCGTCCGGTTACCTGGTCGAGGCGGAGGGTTTCCTGCTCGGCCTCGAACTCGGCAACGGCACGCTCGCGCAGCTGCAGGCCGTGGCCGACCCGTTCGACCTGGACGCGCTCGTGCTCACGCACCTGCACCCCGACCACTGTGCCGACGTCAGCGCGCTCACCGTCCTGCGGCGCTACCACCCGGCGCCGCCGTACCCGGCGCGCCCGCGCCTGCTGCCGCTGTACGCCCCGCCGGACGCGCCGGTCCGGCTGGCCAACGCGTACGCGCCCAACGAGACCGAGCGGGTCGTCACGGACCTCTCCGACGTCTACGACTTCCGGCCGCTGCGGCCCGAGCCGTTCCGGATCGGGCCGTTCGAAGTCCTCGCGGTCGAGGTCGACCACCCGACCCCGGCGTACGGCCTGCGGATCTCCTACGGCGGCCGGATCCTGGCGTTCACCGGCGACACCGGCCCGTGCCGGGCCCTGAACGAGCTCGCCGACGGCGTCGACCTGCTGCTCGCCGAAGCGTCCTGGACGGACTCGTCCGAGCGGCCGGCCGGGGTGCACCTGTCCGGCAAGCAGGCCGGCGAGCTGGCCCGCGACGCCGGGGTCGGGCGGCTGCTGCTGACGCACATCGCGCCGTGGACCGACGCCGGGGCGGTGCTGGCCGAGGCCTCGGCCGGGTTTCCCGGTGCGGAGGTCGTCAAGCAGGGTGCCGTCTACGACGTCTGAGCGGGCCGGTCATAGAGTGCACCTGTGGCTCGTAAAGATGGCAGGAACGACGACCAGCTCCGTGACATCAGGATCACCCGGGGGTTCCAGCAGTGGCCGGCGGGGTCGGTGCTGATCGAATTCGGCAACACGCGGGTGCTGTGCGCGGCGAGCGTCACCGAAGGGGTGCCGCGCTGGCGGGCCGGCTCCGGCCTCGGCTGGGTGACGGCGGAGTACGCGATGCTGCCGTCGGCGACCAACACCCGCGGTGACCGCGAATCGGTGAAGGGCCGGATCGGCGGCCGCACGCACGAGATTTCGCGGCTGATCGGCCGGTCGCTGCGCGCCTGCATCGACCTGGCGGCCCTGGGCGAGAACACGATCGTCATCGACTGCGACGTCATCCAGGCCGACGGCGGCACCCGCACGGCCGCGGTGACCGGCGGTTACGTGGCCCTGGCGGACGCGATCACGTGGCTGGCCGCGGCGAACCGGCTCAACGACCCGCAGCCCCTGTCGTCCTCGGTGGCGGCGGTGAGCGTCGGCGTGGTCGACGGCCGCGTCCGGCTGGACCTGCCGTACGAAGAGGACTCGCGCGCCGAGGTCGACATGAACGTGGTGGCCACGGACGCGGGCACGTTGATCGAGGTTCAGGGCACCGGCGAGGGCGCCACCTTCGCCCGGTCCACTTTGGACACGATGCTGGACATGGCGCTGGCCGGGTGCGCGGAACTGACCCGCTTGCAGAACGAGGCCCTGGCGCTGCCGTACCCGGGCGAGCTGCCGGAGCCGCGTCCGGACAAGAAGAAGGGCTCGAAGTGACGAAGCTGCTTCTGGCTACGCGCAACGCGAAGAAGCTCGGCGAACTGCGGCGGATCGTTGCCGCGGAAGGCCTTGCGGGCATCGAGGTGATCGGTCTTGCCGACGTGCCTTCGTTCCCGGAGGCGCCCGAGACGGCGCCGGACTTCGAGGGCAACGCGGTCGCGAAGGCTCGTGACGCCGTTGCTGCGACGGGGTTGCCTTCCATCGCCGATGACTCGGGTATCGCCGTCGACGCGTTGAACGGGATGCCGGGAGTGCTGTCGGCGCGGTGGTCCGGGCGGCACGGGGACGACGACGCGAACCTGGATCTGGTGCTGGGACAGCTTTCCGACGTGCCGGACGAGCGACGCGGGGCACAGTTCGTGTGCGTCGCGGCGCTGGTGTTGCCGTCGGGCGAGGAGACGGTGGTCCGCGGCGAGTGGCGGGGGACGCTCGTGCGCTCGCGGCGCGGGACGAACGGGTTCGGGTACGACCCGATCTTCCGGCCGGACGGCGAGAACCGGACGTCGGCGGAGATGGAGCCGGCGGAGAAGGACGCGGTTTCGCACCGGGGGCTGGCTTTGCGGGCGCTGGTGCCGGCGCTGCGGGATCTGGCTTAGAGGTCAGTTCAGAATGAGTTTGCGGCGGTCGACTGGGCTGGGTCCGGTGTGGTCCCCCCTTTGAGCGCCCGCAGGTGGGTGGAGTCGACCAACGCGGCGGAGAGGTCCAGCAGCGCGGCGGCACGTAGCTCGGCGAGCAGGCGTTCGTGCAGTTGCTGCCAGAGGCCGGCTTCGTGCCATTCGGTCAGCCGCCGCCAGCAGGTGGCCCCCGAGGCGCCGAACAGCGCTGTCGGCAGGCGGTTCCAGCCGATACCGGTGCGGATCACGTACAGGATGTCTTCCAGTGCGGCGCGGTCATCAGCGCGCTTGCGGCCCGGGTAGCGGAACCGCCGCGGGTATACCGGAAGGAGCGGCTCGAGCCGCCGCTCTCACAACTGGTCGGTCAGAACCTCCTCGCGCATACCACGATGCCGGAAATCCCTGCAGCCCAGCAAAGGCGACACGCCGACTTATTCTGAACTGACCCCTTAGAGATAGTCTGATTGGCGAGCTTTGGTCAGCATCCACACGTAGTACCATTTGTTGTGACGGAAAGCCCGTTTGTTGTATTCGGTCGTGGCGTTGATGACGCCCCAAATTCCACCGGAAGCGCCGAGTGTGGCGACTGCGCTGGCAAGCGCGGGGCCGTAGACCGCGATAAGGACAGCCCCCACGGTGCCGAGCACCGCGCCGGTGGAGGCGACTGCCCGCTTTCGGCTGGCTTTGCTCAAATCGATTCCGATGGACCGGATCCCGTCGTTGATTTCCAACCCGATCTTCACGAGGGCGCGCTCGGACTGGATATCGTTGATCGCATCGTCTAGCTCCAGCAAGCGTAGTCGGAGAAAATCACGAAAGGCGGTGTAGGCATCGAATTCGCCTATGGTGATTTTTCCGAAATCGCTTAGATTGACACCCTCCAGGAATGGTAGTTCAGTGTGTAGAACTGGGCGAACTGTTCGACTCTTGATCGCTTCGACGCCCGAGCAGTCAACGGCTCGTCCGTTGCGAATCAGGAAGTCATAGGTGCTGAGTTCCCGTCTAATTTCGCTAGCGCGCCCGTATCTTTCTCCATAACGCGTGGGATAGGTGGCGTCGCTGTAGCTGGGCAGATACCATGCGAGACCAGACTTGAGGAGCGGTTCGGCGTCGAGGATCCAGCGTCCAGTGGCGTCGCGATCCGGACAACGGAAACCGCCGACCAACTCCCGACCGTCTCGGTTTTGTCTTATTATAGATCCGGCGAATGCGCCTTCTTTGCCGCCAGCGGCAAAGTCGACCTCGTCAATTGTGGGGCTCAATGGGTAGAATTTTCCAGCCCAGTCATGCGACAGTAGTAGAGTGTCAGATATCAATACGGCGCGTTTCGTCAGATCAGCCAAGCCTTTGCTGCTGTTTCCCAGTGCTATTGACACATGAAAACGCGACTTCTTTAGATTTCGCGTTCCTTTGACCCCGCCTTTCCCGTGCTGATCCCAGAGATGTTCAACGTATCTACTGGTTACGTCGGCTGGGCGCTTTTTGTCATCCGGTGAAAGGGTGTTGAAAAATGACCTCATCCGGCGAGCTACCGCCTCGTTTTGCACGTTTTGCCTGCGATTGAACACCTGTAGAAGGTAGCAGACTCGGTGTGATCTTGCAGTCACCTGTATCGCCCTGGCCCCCCAAGTCGCTCGCGCACGACCTTACGGCAACCCCGCATCAATACCGAACGACGAGCCGACGGACCACCAGGCCATACCCGCCTCTGAGCTGCCCGATCATCTGCATCCGAAAATTTATTCTGAACTGACTTCTTAGTCTAAACCGAAGTCGCCAGCTGAACGCCGGGTCCGAGTTGCGTCGAATCCGAGCGCTTGACGTTGTCCAGGACGATGCCTATTTCGAGGCCCGCGAAAGGCGTCAAGTCCACCGGGTCCTCGATGTGGGCCAGGTACAGTCGCCGCAAGCCGGGCAGCAAAGCGAGCCTGCGGGTGTCAAGATGGTCGAGATCCGTGATCGACAGGTGTGTGACCGGAAGTTCGCTCATCGGGCCCACTTCGTCGAGGACGATGCCGTTGAGTTCCAGTTCTCGGACATTCGGAAACGTGTTGCAGATCGCTTCCGCTGAAATCGTCCTCTTTTCTTTTTGATACCTGTTCGAGAGCAGGGTGGAAGTGACTGAAGTCAGGCTCGCGCTGCCACGAAAAGTTCGGTCGGCGCAGTCCCAGAGTCCGACTTTCTTGAGGCGGGCAAGCGGGGCGAGTGCGTCGATTCCGTTGAGGTGGTGAACCTGGTCGAGGTGTAATTCCTCGATCTGGTGGAGTTTTCCGAGTGATTCTATGCTCTGCCAGGGTGAGTTGCGGAACAGGGTCAGCGACTTCAGTGAGGAAATCTTTCCCAGTCTGGCTGTGTTCGTGTACCGGTGCGCGAAATACAGGGAGATGTCTTCGATTTCGCGCTGAACGCACAGCGGTGTCACGTCGATGACGGCGTCGTCGGGGAGGTGTACGCTGAGGCCTCTCAGGTGCGGAACGTTCTCGAGGAATTCGAAGTTCGCCTGTTCTTCCGAACTGGGAAGTAATGCGTAGACTTTAGTCAGGTGCTTGAGCTCGCGAGTGTGGGGCAGCATTCGGGTCGCGAAGACCTGCAGTGTTCCGTTGGCGAGGGGCGAGTCGGACAGCACCTCCGTGGCGAATCGTTCGGGGTCGAAATACCGCCACGCTCGAGATAGCTGGAACTGGACAACTTGCCTGGAGTCCTGGGCATAACTGCGCAGGAGTTCGAACGCGTCGTTCCCCGCGGTCAGTGCCGCGGTCCGAACCGAGGCTGCCGCGACCGCGTCCGACAACCCGTCCAAGCTCGGGGGCAAGTACCTCAACACCCGCCGTCCGATGGTCGCCAACGACTGAGTTTCGCGGATACTTCGTGGCGGTACCAGAGTCTCCTTGATGACATCTTCCACTCGGCTGATGACCGCGGGCTCGGCATTGCTCACCGTTTCCAGGCAGGCCGCCGCCAGGAGCCGCAGGTGCCGGGCGTACCGAGGGTCCTCGTCGGCGCGGTCCAGAATTCCCCGGAGCAGCTTCCCCGCCTGATGGTGTTTTGCATGGCCGCAGGCCATCACGATCGTCTCCCACCAGGTATCCAGGTGGGCTCGATCGATCAGCGTCTCCACGTGGTCCTGCTCGGTCGCCTCGTTCGCCGCCAGGCACTCCTGGAACGTCCGGTGCACGAAGTCCACGCGATCCGGTACCGGTTCGCGCAACACACCGCTTCGTTCGAGCAAGTGGTTGAGTACCTCGTCCGGCGTGTGGTCGACGTGCGGCAACGATGGCAGCCGCCGGGCGATGTGCTCGCGCGCGCGGTCCTTGGACAACTCCACTTTCGAAGCCAGGGAAAGGCGCCACGCCAGATCGCCGAGCAGGACCTGCTTTTGCGCCTCGGTGAGGAGCACGCCTATCCGGCGTTCCGCATCGCGCAGGTGGAGCAGCATCGACAGCGCCTTGCGGTACAGGTCCATCCGGTCACGCGGCAGCTCCGACCGGTGGGCCAGGTTCAGCGCGCACAGCATGGCGCACAGCAACGGGCTCGCGGCGAGTGTCCGCAGGTGTGGTCGGCTGTCGAGCTGGTTGAGCAGCCGCCGTTGTACCGCCGAGAGATCGGTGCCGGGCCGGACTGTGCCGCCGGCTGCTGCGGCCCGGTGCCAGCGGGTCACCAGTGCCTCGATGTCGTCGGCGCTCATCGACTCCAGCAGGACGCAGTCGAAGCCTTCCGCGGCCAACCAGCGTTGGTCGGCCGCGGCCGACCGGGACGTGACGACGAACAGGGTGTCGGTGAAGGCCAGCGACAGCTTCCGCAACCAGGCCTTGACCTCCCGGCGGTGGTTGGCCCCGACCTCGTCGACGCCGTCGACCAGCACCATGGCCCGGCCGGCTTCGAGGACCCGCCGAGCCCAGCCTTCCGGCGGTGCCAGCATCGGCGCGATGTGCGGGACGAACTCCTCCGGCCGCGGCAGTGGCTCGGCGGCGAAGCTCCGCAGCCGGATGGGGAACGGCACCCGGCCGTTCCAATCGGCGAGTTTCCCGGTGAACTCGGCGCGCGCCGCGGTCACCGCCAGCCAGTCCAGCAGCGTCGTCTTTCCCGAGCCGGCCTCGCCGCGCACGAGGATTCGGGTCGACTCGCCGAGCGCGCTCTCGACGCGCATATTGGCGTTACCGTCCCGGTTGTGCCGCTTCTTGAACCACAGCTCGTCCTTTCGGTGGCTCGGTCGTCGCCGCTCGCTTTCGGTGGAAACACTCAAGCTGAGGTAGGCGACCGTCAACGGCAGCGCGGGCTGGTCGTCCATCGTCAGGCCGAGCAGCTCGAGCCGGTCGAGGTCACGGGCCAGCAGGTGCAGGTACGCCGCTTCGAACTCGGCGTCGTGGTCGACGCCCTCGATGGCGGCGAGGCTCGTCTTCGGCACCCGGGCCAGCAGCTCTTCCAGCTGTTCGCTTTGCCGTGCGAGCTGTCCCAGCACCGCGGCGAGTGCCCGGGGCTGGAACGACGGCAGGTGCCGGACCACCTGCACGAGGTGGCGGCACGCCTGGTCCAGCGCCAGCTCGTACAGTGCGGCCGCCTTCGGGGCGAGGAGTCGTTCGCGCGAGAGGTCGCCGCGGATCTTCCGGGCCAGCTGCTCGGGATCCGCGTTCGCCGCCAGCAACGCCTCGTCGGACAGGTCCGCCTTCGTCAAGGCGTCTTCCACCGCGAGGAACGCTGCCTCGATCTCGTGCGGCGGCAACGTCGAGAAGCGGTCGGCGAGGACCGGCTCCAGTTGTTCGGCCACCTGCATGCCGATGTGCTGGACGAGGTTCTCCAGCTTGGCCCGCTCCAGCGGCCCCTTCAGCTCACCCGCCGCCAGGTCGACCAGGTCGGCAGACCTCGCGACACCGGCCTTCCGGCGTTGCAGCCACGACTTCGCCGCCGCCGAAGCGATCTGGCCGCCCAGTTTCAGGGCCGGCCCCTCCAGGCTTGTCAATGCGTCCTCCCCGCCCTCCGACCGCCGGATGATTCCTGCGGAACGGGGCGGCGGCAAGCCTGCGATCGGGTGGCGCGCCTCAGGACGCCAGGCCGAGGTCCCGGATCAGCTTGGCCACGTGGCCGGTTGCGCGGACGTTGTAGAAGGCGTGGGCGATCTTGCCCTCCGGGTCGACGACGAACGTCGAACGGATCACGCCCAGGTACGTCTTGCCGTAGTTCTTCTTCTCGCCGTACGCGCCCCACGCCTCGATGACCGTCTTCTCGGGGTCGCCCAGCAGCGGGAACGTGAGGCCTTCGTTCGAGACGAACTTCGCGAGCTTCGCCTGCGTGTCCGGCGAGATGCCGATGACCTGGTAGCCGGCGTCGTTCAGCTCGGCGAGGTTGTCGCGGAAGTCGCAGGCCTGCTTGGTGCAGCCCGGTGTGCTCGCCGCCGGGTAGAAGTACACCACCACGGACCGGCCGCGGAAGTCGCGCAGGGACACTTCCTCGCCCTCGCTGTCGGGCAGGGTGAAGTCCGGGGCTTCGTCACCGGGGGAAAGGCGCTCGGTCATGCTCCGAGCCTAACGTCAGGCAGGGCCGCAGTAGGTGACCGCGGCGGCTTCCGTCGCGCTCGGGCGGATCTGCAGCCGCAGCTGGGTCTGCTCGCGCGGTACCGCGAACGCCAGCGTGATGTGCACCGAGCGGCCCGGCAGCACGTCCTTGCCCGCGTCGGTGATCCCGGTGAAACCCTGGGTGGTGTCCACGACCTGCTTGACCGCGGCGCCGCGCGCGGTGGCGGTCACGTTGAGGCCCGAGAGCTTGTACGTCGTCGAGCCGTCGTTGGTCAGCTGGACGTCGAACGCCGCGCCGCGCGGGCTCTGCGGGTACGCCGACGGGCTGGGCCGGAACGACTGGGGGGAGCCGACCGAGATCGTGAGGCCGCTGGCGAACCGGTGGTCGGCGCCGAACTTGAGGTCGTTGGCCGCCGGCGCGGCCGAGGCGCCGGCGCCCGCGGGGGAGCCGGCCGCGCCGAGGGCCGCGGTGCCCTCGTGAGCCGAAGGAACCCCGCACGCCACCGCCAGGCTGAGCAGTCCTGCGGTGAACATGATCTTGCGGGTGCGCGCGAGCGCCATTGCGGGTACTCCAGTCGGCGGGTCGGGTGCCGTCGGCAACGGGGGATTGCCGGGGGAACCCGCTCCACTCTGGCCGTGATCGCGCGCGGTTACGAGGCGCAACCGGGGGTTGTCGCGCACCTGGTGCCACCCCGTGGCCAATCCGTGACCGGAACGGCACGGCTGGTGACAATCTCTGGCCACATGCCACTTAAACCGCGAGCGCGAACAACAGGATGAAGATCGCGACGCCGGCCACCCACGCCGCCATCAGCCAGCCGAAATCCCGGACCGGGTCGACCGCGCGGCTCTCCTCGCCGGGCACGTACACGCCGCGCTCCTCGAACCAGTCCGCCCAGCGGGCGAACCAGCGCAACGGGTTGCGCGACGCCATGCTGCACCTCCGGGGGCCGGTTTACCCCGTCACAGTACGCGTTCGGTCACGCACGCCGGAAGGCGCGGGCGGCTGTCCACTCCCGACTTACCACGGTCGGGTGAACGTCGATATCGCTGGTGTAGAAGTTCAGGCCAGACCGTGACGGCGCAGGATCGTCACCGCACGGACCGTCGCGTACCCGCGCCATTCGAGCGACGCGGCGGGCGAGAAGCTCGCGAAATCCACCCGCCAGCCGCCGTCGTCCTGTTGCGCAGCCGCGAGCCGCCGCAGTTCGGCGTCGACGACGTCACCGGCGAACAACGCGCGCGCCGGGCGGTCCGGCCACGGCGCGAAATCCAAGGCACGGAGGGTTTCGCCCGCCGAACCACCGTCCACCGGGGCCAGTCCGTCGGCCGGGACGAACGCGGCGAGGTGCTCCAGGAGCGCGGGCGCCTCTTCGTGGAGTTCGTGTGCCGCGTCGACGAACTGCACCGCGAAAGACAACGCGATCGCATGCGGTGGCGCGGAAAGCTCGCGGATGGCGCGGAAGCAGTACCGCGTCGCCGCGGCCAGCCACGGGTGCTCTCGCACGGCCCGGTCGTGCCGGGCGACGCGCAGGGCCACACCGGCGGTGAACGCGGTGCTCTGCAGCGTGGCTTCCGCCGGATCGGCCTGGGTCCAGAAGGGAGCGCAGCCGGCGGGGTCCGCCACGGGCAGCGCGAACGGCAGGCCGCCGTCCGGACGGGACGCCGTCGCCAGCCAGTCGCAGAGCTTCGCCGCGTGCGGCGTCGTGGCCGGAGCGATCTCCTCGAACACCTCGAAGGCGTGGAGGGCGCCGCCGGGCTGGCTTTCCGGCGCGCGCAGGTCCGGTTCGAGGCCCCAGCCGTAGCCGCCGTCGGGGTTGCGGTAGCCGTCGACGGCGGCCAGCACCGCGTCGGCGTCGGTGGCGCCGCCGAGCAGCTCGAAACGGCGGCGGTCGAGGAGGCGGGCGTGCGTCGCCATGAAGGACGCCGCCGCAGGAAGGTTCACGGACATGCCGCCAGCGTCGCACCCCGCCCGGCCGGCCGTCTTGAACGGATCGGACCCCGGGGCAGCGGCGTCCGCTATCGAGTCGTCAGGCGGGCGCGGACGTCGTCGAGGCTCTTCTCGATGTGGGCGGGGACGCCGGCTTCCCGCAGCGCGGTCCGGAACTGTTCGTTGATGCCGCCGGGCGTCATGTGCTTGGCCGCCAGCTCGCCGAGGGTGCCACCGTGCCGGCGGAGGGTGTGGCCGAGCTCGCCGAAAACGTGGGCCACGTAAGCGTTCGCGGCTTCGGGGGAGACGCCGTGCCCGGTCATCCAGGCGGCGATGGTGGCGAGCTGGTCGAGGTGTGCCGCGAAGGTGGCGGTGGCCGCGCTGAAGGTGGCCAGGGCGCTTTCGCTTTCGGGGACGACCACTTCGCCGACGCTCTCGAAGAGCGCGCGGGCGACGGCGTCCTCCGGGTACACCGCGGTGCAGCTCGCGCGGCGGCTCGCGGTCGGCAGCGGGATCGCCCGGACGACCCGCTCGGCCGGCGACACCCGGGCTCGCAGCTCGGCGAGGGCGACCCCGGCGACCGCGCTCACCACGACGTGGTCCGGGCGGAAGGCGAGGTCCGCCAAGACGTCCTGGGCGATTTGCGGCCGCACGGCGATCACGACGACGGCGGTGCGGTCGAGCACTTCCTGGTTACTGCCGCAGATCCGCACGTTCGGGAACCGGCCGGCCAGGTCGTGGGCGATGCCGTGGTTGCGCGGCGAGAGGAAGACCTGCGGCGGAGTTCCCCCGCTGAGGCCTTCGACGATCGCCGCGGTGAGCTCCCCGGTGCCCACGAACCCGTACGACTGCACGGTGAACCCTAACTCGCCCGCTCCACCGTGATGTGCGGCGCCAGCGCCCGGAGGAAGTCGGCCGCGTCGAACATCTCGCCCGCCGTGGCGACGCCCTTCACCTTCGTCCGCCCGGTCAGGATCCGGTCCACCGCTTCCACCGCCAGCGGCGCGCTCACCGCGTAGATGTCCTCGCCGCGCGCCACGATCCGGCGCTCGTCGTCGCCGGCGCGCACCACGACGTCCACCACGAACGTCTCGGCCGCGTCGCGCTCGCCGGCCGCCGCCAGGCCCTGTGCCGCGTCGACCGTCATGTAGCTGGTGACGTCGCGGACCTCGAGGTGCCGCGGGATGGTCACGATGTCGGCCATCGAGAACTCGCCGAAGACCGGCCGCGAGCCGAGCGGCTCGGGGAACGCCCACTCGCGCGTCGGCAGGGCGTCGTCGCGGTACTCCAGGCGGCCGCCGGCGTACCGGATGCGCTTGCCGCCACGGCGTTCCCGGGACACCCGGCCCGCCGCGAGCGTGCCCTCGGTCGGGCGCCAGCCGCTGAGCCCGTAGGCGACGTGGATCTCGTCGGCCGCCGCCCAGTCGCCCATCGCCGCCGTGGCCAGCAGGTCGGCCAGGCCGCCGAAGAACGCCATCGCGGGCACCACCGCGGTGTCGGCGGTCAGCGCGAGGGTGTCGAGGTTCGCCTCGATCTCGGCGGCGACGTCGACGTACGGGACGCCGGCGCGGATGGCCGCCTCGACGAGCGGGAGGGCGGTGTCGGCGAACGGGCCCGCGCAGTTGATCACCGCGTCGACGCCGTCGAGCGCGCGGTCGAGGGCCGCCGGATCGTCGGCCGCCGCCGGCCGCCCGCCCGGCAGCTTCGCCGCGTTCCGTCCGGAAAGGACCACGTCGTATCCGCGTTCTCGCAGCTCAGCCACCACGAAGCGGCCGGTGTGCCCATAAGCGCCGTAAACCAGTACCGAAGTCATGAGGCAATCCTGGCGAGGGTGGACCGCGGTCACCAGTGTCCGGAACGACGTGCTGCGTACACTTTCGGACATGCACGCTGTCGCCCTCGCCGCCACCGACGGGATGCTGTCGTTCGAGCTGACGATCGCCACCGAGGTGTTCGGCGACGACCCCCGGTACGGCTTCGCGGTCTGCGGCTCGGCGCCGGTGCGGGTGGGCCGGTTCCTGCTGGAGCCCGACCACGGCCTCGACCGCCTGGCGCGCGCGGACACGGTGATCGTGCCGGGCTGGGCCGACGTCGACGTGCCCCCGCCGGCCGACCTGGTCGACGCGGTGCGCGCGGCCCACGCCCGCGGCGCGCGGCTGGCGTCGCTGTGCACGGGCGCGTTCGTGCTGGCGGCGGCCGGCCTGCTGGACGGCTTGCGCGCGACCACGCACTGGGCCCACACGGACGTCCTCGCCGCCCGCTACCCGGGCGTGACGGTGGACCCGGACGTGCTGTACGTGGACAACGGCCAGGTCCTCACCTCGGCGGGCAAAGCGGCGGCGATGGACCTGTGCCTCCACCTGGTCCGCGCCGACCACGGCCCGGCGGCGGCCAACGCGATCGCCCGCCGCCTGGTGGTGCCCCCGCACCGGGCGGGCGGCCAGGCCCAGTTCGTCACGACCCCGGTCCCGAGCCGCGACGACCACCCGCTGGCCGCGCTCCTCCCGTGGATCACGGCCCGCCTCGACCGGCCGCTGACGGTCGAGGACCTCGCGCGTGAAGCGAACATGAGCAGCCGCCACCTGGGCCGGCACTTCCGTTCGGCCACGGTCACGACACCGTTGCAGTGGTTGCTGAACCTGCGCATCCGCCGGGCCCAGGAGCTGCTGGAGAACACGGACGCGAGCATCGACGCGGTGGCGGAGGCGGTCGGCATGGGCACGGCGACGACGCTGCGGCGGCACTTCAACCGGACGGTCGGGGTGCCGCCGGACACCTATCGCCGGACGTTCCGGAGCTGAGGGTCGTCGGGGTGGGTGGGCCCGGAGAGACTCGAACTCTCACTGGCATGGACCTAAACCATGTGCCTCTGCCAATTGGGCTACGGGCCCCAGCAACTGGAAGCGTAGCGGTGCGGCGTGGCCCGTGCGGACGCGGCGGGGCGGTCGACTAAGTTGGGGCCCGGAAGTCCCATGCGGCGAGGAGGACACGTGGCCCGCGATCCCGAGACGATCGAGCGTGAGATCGAGCAGGCTAGGACCGCCCTGGCGGCGACGCTCGACCAGCTGACCGTCAAGGCCGACCCGAAGAAGCTCGCCGACGCGGCCAAGGACGGCGTGCGCGCCAAGCTGGACAACCCCAAGGTCAAGTTCCCGCTGATCGGTGCGGGCGTCCTCGTGCTGGTCCTGCTGGTGCGCAAGCTCCTCAAGTAGCGCTCAGGCCTGCTTCGCCGGCGCCTTGCTCTCCGTGGCGGGCGCCGGCTCGGCCGGGGCCTTGCGGTCTTCGACCGCCTTCGGGAGCTGCTTGCTCGGCGGCAGCTGGGGCTTCTTGTCCGCCGAAGCCGGAGTCTGCTGCTTCGGCACGCTGCCGGGCGGCGGGACCTCGAGCGGCGGCAGCTTCGGGAGCGTCAGCCGGGCCGTCATGTACGCGCTGGTGAAGTCCAGCGCACTGCCGTTGAGCAGGTGCACCACCGTCGTCCTGGCGTCGCCGGCGAGCTCCTCGACCAGCTGGTCGGCCCGGTCGCGCGCGGCGATGATGCCCGGCTCACGGGCGGTCAGCTCCTTGCCGCGGCCGCTGACTGTGATGGCCCAATCGGCGTCTTCCCGCACGTAGGTCGCCGTGATCGTTTCCACCATCTGCCTCACACCCCTCTCCCTCGCAACATCCTTACACAACCGTGACTCGGTCACCGCACTTTCGTGACGTGACTCCCGAGCCCCTCCTCCGGCCGTGAAAGTCCAGCACACTTTCTACCGTGTCATCAGAACAGTAGAGCAACTCTGTGTCACAGGACACGATTGCTGTGAGTAACGACCAGATGGCCTAGTGCACGCGCAGGCTAACGTGCACGACCCCGCAGGCCGCTCCACAGCACGTCCATGGCGTACCCGGTGGCCATTTCGGGGCTCACTTCCTCGTGCCGCTCGCACCAGATCGCGAGCCGTTCGCACGCTCCGACCACGAATTCCGCGGCCGCTTCGGCCCGCAGCTCGTCCCCGTTGTCGAAGTAGCCGCTCATCAGCGCGGCGATGAGGTCGGTCTGCTGACGACGGGTCTCCTCGACCTCGTCGGCGGCCGGCGTGCCGATCAGCGCCATCTCGTGCCGCAGCAGCGACCACGCCTGGCGCCGCTCCCGGATGAAGACGAAGAAGGCCAGCAGGCCGCGGCGCAGCGCGTCCTCGGCGTCGGCCGCGCCGACGGTCGCCTGCTCGGTGACCTCGCGCAGCACCGCCCGCGACTCCCGGATGCAGGCGAGCAGCAGGCCTTCCTTCGAGTTGAAGTACTCGTAGAGCATCGGCTTCGAGACGCCCACCAGTTCGGCGATCTCGTCCATCGACGCCGCCGCGTAGCCGCGTGTCGAAAACACCTGCTCGGCGACCTCGATCATCTGCCGCATCCGGTCGGCTCGTGGCATGCGCTTGCGCTTCGCGGTGGTCACGGGTAACACTCTACCGCTGGTAACCTACTCTCAGTAAGATGGACGACGAGTAACAGGAACCCGGAGGCGTCATGGGCAACCGCACGGAGACCGGGGTCGTCATCGTCGGGACCGGGTTCTCCGGTCTCGGCATGGCGATCCAGCTGCGCAAGGAGGGCCGCGAGGACTTCGTCATCCTCGAAAAGGCCCACGACGTCGGCGGCACCTGGCGGGACAACAGCTACCCGGGGTGCGCCTGCGACATCCCGTCGCACATGTACTCGTTCTCCTTCGAGCAGAACCCGGGCTGGTCGCGGGCCTACTCGCCGCAGCCGGAGATCTGGCGCTACATGCGCGAGGTCGCCGACAAGCACGACCTGCGCCGGTTCGTCCGGTTCGGGCAGGAGATGACCGGCGCCCGCTGGGACGGCGAAGAAGGCCGATGGCACGTCGCCACGAGGGGCGGCGACGAGTTCGTCGGGACCGCGCTGGTCGCCGGGGTCGGCGCCCTCCACCTGCCGATGATCCCGGAGCTGCCCGGGATCGAGCGGTTCGAGGGCCCGGCCTACCATTCCGCGCGGTGGCGGCACGACGTCGACCTCGCGGGCAAGAAGGTCGCCGTCATCGGCACCGGCGCCAGCGCGGTCCAGTTCGTGCCGAAGATCGCGCCCGAGGTGGCGGAGCTGACGCTGTTCCAGCGGACGCCGCCGTGGATCATGCCGAAGGCCGACCACGAGATGTCCGGCCGCACGCGCGCGCTGTTCAAGGCGTTCCCGCCGGCCCAGCGCGCCTACCGCACCCTGCTCTACTGGCTGCTCGAAGCGCGGGCGGTCGGCTTCAACGGCCAGTCGTGGGTGATGAAGCTCGGGCAGCGGCTCGCCAAGCGCAACATCCACCGCGCGATCGCGGACCCGCAGCTGCGGCGCAAGGTCACCCCGGACTACACGATGGGCTGCAAGCGCGTGCTCATCTCCAACGACTACTACCCGGCACTGGCGCGCGACAACGTCGACGTCGTGACCGAGGGCGTGCGGGAGGTCCGCGAACGCAGCGTCGTCGACGCCGCGGGAGTCGAGCACGAGGCCGACGTCATCATCTACGGGACCGGCTTCCACGTCACCGACGCCTTCGACGACCTGGAGATCGTCGGCCGCGACGGGCGCAACCTCGGCAAGGAGTGGGCGACCGAGGGGATGCGGACGCACCTCGGCATCACCGTCGCCGGGTTCCCGAACCTGTTCTTCCTGCTCGGCCCGAACACCGGTCTCGGGCACAACTCGGTCGTGTTCATGATCGAGGCCCAGATCTCGTACGTCGCCGAAGCGCTCCGGCTGGCCCGGGGGAAGGCCATCGAGCCGAAGCTCGAAGTGCAGGAGCGGTTCAACGCGCAGATCCAGCGCAAGCTCGCGAAGGGCATCTGGACCCGCGGGGGCTGCCGGAGCTGGTACCTGGACGCGAAGGGCGTCAACCGGACGATCTGGCCCGGCTTCACCTGGCGGTACTGGCTGGACACGCGGAAGGTGCGGCGCGAGGACTTCCTGGTCGGCTGAGCGGGCGGGTCCCTC
>NZ_MUMI01000740.1 GCF_002155975.1 Amycolatopsis kentuckyensis
CTTCCCCAGCTCACCGCCGAACTCGGCCTCGATCTGCTCGTACTTCCCCTTCGCCGCCTTCAGCCGCTCGGTCACCCCCGAAGCCGCCTCGCCCAGCCGCCGGATGCCGAACCGCCAGGCTTCCTCGAACTCGACCCCGGCCCGGCCCAGCTCCGCCGTCCCCAGTGAGCCGAACGCCCCGCCGCCGCCGAGCTTCCGGTCGGCTTCGGCCATCCGGTCCGCCGCCGTGCCCAAGTCGTCGATGAGCTCGCCCAGCTCGTCGGCCTTCACCGCGTAACCGTCCACGCCACCCTCCCCTTGTGGTCCCGTCCACATTAAGACGGCAACGGGCGGTCCGCGGTTTCCTTGTCACCCGAACGTGTAAGACACGAACAAGGCCACTCCCGAACCCGGGAGTGGCCTTGCCGCAACGGAAATCTACTTCCCGAAGACCTGGTCCAAGCAGTCGAGCAGGTCGTACCAGCCGTCGAGCAGCGCGTTGCCCGCGCCCGGCCGGAACCGGATCACCTGCGGGTCGTGGTCGCTGGCCTGGTCGGCGAACTCCGCGTTGATGTGGACGACGTCGTAGTCCACCCCGCGCGGCGCCCGCGAAGCCAGGATGTGGTCCAGCACCTGGGATTGCCCCTCGAACACGTAGCTGTACCGCTCGGCCTCCGGCACCGACGCGATCAGGTCGTTCAGCACGCCGCCCGCGGTGAGCGTCCGGACCGCCGGCGAGAACGGGTAGTCGTTCAGGTCGCCCGCCACCACGATGTTGGCGTTCTTGTCCGCCGCCAGCAACGAATCGACGAACCCGCGCAGCACGGTCGCCTGCTTCGCGCGCTGCACCTCGGAACTGCGCACCGGCGGCTGGAACCGGCCGTGCGTCGGCTGGTCGCCGCCCTTCGAGTTGAAGTGGTTGGCGATGACGAACACCGTGCGGCCCTTGAAGACGAACTCGCCGGCCAGTGGCTTCCGGCTGGCCGTCCACGCCTCGTTCGCGGGGTCGACGCGGCCCGGCGACACCGTCAGGTGCGCCTTGCCGTGCTCGCGCACCACACCCACCGCCGTTGTCGGCGTCCCACCCGGACGGTCCACAAAGGACACGCGGGCCGGGTTGAACAGGAACGCCACCCGGATGTTGCCGCCCGGCTGGCCGCCGTCGGCGTCGNNCCGCGTCGGCGAGCCGGTCGAACTTCGCCTGGGTGTCCACAGGGGACAGGTTCTCGACGTTGTACGTCGCGACGGCCAGCTCCCCGGTCCGCTGCTTGCGCGTGGTCTCGCCCTGCAGCCCGTTGTCCTTTTCGGTCCCGAGCACGCTCGCGAACAGCGTGTAGCCCCCGAAGTCGTCGTACTCGACCGGGCCCGACGTGACGCCGGTCAGCACGTCACCGACGTTGAGCTTCGGGAACGGCCGCTCGGCGAACGGGATCAGCGACGAAACCTTCATGACGCCGCTGTTGAGCTGGTCGTACCCCAGGTAGACGCTGCCGCCGCGGACGGACTTGTGCTGGTCCGGCTTCGACGTCACGTAAAGCTCGTTGAACGAGTTCGTCGGGCCGACGACCCGCGCGTCGGTGACCGAAACGATTTCGCTCTCGTGCGCTTCCCAGAAGTCCAGCGCGTACTTCGACGGCTCCAGGGTGAGCGGCTCGATGTTGCCGCCGGGCGACGGCGCGTACGTCACCGGCACGGTGTCCGGGTTCAGCACCGTCGGCGCCGGGAGGGCGTTGCCGTGCGAGTCGACCGTCCACTGCGCACTGCTCAGCTCGGTGAGCGACTGGAAGTTCGACGTCGCGGGAGCGTCCGGGTAGAACTCGCGAACCGTGCCGGTCGCGGTCACCGCG
>NZ_MUMI01000741.1 GCF_002155975.1 Amycolatopsis kentuckyensis
CCGTCGACACCGCGGTCGCGCACTCGGGCAGCCGCTCGGTCAAGGTCACCGGCCAGGGCGGCTACTGCAACCACGCCTTCCTGGGCACCGGCCTCACCGGCACCGGCCCGCTCTTCGGGCGGTTCTGGGTCCGGCACACGACGGCGCTGCCCACCGGGCACGTGGCGTTCATGGCGCTGCGCGACACCGCGGACGGCGGCCGCGACCTGCGCGCCGGCGGCCAGAACCGGGCCCTGCAGTGGAACCGCGAGTCCGACGACGCGACGCTGCCCGCGCAGAGCCCGGCCGGGGTGGCCCAGAGCGTCCCCTTGGCCACCGGCACCTGGTCGTGCTTCGAGTTCGAGGTCGACGGCACCGCGGGCCGGCTCCGGACGTGGCTGAACTCGGCCGAGGTGCCCGGCCTCGTCGTCGACGGCGTCCCGACCCAGGACATCGACCAGCAGTGGCTCGCCAAGTCCTGGCACCCGGCGTTGACCGACCTGCGCCTCGGCTGGGAGAGCTACGCCGGCGACGCCGACACCCTCTGGTTCGACGACGTGGCGGTGGGCAGCTCGCGGATCGGCTGCTGACGCCGCCGGCTACCGGCCGAGGGCGCGCTCGATCCCGGCCAGCTCCTCGTCCGTGAACTCGAGGTTCGCGGTGGCCGCGACCGTGTTCTCCAGCTGCGCGACGCTGCTGGCCCCGATCAGCGCGGACGTGACGCGGCCGCCGCGCAGCACCCAGGCGATCGCCAGCTGCGCCAGCGTCTGCCCCCGCCCCTTGGCGATGTCGTTCAGCGCGCGGATGGTCGCCAGGGTGTCCTCGGTGAGCCGGTCGCTCGTCAGGAACGGGCTCGCGCCCGCCGCGCGGGAGTCGGCCGGGATGCCCTCGAGGTAGCGGTCGGTCAGCAGGCCCTGGCTCAGCGGCGAGTACGCGATCGAACCGACGCCACGGGAGTCGAGGGTGTCCAGCAGGCCGTCTTCGACCCAGCGGTCCAGCATCGAATACCGCGGCTGGTGGATCAGCAGCGGCGTCCCGAGCTCCTTCAACGCGGCGAGCGCGGCCTCGGTCTGCTCCGGCGAGTAGTTCGAGATGCCCGCGTACAGCGCCTTGCCCGAGCGGACGGCGGTGTCGAGCGCGCCCATCGTCTCCTCGATCGGCGTGTCCGGGTCCGGGCGGTGCGAATAGAAGATGTCGAAATGGTCCAGCCCGGTGCGGGCCAGGCTCTGGTCGAGGCTCGCCAGGAGGTTCTTGCGGGAACCCCACTCGCCGTACGGGCCGTCCCACATCAGGTAGCCCGCCTTGGACGACACCAGGATCTCGTCGCGGTACGGGCGGAAGTCGGCGGCGAAGTGGCGCCCGAAGTTGGCCTCGGCCGAGCCGGGGGGCGGGCCGTAGTTGTTGGCCAGGTCGAAGTGCGTCACCCCGAGGTCGAACGCCCGGCGCAGCACCGCGCGCTGGACGTCGAGGGGTTTGTCGTCCCCGAAGTTGTGCCACAGGCCGAGCGACACGGCGGGCAGCTTCAGCCCGCTGCGCCCGGCCCGCCGGTACGGCATGTCCGCGTACCGGTCTTCGGCCGCGACGAAAGGCGACATGGTTCTCCTTGTCGGAAGAGGACGGCGGACGCAGTCTATCCGCGCGCGAGGAGCGCGCCGGCGAACGACGCCGACGGGGGCAGTTCGGGCAGCAGCGTCGCCTGGTAGGCGTGGTAGACGTCCGGTTTGCCGGCCCACACCGTCGCGGCGGGACGGTTGTCCGGGTCCAGTTCGTGGTGCCACGAACCCCGTTCGCGGTCGACGAAGCAGGTTTCGGCGTGTGCGCACCACTCCTCGAAGCGGGCGAGGTACGCCGGGTCGCCGGTCTCCTGGTGCAGCGTCCACGCCGCGGCCATCGCCTCGGTCACCACCCAGTGCAGCCGGGTGCGCACCACCGGGGTCCCGGCGAAGTCGGTCGTGTAGACGAACCCCGGCCGCCCGTCGACCGCCCAGCCGTACCGGACACCCGTCTCGAACAGCGCGGCCGCGTCGGGCACCAGCCACGCCGGCGCGGCGGCCCCGAGCGCCCGTCCGAGGTGGACGGCCAGCCGCGCCCATTCGAAGAGGTGGCCGATGGTCGCGCCGAACGGGCGGAACGGGTGGGCGGGTTCGGCGCGGTTGAACTCCAGCCGGACGCGCCAGTCCGGGTCGTAGTGCTCCGGGAGCAGCCAGCCGTGCGCGCGGGCTTCGCCGTGGATCAGACGCTCCACAATGGACAGCGCGCGCGTCGCCCACACCGCGTCGCCGGTGACGTCGGCGGCGGCGAGGAAGGCCTCCACGGTGTGCATGTTGGCGTTGGCGCCGCGGTAGTCCTCCAGGCGCGTCCAGCCGCGGTCCCAGACGTCGGCGACGAGCCCGGCCGCCGGTTCCCAGAACCGGCGTTCGACGATTTCAAGGGCCTCGGCCAGCAGCGGCCGTGCGCCGTCCGCCCCGGCGGCGGCCGCGCTCGCGGCCGCCAGCACGACGAACGCGTGCTCGTAGGCCCGCTTTTCGTCCAGGGCGGTCGAGGCGTACCAGCCGCCGTGCGCGGCGTCCCGCAGCGGGCCGGTCAGCGCCGCGACGCCGTGCGCGACCTGCTCGCCGGTGTCCGCGCCCCGCAGCGAGGCGAGCGCGAAGACGTGCGTCATCCGGCAGGTGATCCAGGTCTCGACGGGCCGGTCGAGCACCGGCCGCCCGGTGTCGTCGAGCCAGGCGAACCCGCCACCGGGGTGCGTCGCACCGCGGGCGAATCCGAGCAGCCGGGCGGGTTCGGCACGCACCCAGGCGGGGGCCGAAGACGGACTGTCCACTCTCTGCCTTTCTCCACGGGCCCGCCCTCTTCGACGGCCCCCGCCAACGTAGGCCAAGGCACCCGCCCCGGCCATCGCGGGCTGTTCCGGAAGTGACCGCCGCCGCGTATCCTGACCTTGGAAGCGCTCCCAGTCTTCGACGCACGCAACCCAATGAAGGGACTGACGTGACCAGGAGACGAAGTACCATCCTCGCCGCCGTCACCGTGCTGCTGGCGAGCCTGACCGCCATCCTGCTGAGCACCGGCACGGCCGAGGCGCACGGCGCCATGATGAAACCGGGCAGCCGGACCTTCCTGTGCTGGCAGGACGGGCTCAGTTCGACCGGTGAGATCAAGCCGCAGAACCCGGCCTGCGCGGCCGCGGTCGGCGTCAGCGGCGCCAACTCGCTGTACAACTGGTTCGGGGTGCTGCGCTCGGACGGCGCCGGGCGCACGCGCGGGTTCATCCCCGACGGGAAGCTGTGCTCTGGCGGGAACCCGAACTACGCGGGCTTCGACGGGGTCGGCAACTGGCCGCTGACCCACCTCACCGCCGGTGCGCAGTTCGACTTCTCGTACAACGCGTGGGCCGCCCACCCGGGCTGGTTCTACACGTACGTGACGAAGGACGGCTGGAACCCGAACCAGCCGCTCACCTGGGACTCGCTGGAGGACCAGCCGTTCCTGACGGTGGACCACCCGCCGGTGACCGGGCAGGTGGGCACGGTCGAGGGACAGTACAAGTGGAGCGGCGCGCTGCCGACGAACAAGTCGGGCCGGCACATCGTCTACTCGGTGTGGAAGCGCTCGGACAGCGCCGAAACGTTCTACGGCTGCTCGGACGTCACCTTCGACGGCGGGCACGGCGAGGTCACCGGCGTGAAGGACCCGGGCACCGGCCAGACGACGACGCCCACCACGCCGACCACACCGACGACGCCCACCACGCCGACGACTCCGACGACACCGACGACCCCGACCACGCCCGCGGGTTCCTGCATGGCGATGTACGAGATCACCAACACCTGGAGCGGCGGCTACCAGGCCACGGTGACGGTGATGAACCACGGCACGAGGGCGTACACGAGCTGGCAGGTGGGCTGGACACTGCCCGCGGGCCAGACGATCGCCAGCGTGTGGAACGGCACGCTGAACCAGTCCGGCTCGGCGGTCACGGTCCGCAACGCCAACTGGAACGGCGGCGTCGCGGCCGACGGCACGGCCAACTTCGGGCTGGTCGTCAACACGACGGGAGGAAACGCGGCCCCGTCGCCGACGTGCCAGGGCACCTGAATCGTCCTGAGTGGACAGTCAGTCCGGGAGGGCCGCTCCGGGGATGTTCCCCGAGGCGGCCCTCACGCGTCGCGGACCGGCCCCGCGACCCTCATGCGTTGGGGCCCAGCCCCACGACCCTCATGCGTTGCGGGCCGACCCGCGACCTCATGCGTTGCGGGCCAGCCCCGCGATCCTCACGCGTTGGGGACCGGCCCCGCGCCCCGCACGCGTCGCAGGCAGGCCCCGCGATCCTCACGCGTTGGGGACCGGCCCCGCGCCCCGCACGCGTCGCAGGCCGGCCCCGCGATCCTCACACGTTCGCCGGACCCGTGCTGCCCCGCGTGATCAGCCTCGGCCGCGACGTGTGCACGTCGC
>NZ_MUMI01000742.1 GCF_002155975.1 Amycolatopsis kentuckyensis
CGAGCGCGGGGACGCGGCCGCCGGGGTAGGCGTCGACGAAGGCCAGGTAGTACCAGTCGCCGTTCTGCGTCTGCACCAGGCCGCCCTGGTGCGGGACGCCGCCGCCGGAGATCGGGCCCGGCAGGTCCAGCAGCACCTGCTGGATGGTGTAGGGCCCCCAAGGACTGCTGGCCTTGAGGATGTACTGGCCGTTGGCCGGGCGGGTCACGAAGATGTAGTAGCTGCCGTTCCGCTTGTAGAACCGGGAACCTTCGAGCGTGCCGATGTTCGACGGCGTCTGGAAGACCTGCTGCGAGCGGACTTCGGTCTTCCCGTCCTTGGAGAGCTGGGCGACGCTGAGGGTGGTGTTGCCGTAGGCGACGTACATCGTGTCGTCGTCGTCGACGAGCATGCCGGCGTCGTAGTAGCACTTGTCGATCGTCGTGTGCTTCGACCAGGTGCCGTCCACGGCGGTGGCGGTGTAGATGTAGGTCTTGGCGAAGTCGATGCAGCCGCCCCAGTAGTACGTGTCGTTGCTGGCGCGGTGGTTGAAGAACGACGCCCAGATCCCGCGGACGTACCCGCGTCCGCCGCTCATGTCGTACTTCGCGCCGAAGTCCAGCTTGGGCACGGAGTGGCCGGCGAACTCCCAGTTCACCAGGTCGTAGGAGCGCAGGATCGGCGCGCCGGGGGAGTAGTGCATCGTCGAGGCGGAGTAGTAGTAGGCGTTGCCGACCCGGATGATGTCGACGTCGGCGAAGTCCTGCCACAGCACCGGGTTGGTGAACGTCGACGGCTGGTTCGGGGTGGTCGTGGTGGTGGGGGTCGT
>NZ_MUMI01000743.1 GCF_002155975.1 Amycolatopsis kentuckyensis
CGTGCAGGCGTGGAGCCGCGTCCGGCTCGGGGACCTCGCCGGGGCCGTGCCCGCCGCGGCGGAGGCGGCGCGGTTCGCGCGGGAGACCGGCCAGCCGTTCATGGCCGGGCTCGCCACCGCGGTCCAGGCCGAAATCGCCGCCCTGCGCGGCGACCACAAGCAAGCGAAAACCCTCGCCGACGAGGCCGAACGCGCCGGGCTCGCGGCCGGTGCCCGGCCCGTGCTGGCCACCGTGCAGCTCACGCGCGGCTTGACCGGCCTGAGCGAAGGCCGGTTCGAAGACGCCTTCGCCGACCTGCGGCGGCTGCTCGACCCCCAGGACCCCGCGTACCAGCTGGCCTTGCGCACGTACTGCGTCGCGGAACTCACCGAGGCCGCGGTCCGGGCCGGGCGCACCGAGGAGCTGCGTGGCCACCTCGCCGAACTCGAGTGCCTGGACACGCCGTCACCCGCCCTGCAGATCGGCCTCCGGTACGCCCGGGCCGTGCTCGACCCGAGCGACGAGCTGTTCGCCGAAGCACTCGAGGCCGACCTGGCCGGCTGGCCCGCCGAACGCGGCCGCGTCCACCTGGCGTACGGCGAGTGGCTGCGGCGGCAGCGGCGGGTCGTCGAATCGCGGACGCACCTGCGCACCGCCCGCAAGACGTTCGACGCGCTCGGCATGGCGGCCTGGGCCGACCGGGCCCGGCGCGAGCTGCGCAGCGCGGGCGAGTCGAGCCCGAACCGCGGCCCGGACGCCCGGGACAAGCTGACCCCGCACGAGCTGAGCATCGCGCAGCTGGCCGCCGAAGGGCTGACGAACCGGGAGATCGGGCAGCGGCTGTACCTCTCGCACCGGACCGTCGGCACCCACCTGCACCGGATCTTCCCGAAGCTGGGCGTGAGCTCCCGCGCCGACCTCGCCGGGATGCTGAAGACCCTCGAGCGGTGACGTACACCGGCTGCGTCAACTGACGGGCGCGAAGGTCACCAAACGGCTCCTAACGTCGTGAAAGTCCCACGGTCTTTCGCACAGGAGCAGCAGATGATCAGCAGGAGAAGGTTCGGGCACGTGTTCGCGGCCGGGCTCGCGGCGACGTCCTTGGCGGCCTGCTCGTCGGGCACTCCCGCGGCCGCCCCCGGTGCGGCGCCGGACCTGCGGGCCGGGTCCGGCGAACACACCTCGCTCGGTCCGGTGAAGCAGGCCGACGCCGGCGTGGTCACGATGGCCTACCACGAGTTCGGGCCGGCCACCGGGCAGCCGGTGGTGCTGCTGCACGGCTGGCCGTACGACCCGTACAGCTACGTCGACGTCGCGCCGATCCTGGCCGGCGCGGGCTACCGGGTGATCGTCCCCTACCTGCGCGGCTACGGCCCGACGGCGTTCAAGTCCGCGGCGACGGTCCGCAACGGCCAGCAGACGGCCGTGGCGCTCGACGTCATCGGCCTGCTGGACGCGCTCAAGATCGACAAGGCGGTCTTCGGCGGCTACGACTGGGGCGGCCGGACCGTCGACATCATCGCCGCGCTGTGGCCGGAACGCTGCAAGGCGATCGTCGCGGTGAGCGGGTACATCGTCACCAACCTGGCAGCGAACCAGAAGCCGCTGGCCCCGCAAGCCGAGCTCGGCTGGTGGTACCAGTACTACTTCGCGACCGAACGCGGCCGCGCCGGCTACGCGGCCAACCGCCACGACTTCAACAAGCTGATCTGGAAGACCGCGTCGCCCGCCTGGCACTTCGACGACGCCACGTACGACCGCAGCGCGGCGGCGTTCGACAACCCGGACCACGTCGCCATCGTCATCCACAACTACCGCTGGCGCCTGAGCCTCGCCCCGGGCGAGCCGCAATACGAGACGTACGAACAGAAACTGGCCGCGGGCGCGACCATCGCCGTCCCCTCGATCACGATCGGCAGCGACTTCGACGGTGCCGCCAAGGACGGCAAGGCGTACCGGGCGAAGTTCACCGGGAAGTACGAACACCGCGTCTTCGACGGCATCGGCCACAACGTGCCGCAGGAAACGCCGCGGCCGTTCGCCCAGGCGATCATCGACGCCGACCGCCGGTAGCGGTCTTGGGTGTTCAGGCGGGTGGGAACCCGCCTGAACACCCAAGACCGGCACGCTCCGTCAGGCGACCGTCGCGTCGAGGGTGACCTCGATGTTGCCGCGGGTGGCCTTCGAGTACGGGCACACCTGGTGCGCGCCCTGGACCAGCTCGTCGGCCGTGGCCTGGTCGATGCCCGTCGCCTCCAGGTGCAGCACCGCGCTGAGCCGGAACTCGCCCGCCTCGGTGTCGTGGTGCAGGGTCACCTCGGCGACCACGGCGAGGTCGGTCAGCGGCACCTTCTTCGCGCCCGCGACCCGGCGCACGGCCCCGACGAAGCACGACGCCCAGCCCGCCGCGAACAGCTGCTCCGGGTTGGTGCCGTCACCCGCGCCGCCGAAGGCCTTGGGGACGGCGAGGGTGACGTCGAGCGCGCCGTCGTCGGACGTCGCGCGGCCGCCGTTGCGGCCCTCCGCGGTGGAGGTGGCGACGGCGGTGTAGGTCACTTCGGACATGGTCTTCCTTTGCTCTCGGGGTGGCCGGCCCCACGCTAGGAAGCCGCGTGCGCGCGCGGCGACCGTCGCCCGACGTCACCCGTGTACGTCACCGTTCTCCAGCCGCAGCCACCGGTCGATCCCGATCTCCGCGAGGAAGCGCTCGTCGTGGCTGACGACGACGAACGCGCCGCGGAACGCCGTCAGCGCGCTCTCCAGCTGCCCGACGCCGACCAGGTCGAGGTTGTTCGTCGGCTCGTCCAGCAACAGCAGCTGCGGCGCCGGCTCGGCGAACAGGACGCAGGCGAGCGTGGCGCGCAGCCGTTCCCCGCCGGAGAGCGCGCCGACCGGCAGGTGCACCCGGGAGCCGCGGAACAGGAACCGGGCCAGCAGGTTCATCCGCCGGTCGGGCGGCAGCGCCGGGGCGGCCGCCGCCAGGTTCTCGGCGACGCTGCGGTCGTCGTCCAGCAGGTCCAGGCGCTGGGACAGGAACGCGATCCGGCCGTCGGCGCGCGTGAGGGTGCCGCCGTCGGGCTCCAGATCGCCGTTGACCACCCGCAGCAGCGTCGACTTCCCGGCGCCGTTGGGGCCGGTGAGCGCGATCCGCTCGGGACCGCGGATCGCCAGGTCGACGCCGTCGCCGAAGAGGCCCCGCACGCGCAAGCCCTCGCCGAGGAAGAGCGTCCGGCCGGCCGGGACCTCGGTCCCGGGCAGCTGCAGGCTGATCTTCTGTTCGGTCCGCAGTTCGCGTTCCGCCTGGTCGAGCTTGGCTTTCGCGGCGCCGACGCGGGCGGCGTGCGTGCCGTCCGCCTTGGCCGCCGATTCCTGCGCGTTGCGTTTCATCGTGCCCGCGAAGATCTTCGGCAGCCCGGCGTTGCCGAGGTTGCGCGACGCGGCGCTCGCCCGGCGGGCGGCGCGCTCGCGGGCCTGCTGCATCTCCCGCTTCTCGCGCTTGACCTCCTGCTCGGCGTTGCGGATGTTCTTCTCGGCGACCTCGCGCGCGGCCCGGACGGCGTCCTCGTAGGCGGTGAAGTTGCCGCCGTGGAACCGGATCTCGCCGCCGTGGAGCTCGGCGATCCGGTCCATCCGGTCGAGCAACGCCCGATCGTGGCTGACCACGAGCAGGCAGCCGGACCAGTCGTCGAGCACGGCGTAGAGCTGGTGGCGCGCTTCGGCGTCGAGGTTGTTGGTCGGTTCGTCGAGCAGCAGCACGTCCGGGCGCTTCAGCAGTTGCGCGGCGAGGCCCAGTGAAACGATCTGGCCGCCGCTGAGCGTGCTCAGCGTGCGCTCGAGCGCGAGGTCGCCGAGGCCGAGCCGGTCGAGCTGGGCGCGGGTGCGTTCCTCGATGTCCCAGTCGGTGCCGATGGTGGTGAAGTGCTCCTCGGCGACGTCCCCGGATTCGACGGCGGCGAGCGCGCGCAGAACCGGGGCCACCCCGAGGATTTCCGCGACGGACGGCTCTCCGCTCAGCGGCAGGTCCTGCGGGAGGTAGCCGAGCACGCCGTCGGCGGTGACGCTCCCGGCGGAGGGCTTCAGGGCACCGGCGACGAGCTTGAGCAGCGTCGTCTTGCCGGCGCCGTTCGGGGCGACGAGGCCGGTGCGGCCGCTCGCGAAGGTGGCGGACAGGCGGTCGAAGACGGGGGTGTCGTCCGGCCAGGAGAAGGACAGGCCGGACAGCACGATTTCGGACATGGCGAAGACCTCGGGTAAGGGAAAGCGGAAAAGGGGACGTCGACGGCGGCCCGCACCGGCGTTGCCGGGGGCCTGCTTGCTCCGGAGCTACCCGGAGATGTCGACGTCACCTGCCACGACTGGTCTCCTCCGTGTGGATCTTCCCTGCGAAGATAGCAGGGTTGTCCGCCGGGACCCCGGGTAACCGGCCCGGATGCGCATCGTGGTGACCGGAGCGACCGGCAACATCGGGACCGGGGTCGTGCGCGCGTTGGGCGCGGACCCGCAGGTCGAAGCCATCGTCAAGCTGGCGAGACGGCCGGCGGAGGGCGTCGTCCCGGCCGACGTCGAACGCGCCGACCTCGGGCCGCTCTTGCGCGGCGCCGACGCGGTCGTGCACCTGGCGTGGCTGTTCCAGCCCACCCGGCGTCCCGAACGGACGTGGCGCGCGAACGTCCTCGGCTCGATGCGGGTGTTCGAAGCGGCGGCCGCGGCGGGCGTGCCCAAGCTCGTCTACACGTCGTCGATCGGGGCGTACTCACCGCGGCGGGACGACGAGCCGGTGACGGAGGAGTGGCCGACGCACGGCTGGCCCGGGGCGGCGTACACGCGGGAAAAGGCCTATCTGGAGCGGTACCTGGACGCGTTCGAGGGCCGGCACCCGAAGCTCGACGTCGTCCGGATGCGGCCGGGGTTCGTCTTCCAGCGCAGTGCCGCGACGGAGCAGCGGCGGCTGTTCGCGGGGCCGTTCGTGCCGGGTTCGCTGGTGCGGTTTCTCCCGGTGGTGCCGGACGTCCGCGGGTTGCGGTTCCAGATCGTGCACACGGACGACCTGGCCGACGCCGTCCGCCGCGCGGTGACGCGGCCCGTGCGCGGGGCGTTCAACATCGCGACCGGTCCGGTCGTGGACCCCCGGTTCGCGGCGGACCTGCTGGGCGCGCGCACGATCCCGGTCCCGGCGGCCGCGGTCCGCGCGGCGGTGGACGCGGCCTGGCGCCTGCACGCGATCCCGGCGACCCCGGGCCTGTTCGACGCGGTCATGCGGCTGCCCGTGATGGACACGAGCCGCGCGGAGTCCGAATTGGACTGGCAGCCGGCCCGCGACGCCGCGGCGACGCTGAAGGAGTTCCTCGCGGGGCTGCGCGACGGCGCCGGCGCGGACACCTCACCGCTGGCCCCGGACCGGCACCGGCTGCACGAGGTTTCGACGGGGGTGGGGCGCAAGCCCTAGGCGAGCTCGGCGGAAACGACCGACGGCAGCTCCCGCAGCCGATCGAGCAGCGGACCGGTCTCTTCGGCCGCCAGCAGGACGGCGCAGACCATGCTGCTCTCGCGGACGCCGTCTTTGACGTCGACGGACAGTTCGTGGACGGGCCGTCCTTCGAGGGCACCGACGAGCGCGGGGATCGTTTCGGTGCCGCCGACGAAGTAGGTGGCGATCCGGCGGCGCAGCAGCATGGCCGAGCGGGGCGCGGGAACGGCGAAGGAGGTGGACATGGCGGATCTCCCTTGTGGATGGAACGAGATCGGGGCCAGGTCCCGGAAAAAGGCGATCGCCAACGCAGCACGCCGGCGACCTGGGTTCAGCCGGCGCGCCGGGTTACGAGTCGCAAGGACAACACCGGACGCAGCACGGCGACAGGCTAACACGACCGGGGAAGGCGGTGCACGGCCCGGAGGGCGGGGCGGGGTTGCGCGGTTGGGCCGGGT
>NZ_MUMI01000744.1 GCF_002155975.1 Amycolatopsis kentuckyensis
ACGCCGGAGTTCGGCGGGCCCGCGCGGCTGGGCGCGGTCAGCATGCTGATGCCGGTGCTGGCCGGGCCCGGCAAGCAGGCCACCAGCCGGGGCGGCGCGCCGAGCATGACCCTGCTCTGGCCGCTGACCGGCAACATCCCGCACGTCTACGCGGCGCCGTACGGCAGCCCGATGGTGCTGGCCGACGACCGGCTGGCCGGCGAGATCAGCGGGGACGGGCGGCTGAACGCGCTGGTCGCCGCGGCGGCGTCGACCATGCGGACCAGCTCCAACCTCGCGAAGTCGATGTGCTTCGCGCTCGACCCGGACCTGCTCGCCACCGTCGACGCGATGACCCGCGGCTACCTCGTCCACACGGACGCGGGGAACGTCGACGGCAAGGGCGCCGAGGCCGCGAAGACGTGGCTGACCGAGCTGCGCGCGCTGGTCGGCGGCCGCTGCGTGGTGGCGCTGCCGTTCGCCGACGCCGACCTCGACGCGCTCACCCGCATCCGGCCCGGCGACACCAGCCTGGTCACCCGGGCGGCCACCGGCGCCGCGACCATCCAGGAGCTGACCGACGTCACCCCGCAGACCGGCGTGCTCTGGCCGGACGGCACGCCCAGCGCGTCGGTGCTCGCCGCGCTGACCGAGGCCGGCGTGCGGACCGTGCTGACCGACGCGGGCAAGCTCCCGCCCGCCGCGGCCGGCGGCGGCGTCACCGTGCAGGGCAGCACCGTCCGCCTGCAGCCGACCGACTCGCTGATCTCCGCCGCGATGACGGGTGTCCCGACCGTGCCCGGCTCGGTCACCGTGCCCGCGACGACCGAGCGGGCGGTCGCGAGCCAGAACGGCCTCGGCGCCCTCGCCTTCCGCGCCGGGCTGGGCGCGACCGCGGGGCAGCGCCCGGACCACCTGCTGGTCGCGCCGCCGCGGCGCTGGGACGCCTCCGCCGAGGAGTTCACCACGTACCTGCAGCAGGTCGGCGACTTCCTGAACGCGGGCGTGGTCACCGCGACCGGGCTCCCGGCGCTGCTCGCCGCCGAGCCGTCGGCCGCCGGCTCGGTCGGGGACGGCGGGCCGGACCCGGCCACGGGCGTCGACGCCGGTGTCGTCTCGACGCTGGCCGGACTCGACGTCAAGGCCACCGGGCTGGCGTCCGCGATGCAGCTCGACCACGTCGTCCGGCTTCACCCGTTTGGTCGGGCCGAGCTGCACCGCGGAC
>NZ_MUMI01000745.1 GCF_002155975.1 Amycolatopsis kentuckyensis
CCACCACTTCGCCGTCCACTGGTGGCTGTTGTGCGAGACGACGTTGTCCTTGACGTAGACCTTCGCCCGGTCCCACTCCGCCGCGGTGCACGAGCCGCCGCCCGGGGTGGTCGGGGTCGTCGTCACCGGCGGGGTCGTCTGCGGGGGCGTCGCGCCGGCGAAGCGGACGCTGAACTTCGTGAAGTCCCAGTCGTTCTGCGGGACGTTGCTGCAGACGCCGTTGTCCGTGGTGCCGACGCAGGCGCGGTCGCGGTTGACCGACCAGAACGTGAAACGGCCGAGGCCGTGACTGGTCGCGTAGTCGTACACCGTCTGGAAGTCCGAGGTGTAGAACATCTCGGCCGCGTCCGACTTGCCGTTCATGCCGGAGAAACCTTCGTGCGCGTACGCGGTCGCGCTGTCCCAGCCCAGGTGTGACATCAGCAGGCCGTGCAGGGCCTCCAGCGCCGACACCTGCGACGAACCGCCGTTGAAGCCGCCGTCGAACGGCATGATCGAGAAGTTGTTCGGCGTGAAGCCGATCGACTTCGCCTGGTCGATCAGCTGCGTGCCGAACCAGCCGGTGCCGGCCGCGGTGC
>NZ_MUMI01000746.1 GCF_002155975.1 Amycolatopsis kentuckyensis
ACAGGGACCAACTGGGAAGCCCACCGTGCCAACGACCAGCTCGCCGGGCTGGCGACCACGGTCGGCGGCCTCGTGCAGCTGATCAAGGACGGCCACGACATCGACGAGGCCGCGCTGGCCCGCGAGCTGGCACCGACGATCGCCTCGGCCATCGCGGCGAAGGACTTCACCTCGTACACGCCCGAAGAGGTCGCGGCCGCGGTGAAGGACATGCTGCACCAGGTCACCGGCGGTGCCCAGTGAACACCGCCGTGGCCTGGTACCAGCGGTTCCGGAAGGCACTCGCCGGAGCCGTTGCGGTCGCCGCCGTCCCGGGCGTGCTCGGGGTCCTGAACGCCCTGCCGGGCGTCCACATCGACGCCGGGCTGTTCGCCACCCTGACCGCCGTCGGCGCCGTGCTCGTCGGCGGCGGCACCGTCGCCGCCGTCCCGAACACCCCGAGCCTCGACGACGCGCTGAAGGCCGCCGGACAGCACGGCCTCGTCGTCGGGAGCGTCAACCCGGCTCCGGAGCCCTGACGTGGCGGCGCGGTCGGACGCGGCCACCGACCGCGTCAGCCGGACCACGGCACCGTCACTGGCCGGCGTCACGTTCTGCTGCTGGGCAAAGGTCGGCGCCGTCCACGCCGGGAACCTCTTCCACCCGATGATCCGGGTCGAGGCCGGCGGCGGCACCGCGGCGATCTTCTCCTTCCGCGGCACCAACGGCCGGACGCCGACGCTCTACTCGGCAGCCTCGACAACCGGCATCGCCGGCGCCGAGCAAGCCCTGTCCACGTGGGCATTCCTGGCGTTCACGATGAACAGCGGCCCGGCACAGCTGTTCTACGGCAACACCCCCGGCTCGCTGACCAAGGTCACCGGCACCGTCAACACCTCCGGCACACCCGACACCGTCACGCTGTTCAGCCGGTCGCCCAGCGACGGCTCGGAATGGCTCGAGGGCAGCATGGCCTACGCGCGCATGTGGACCGCCGTGCTCTCCGATGCCGAGATCGCCGCGGAAAGCCAAGCCGCTGCCGCGGTCCGGACCTCCGGCCTGTGGGCCGACTGGGCGTTCACCGCGGCCGCGCTCACCGACGGCTCCGGGAACGGCCGAAACCTCACCACTGGCTCCACGGCGCTGTCCAGCGACACCGACCCGGTCCTGACGACGGCAGCAGGACCGATCTACCAGACCTCCCAGTACGGGAGTTTCCACTAAGAAGGGATCCACCGTCATGGCCCGATACGCAGTCCAGGCGAAGAGCTCCGCGGCCCTGGCCGTGGACACCGGCTTCGCGTGGCTCATGGCCTCCGCCAACAACGGCTACAAGCTCCGCCGGGTCACCCTCGGCGTCGTCGCCGGCGCCTCGACCCCGACCAGCCAGCAGCTCACCGTCGGCATCAACCGCGTCACCACCGCGGGCACCACGCCGTCGGCCGGCATGACCCCGGTCAAGCTCGACCCGAACTCGGCCGCGGCCGGGTCGGTGTGGAACACCGGCTACGCCACCCCGCCGACCCTCGGGACGGCGGACATGTACCGGGCGGCGTTCAACTCGCAGTCCGGTGTGGACCTGCCGTGGGAGCTGCTCGAGGAGCTGATCGTCTCGGCGGGCACCTCGAACGGGCTGGTGTTCATCAACCGGGACAACGCGCTCCCGGCCAGCCACAGCCTCGTGATCTCCGCCGAATTCGAAGAGTGATGACGGGCAGGTGAGCAACGCCAGCAGAGGAGGACTGGACAAGTGAACCGACGCTGGCGCAACCTCATCGCCCGTCGAGGCCGGTACCTGCCGGTGCCGCCCGCCACCGTGGCGGCGGCACCGGCAGTCCCACCGCGCCCGGTGCAGCG
>NZ_MUMI01000747.1 GCF_002155975.1 Amycolatopsis kentuckyensis
CAGCACCAGCCGGTGGGCGATCTGCCGGTTGCTCAGCGCCCCGGCCACCAGCGCCACGATCTCCCGCTCACGGCCGGTCAGCGGGTCGGCCTCGGCGCGGACCCGGTCGAGGAGCGCGGTCGCGTCGCGCGCCCAGCCCGGCATGCCGAGCCGCCGGGCTTCGTCGGCTGCCTGCCTGACCACCGTCTCCGCGCGGGGCAGCTCGCCCACCGGCTGGTGCTGTCCGAGCGCACGGTGGAGAGTCACGTCCGCAGCGTGCTGGCCAAGCTGGGGCTGGCGAACCGCACGGAGGTGGCAGCGTGGGCGCACCGCCGGGGTCTCACCCCGGATCGAACGCGAACACCGCCTCGGTGAACCGGCCGGGGTCGAAGGCCATGGCCTGCGGGGCCTGGCCGCGCATCGGCACGACATCGGCGCTTTCGATCAGCTCCAGCTCGCGCGGAATCGTGGGAGCGGCGGCCACCCGGGCCTGCCAAGCCTCGGCGGCCCGCATCCGGCTGCGCGCACCGGGGCCGACCACGACGCCGCCCGCCACCGGCCGCGGCGGTTCGTAGGCGACCAGCCAGCGGACCGCTCTACTGCAGCGGACTGCTTCCAGAGCGCACAGGGCGCACAGGAGTGCGCAACGAGGTATCGGTGGGTTGGGGATCGTCTGCCGCCGCCGAAGGGTCGGGTGGCCGCATCCGGGCCGACGGAGAGATGGCTCGTTCGGAGCTGCAGCGGCCGCGGGTGGGGCAGGTGGGCCGGGCCGCTGACCGAGGCCGGGTCAGGCAAGGCGGCCGACCGAACCGAGCCAGGCCAACCC
>NZ_MUMI01000748.1 GCF_002155975.1 Amycolatopsis kentuckyensis
CCGCGGCCGTGGTCGGCGGGGTGGCGGTGTTCGGCGGCAGCGGCTCGGTCTGGGGCGCGGGCCTCGGCGCGCTGCTGCTGACCGTCATCGGCAGCGCCCTGGCCGTGCTCGACATCAACCAGTTCTGGCAGCAGGCGATCGTCGGCGCGCTGATCCTGCTGGCCATCGGCGCCGACCGGCTGGTCGCCGTCCGGGTCGCCAAGGCACTGAAGAAGAGGGATTCCCATGTCTGACCAGGGAAACCGGCTCGGCAGGCTGCTCAGCTGGGACGCCGCCGTCGTGCTCGTCACGGTGATCGTCCTGATCGTCGCCTCCGGCGCCGTCGAGAACTTCGGCACCAGCCGCAACTTCACCTTCCTGCTGCTCGACCTGCTCCCGATCGCGCTGGTCGCGCTGCCGATGACGTTCATCATCGTCACCGGCGAGATCGACCTCTCGGTGGCGAGCACGCTCGGCCTGACCTCGGCGGTGATGGGCTCGCTGTGGGACGCCGGGATGACGATCGAGACGATCATCCCGCTCTGCATCCTGCTCGGCGCGGTCCTCGGCGCCCTGAACGGCTTCTTCGTCACCGTGCTGAAACTGCCGTCCCTCGCCGTCACCNNGGTGACGGCGCGGTCGCCGACTTCCCGCGCGACTACACGAGCTGGGTCACCGGCACGATCGGCGACGGCCCGATCCCGAACGTCCTGATCCCGCTGGTCGTCGTCGCGCTGCTCTTCGGCGTCGTGCTGCACGCCACCCCGATCGGCCGGGGCGTGTTCGCCGCCGGCGCGGGGGAGCAGGCGGCCCGGTTCGCCGGCATCCGCACCGGGCGGCTCAAGTTCTGGCTGTACGTCGTGAGCGGCGCGGTCGCGGGGCTCGCCGGGGTGCTGTGGACGCTGCGGTACTCCAGTGCCCGCGCCGACAACGGCTTCGGCCTCGAGCTGGCCGTCGTGGCCGCCGTGCTGCTCGGCGGCGTGTCCATCTTCGGCGGCAAGGGCACGCTGCCCGGCGTGCTCGCCGGGGTGGTCCTGCTGGCCTCGCTGCAGAACGCGCTGCGCCTGCAGGACGTGTCCAACGAGGCGCTCAACATCGTGACCGGCGTGCTCCTGATCGTGTCGGTCCTGCTCCCCAACATCGTGACTTCGGCCCGCACGGCAGTGCGTCGCCGTCGGCAAGCGGTAACTCCGGAAAGGTGACGAAGATGTCCCGACGGTTCCTCACCGGCGCAGTGTCGGCCGGGCTGGTGCTGGTCCTGGCCGCGTGCAGCGGCACGACCAAGAACGACAACGCCGGATCGGGCGCCCAGCAGTCCACCGCCGCGGCGAACCCGAACGCCGCGGCGAAGGAGGGCGTCAAGATGGCGTTCCTGCCCAAGCAGCTCAACAACCCCTACAGCGACATCGAGGTCAGCGGCGGCAAGGCGGCGCTCGAGGAGCTGAAGGGCGAGTACAAGCTGGTCGGGCCGAACGACGCCAGCGCGTCGTCGCAGGTCAGCTACATCAACACGCTGATCCAGCAGCAGCAGGACGTCATCGGCATCGCCGCGAACGACCCGAACGCGGTGTGCCCGTCGCTCAACCAGGCCCGCGGCGCCGGCATCAAGGTCGTCGCGTTCGACTCCGACGCCGCCAAGGACTGCCGCGACGTCTTCATCAACCAGGCCACCACCCAGGGCATCGGCGAGGCACTGGCCAAGCAGGCCAAGGACCTCTCCGGCGGGTCCGGCGAGATCGCGGTCCTCTCCGCGACGCCGAACGCCACCAACCAGAACGCCTGGATCGAGGTCCTGAAGAAGGAACTCGCCAAGCCGGAGTACGCGAACATCAAGCTGGACAAGATCGCCTACGGCAACGACGACGACCAGAAGTCGTTCCAGGAGGCCCAGGGCCTGCTGCAGTCGTTCCCGAACCTCAAGGTGATCGTCTCGCCGACCACGGTCGGCATCGCGGCCGCCGCGCGGTACGTCAGCTCGTCGAGCTACAAGGGCAAGGTCGCGGTGACCGGGCTCGGCACGCCGAACCAGATGCGCGCCTTCGTCAAGGACGGCACGGTCAAGCAGTTCGCGCTGTGGAACCCGGCCGACATCGGCTACCTCGCCGCCTACGCGGGTGTCGCGCTGAAGTCCGGCCAGATCACCGGCAAGACGGGGGAGAAGTTCAAGGCGGGCAAGCTCGGCGACTACACGATCGGCGAGAACGGCGAGATCGTCCTCGGCCCGCCGACGACGTTCGACGCGAACAACATCGACAAGTTCAACTTCTGAGACTCCCGGCCGGGTCGCGACGGGCGGCCCGGCCGGGTTCCACCAAGGACGGACTGTGCCCCGATACTGCTTCTGCCTGCAGGTCAAACCGGACCGGCTGGCCGAGTACGCCGAGCGTCACCGCGCTGTCTGGCCGGAGATGCGGCAGGCCCTGCACGACACCGGCTGGCGCAACTACTCGCTCTTCCTGCGCGAGGACGGCCTGCTGATCGGGTACGTCGAGGCGGACGACCTCGCCGCCGCGCAGGCCGCCATGGCGGAGACCGAG
>NZ_MUMI01000749.1 GCF_002155975.1 Amycolatopsis kentuckyensis
GGATCGGCCGCGGCCGCGCGTTCGCGATGTCGAACAGGGCCCGCCCGCCGGGGATCGAGCCGGTGAACGACGCCGCCGCGATCCGCGGGTCCTTCAGTGCCGTGACGCCTTCGTCCTGGCCGAAGATCACGTTGAACAGGGCCGCCGGGGCGCCCGCCTTGATCAGTGCCTCGCGCACGATCGAGCCGGTCTGCGCGGACAGCTCCGGGTGCCCGGGGTGGGCCTTGAGGACCACCGGGCAGCCCGCGGCCAGCGCGGACGCGGTGTCCCCGCCCGCGACGCTGAACGCGAACGGGAAGTTGCTGGCCGCGAACACCAGCACCGGCCCGATCGCGGTCTTGACGCGGCGGATGTCGGGACGCGGGCCCATCGGCCAGTCCGGGTCGGCGTGATCGACGGTGGCGCCGAGGTACTCGCCGTCGGACAGGACCTCGGCGAACAGGCGCAGCTGGAACGTCGTGCGCTTCAGCTCGCCGGCCAGCCGCGGCGTCTCCGGCAGGTGCGTCTCGGCGTGCGCCAGCGGGACCAGCTCGCCCGCGGCGGCGTCGAGGGCGTCGGCGACGGCGGTCAGCCAGCCGGCGCGTTCGGCCGGGGTCGCCTCGGCGGCGGGACGGGCGGCTTCGGCGGCTCCCGCCAGGATCTTCTCGAGCGTGGCGGCGTCTGTGGCCTGGCTCATCGGTGGAACAGCTCCTCAGTTCTCATGGGCGGCGGCGGTGGCCGTTTCCAGGTCGGGCCAGCGACCCGGACCGGCCAGGCCGAGGTGGTACAGGTGCAGCTCGGCGGCGCCCGCCTTGGCCAGCTCGCCGACGTACCCGGCGATGTCCGGCACCGGCGCGGCGGCGACCGCCGTGATGTAGCTGGCGATCGCGACCCGCTCGGGCAACGCCTCACGGGCCGCCGCGACGGCCTCGGCGCCCGTGGCGGGCACCCACCCGAACAATACGACCGCGTCGACGTCGCCGGGCGCCGACGGCGTCAGCCCGGGCAGCGCGCCGGTGACCCACGGGTCGAGCGCGCCGTGCAGCACGATCCGGATGCCCGGCGGCAGCGTCGCCAAAACGGCGGCCCGCAAGGCGTCGGTGGCTTCCTGCCGGACGCGCAACAGCATCGACGTCAGCGAAGGCGGCAAGCCATCGGCCGTCACCCCGAGGTCGCCGGTCGCGACCAGCCGCCGGACCTCCTCGACGAGCTGGGCGCGGACGGTGTCCGCGTCGATGCCCCACGCCGCCGCGCAGGCGTCGCAGCAGCAGATCGACAGCAGCCGGGCCACCGCGGGCGCCCACACGCCGTCGGTCTTCTCGTGCTGGTGCTGGTGCACCGCGCCGAGCGGGCCGCAGGCCTCGAGGATCACCGACGACAGCTCGAGCCCCGCGATGGCTTCCGCGGTCACCTTCGCCGCGTACTCGCGTACGGCGGGCTGCGAAGGGCACAGCGCCCACGGGTAGGCCTCGCCGAAGCAGTTGCGCACCACGACGTCCGGGTGCTCGTAGCCGAGCTGGGAGTTGTGGGTCAGGACGATCCAGGCGGCGGCCGGGATCCCGGCCTCGTTCAGCAACCGGACGGCGTCGCCCCCCGGATCCGAAGCCGCCACCCAGTCCGGAGTGGACGGTCGCAGCGGGCCCCACCCGCCGGACACCGGCCGGTAGAACGCCGCGTGCCGAGCCACCACCGACGTCCGGGTCGGCGACCAGGGTGTCGCCGCGCGGGCGCTGTGGTACGACAGCGCCACGGCCACCTCGTCGACGCCGAGTGCCCGGACGCGGGCGGCGAACCCGTCCTCCAGGACGTCCCAGGGGTAGGCGTATCCCGTCACCTTCACCGGCTCACCACCTCGCCGTGTTCGCTTCGAACCCGGGCACGTACTTCCGCATGTAGGTCCCGTCGTCGCGCTTCGTCAGTCCACATCGGACGTAGTTCTCGTGCAGGCGGGCCAGCGCGTCCTCGTCGAGCGTGATCCCGAGCCCCGGCGTCGTGGGCACCGTGACGGCGCCCTCGCGGAACTCCAGCACCCCCGGCTCGATCACGTCCTCGACCTTCCACGGCCAGTGCGTGTCGCAGGCGTAGGTCAGGTGCGGCGTCGCCGCGGCGACCTGCACCATCGCGGCCAGGCTGATCCCGAGGTGGCTGTTGGAGTGCATCGACAGGCCGACGCCGAAGCTCTCGCACGTCACCGACAACGACTGCGTGGCGCGCAGCCCGCCCCAGAAGTGGTGGTCGGACAGCAGGACGCCGATCGCCCGCGCCCGGAAGCCCGGTTCGACGTCGCCGAAGTTGACCACGCACATGTTGGTGGCCAGCGGCATGGACGCCTCGGCGGCCACCTGGGCCATGCCGTCGATGCCGGGCGTCGGGTCTTCCAGGTACTCCAGGACGCCGTCGAGCTCACCGGCCACCCGGATGCTCGTCTCGACCGTCCAGGCGCCGTTCGGGTCGATCCGCAACGGGTGCCCGGGAAACGCCTCGGCCAAAGCGCGGACGCCGTCGACCTCCTGCGCGGGCTCGTAGACGCCGCCCTTGAGCTTGATCGAGCGGAAGCCGTACTCGTCGAACATCCGCTTCGCCGACCCGACCAGCGCCTCGGGTGTGGTGATCTCGCCCCAGGAGTCCTCGCGGCCGTCGATGTGCTTGCCGTACTTGTAGAACAGGTAGGCGGAGAACTCGACGGCGTCGCGCGCCTTGCCGCCGAGCAGGTCGGTCACCGGGCGGCCCAGGCGGTGGCCCTGCGCGTCCAGGAAGGCGACCTCGAACAGCGAGTACACGCTCGCGACGGTCTTGCGGATCGAGAAGCCGCCGATCAGGCCGTGCGCGTCGGTCAGCACCGTGTCCGACAGCGCTTCGGCGACCAGCTGCCGCAGGCCGGGCAGGTCGAACACGTCGTGGCCGCGCAGCCGCGGCAGCACCTTGCGCACCTCGCCGAGGAAGGCGTCGTCACCGTAGGACTCGCCGAGCCCGACGATCCCGTCCTCGCACTTGACCTGGACGACGCTGCGCAGCGCGAACGGCTCGTGCACGCCCATGACGTTCAGCAGCGGCGGGTCCGCGAAGGCGACCGGGGTCAGCACGACGTCGAGGATCTGCATCAGGCGAGTCCCTTCAACGTCACGAAGCCGTCCTCCACGACCTTCTCCAGCCGGCGGATCTGCTCCGGCGTCGGCTCGACCAGCGGTGGCCGGACCGGGCCGACCTTGTCCCCCCGCAACCGGGCCGCGGCCTTGACCAGCGAGACGGCGAAACCGGGCGTTTCGTCCCGCAACGCCACCAGCGGCAGGTAGAACCCGGTCAGCAGGGCGTCCATCACGCGCGTGTCGCCTTCGCCGAGCGCGCGGTGGAAGCGGTGCGCGATCTCCGGCGCGAAGCAGTGCACCGCCGAGGAGTAGCGCGCGACGCCGATCGCGGCGTACGCCTTGGCCGAGACCTCCGCGGTCGGCAACCCGTTGAAGAACAGGAAGTTCCGCGCCCGCTCGGTGTCCAGCGACCGGATGGTGGTGACGATCCGGGTCATCACCTCGACGTCGCCGTAGCCGTCCTTGAGCCCGACGACCGACGGGATGTCCAGCAGGGAAGCCGCGGCCGGCGCGGTGAACACGCCGGTGCCGCGGTGGTAGACGATGACCGGCACGGACGAGTCCCCGACGGCGTACCGGACGAAGTCGACCAGGCCCGACGACGGACCGGTGACCAGGTACGGCGGCAGCAGCAGGACGCCGTCCGCACCCCCGGCCTGGGCCGCCGCGATGCCGGCCCGCGCCGACGCCGCACCGCCCCCGGCGCCCACCCAGACCGGGACGCGGCCGTCGGCCACCTCCCGGGCCCGGGTGAGCACCGAGGCGTGCTCGGCGGGCGAGAGCGAGCTGAACTCGCCGGTGCCGCACGCGACGAACAGCGCACCGGCGCCGGCCGCGATGTGGCTCTCCACGTTCTCCGCGAGCGCGTCGAGGTTGACCTCGAGGTCCTCGGTGAACGGGGTGAGGGGGAACGCCAGCAGGCCGTCCAGCTCGATCTCGTTCTGTGCCATCAGTTTTCTGCTCTCTCGTCCTTGTCGGTTCGGCCGGGTGTGGCCTGCCTCAGGCGGGCACGGTCGTGCCTTCCTGCTTGCGGTCGACTTCGTCGTCGGCGGTGTTCACGGTGTCGACGATCTCATCGGCGGCCGCGCTGCGCTCGGGAGCGAGCAGTCCGAGACCGATGTAGAGCGCGAGCGAAACGAGGATCGGGGTCGCGACCAGCACGGTCTGGTTCGCCTTGAAGACGTAGTACACCAGCGCGTAGTCGATCAGGCCGCCCGCCCAGGAGACCAGCGCCGCGCGCGGGCCGCACTTGCGGAACCACGGCAGCATGCCCAGCAGCAGCGGGATCGAGATCGGGCCCATCAGCGCGGCGACCCAGTTGACGACGATCTGCAGCACGCCGCCGAGGTTCTGCGCCTGGGTGGCCACGAGCATGGTCAGCGCGACGAACACGACCGTGGTGATCCGCGCGGCCTTCAGGCCCTGGACGTCGGTCCACTGCCGGGTGCGGCGGAACATCGCCGGGATCATGTCGCGGGTGATCACCGCGGAGATCGCGTTGGCGTCGGAGGAGACCATCGCCATGGTGTGCGAGAAGATGCCGGCCAGCACCAGGCCGATCAGGCCCGGCGGCAGGAACGTCGTGGTCATGATCGCGTACGACTGCGTCGGGTCCTTGACGCCGGGGATGAGCAGCGGGGCCGCGAACATCGGGAACATCAGCACCAGCGGCCACAACAGGTACAGCGCGGACGAAAGCCGGGCACCCCGCTTGGCCTCGTGGGTGTTCGGCGCGGCCATGTACCGCTGCGCCAGGTTCCACATGCCTCCGTTGTACTCCAGCGTCTTCACCAGCACGTAGACGAGCAGGAAGATGGTGGTGTACTTGGACGTCACCGGGTCGACGTGGCCCGCGGGCAGCTTGTCCCACATCGTCCAGAGCGCCGAGATGCCGCCCAGCTTGCCCAGCACCACGACGATCATCACGATCGCCGCGATGGCCTGGATGACGAACTGGCCGAAGTCGGTGAGCGCGTCGGCCCACAGGCCGCCGATGGTGCAGTAGACGAGGGTGACCGCGCCGGTGATGAGGATGCCGAGGTTGTAGTCCAGACCGGCGAAGACGTGCAGCAGCGTCGCGACGGCGAACCACTTGGCCGCGATGTCGAAGATCTTCAGCAGGCTGCCGCTCCAGGCGAGCGCCTGCTGCGTCGGCACGTTGTAGCGCTTGGCCAGGTACTCCAGCGGCGAGGCGACGCCGAGCTTCGAGCGCAGCCGGTTCCAGCGGGCGGCGAACAGCCAGCTGCCGATCCCCACGCCGATGCCGATGCTGGCGAAGCCCCAGAAGTACACGGTGACGCCGGTGGTGTACGCCACGCCCGCGTACGCGACGAAGAGCACGGCGCTGTAGCCGGACATGTGGTGCGAGATGCCGGCCAGCCACCACGGCATCCGGCCGCCGGCGGTGAAGAAGTCCTTCACGTCGCTGACTCTCTTGTGCGACCACCAGCCGATCACGATCATCAGCGCGAAGTACGCGCAGATCATCGTCCAGTCGAGTGCGTGCACCGCAGGCTCCCTTCCGCGTCCACGTCGATGCGGTCTTACTGTTCACATCTATGAACGGAGTCTGTTATAGTGATTATGTTCATCCATAAGAACGTTGTTCGGGACGCTAATATGGCCGGGGTCACAAGTCAACGGCCGGACGGAGGAGCACAAATGCCGCAGAAGGTGGACAACCCGGCGGCGGCCGACGGTGCCCCCGCGGAGACCTCCGGGGTCAAGTCCGCGCGCCGGGCCGTCGACCTCATCGAGACCTTCGCGGCGAACGACGTCTGGCTGTCCCTGTCGGACCTGCACGCGCGCACCGGTTTCCCGCGCTCGTCGCTGCACGGCCTGCTGCGGACGCTCCTGGAAGCCGGCTGGCTGGAGGCGGACACGAACACCGCCCGCTACCGCCTCGGCGTCCGCGCGCTGATCTGCGGCACGGCGTACCTGGACCGCGACGCCGTCGTCCCGTTCGCCACCGAAGCGCTGGAGCGCATCCGCGAGAAGACCGGCTTCACCGCGCACTTCGCGCGCCGCAACGGCACCGAGGTCGTCTACCTGGAGACGCGCGAGTCGCAGCGGTCGACGCACCTGGTCTCCCGCGTCGGGCGCACGCTGCCCGCGCACGCGACCGCGCTGGGGAAGGCGCTGCTGGCCGAGCTGACGCACGACGAGATCGAGGCGCTGATGCCGCCGACGCTGACCCCGCTGACGCCGAACACCATCACCACCCTGGAAGGCCTGCACGCCGAGTGCGCCGCGACGCGTGAGCGCGGGTACGCAGCCGAGGTCGAGGAAGGCACGCTGGGCGTCCGGTGCGTCGCCGCGGTGATCCCCTACCGCATCCCGGGCACCGACGCGATCAGCTGCTCGATGCCCATCGCCCAGGTGACCGACGACGACGCCCGCCGCGTGGGCGAGCTGCTCGCCGAGACCACCGCCGAGCTCGGGCAGCAGCTGCGCCGGGCCGGCATCCGTTAACCCTTCTGTGTGAAAGGAACCCCATGACGGACCAGCGCGTGCTCATCACCGGGTCGGCGGGAGTCGTCGGCACCCTGATGCGCCCCCGCCTGCGGCGCCCGGGCCGGGTGCTGCGCCTGCTCGACCTGGCCCCGCAGACGGCGTCCGACGCTGCCGAAGAGATCGTGACGGCATCGGTGACCGACCCGGCGGCGATGGCGGCGGCGTGCGAAGGCGTCGACGCGCTGATCCACCTGGGCGGGCACAGCCGCGAGAACTCGTGGGAGGAAACCCTCGATGTCAACATCAACGGGACGCAGACGGTCCTGGAGGCGGCGCGGGCCGCGGGGATCCAGCGGGTGATCCTGGCGTCGAGCAACCACGCGGTGGGCTTCCGCAGGGTGGATTCCGACTTGCCGGCGGACTCCTCGCCGCGCCCGGACACGTATTACGGCGTCTCGAAGGCGGCGATCGAGGCACTCGGAAGCCTGTACCATTCGCGCTTCGGCATGGACGTGATCGTGATCCGGATCGGCTCGTGCTTCGAGACACCGCTGCCGCTGGGCCCCCGCGGCTTGACGACCTGGCTGTCACCTGACGACGCGGCACGGCTGTTCGAGGCGTGCCTTTCGGCGCCTTCGCCGGGCTACCGGCTGATCTGGGGCGTCTCGGACAACACCCGCCGGATCTACTCACTGGAGGAAGCGGAGGCGCTGGGCTACAAGTCCCTGGACGACGCCGAGGTGTATGCGGACCAGCTGGCGGCAAAGCCGGCGCCGACAGGCCCAGCGGCAGAGTACGTCGGCGGCCCGTTCTGCACCGCACCACTGGGTGTGTCCAACCCCCTCTGAC
>NZ_MUMI01000075.1 GCF_002155975.1 Amycolatopsis kentuckyensis
GAGCAGTCCTCGGAGCCGCACCGGCTGGTTCGAACCTCGGCCGGCTTCACTCGGTGCGCCAGTGGGCTCGAGTGTCGATCCAGCCGTCGTCCGCCGACCACATCAGGCAACGGCCGAGCTGGTACGCGCCCGTGATCCAGCAGTGGGTGATGTATCCGGGCACCGTAGGAGGGTCCGGCGGGGTGTTGGTGCACTCCCGTGACAGGGGGAAGTACAGCTCCCAGGGGCTCGTGTAGGTCGCACCCAGGAACAGGTGCTTTTCGTCGCTGCTCACCCGCTGCAGCTTGCGGCACTTGCCGAGAACCCGGCCGGAACACAGCAGGTCGTCGAGTGCGCTGTGCCAGTGTTCCCAGGTGACGTCGGACGGACCTTCGGTCCCCTCGGGGTAGAGCAGAATCGCTCCTTCGCCGGCGGCTGCTTCCCTCCAGGACATTCGCGTTATGCCGATTTTTCGCAGTTCGGACTCGGTGGACCTCCCGAGGATTTCGGGCAGGGTCTTCCGCAGCTCGGCTACTCTTGCTCGGGCGGAGAGCGTCACGAACCAGACTCGTCCGAGTTCGGGTGCCGGAACACGGCCAGGGATTTCGGGGTGCTCGGATCCTTTGGTCCTCAGCTGGGAGACCATTTCGGCGTACTTCGGATCGATGTCCGCAGTGATTTCGACATGACCGACCCTGCCGTCGCCGTATTCGATCCTCAGATCGGGGGTGCGAGCGGCTTTGTTGTCGTCCTGGATCACGACGCGCTCACCGGTCAGTCGCGCAACGACCCGCGCTGCCGAGTACTCGAAGTCGCCCAGCAAGCTGCGCGCCGCACGCACGCGCTGCTCGTCGCTTCTGAGGTCGATGGGGTAGCCCCGCACTGCGCGACCATACGTGCGGCGATCTCCGGAGGTCAGCGGCGGTCGTAGTCGACCGCGACCTCCGGGGTCGTCGCGCGGGAGCGGCACGTCAGGATCCGGCTCGCCGCCACGTCGTCCTCCGTCAGCGCGTAGCGGACGTCCATGTCCACCTGGCCGTGCAGCAGGGTTGCCCGGCAGGTGCCGCACGCGCCGCCCGTGCACGAGTACGGCACCTCGTACCCCGCGCGCAACGCCGCGTCCAGCACCGTCTCCCCGGCTTCGGCCGGCACGCACGTCGTCGTGCCGCCCAGCGTCACCGCCACCCTCGCCGGGGAGCCCGCCGGGTCGCGCAAGGGTGCCGCGCCGCGGAAGAGTTCGAAGTGGACGTTCTCCTCCGGGACGTCCGCGTCGGCCAGGGTGCGGCGGGCCATCTCGGTCAGGCCGCGCGGCCCGCACAGGAACCACTCGTCGACCTTCGCCGGGTGCAGCCGGTTCTGCAGCAGCGCGCGCAGGCGGGTCCCGTCGAGCCGCCCGCGCTGGTAGCGCTCGTGCGAAATCGCCAGCGCCTCGCCGATCGTGTCGAAGTGCCGGGGCCGGTGCGCGTGCAGGTCCGGGTCGCGCTCGTCGGTGCGGTAGTGGACGACGTGCAGCCGCCCGCCGAAGCCTTCGGCGAGCGCGCTCAGCTCCGCCGCGAACAACGTCGTCGCGCCCGAAGTGTTGACGTACAGCAGCGTCGCCCGGCTGTGCGGCTCCGCGTCGAGCGTGCTGACCAGGATGGACAGCACCGGCGTGATGCCGCTGCCCGCGGCCAGCGCCACGTAGTGCGCGGTCCGGGCCGGATCCGGGGTGAGCGTGAACGCGCCCGACGGCGGCAGGACGTCGAGGAAGTCGCCCGCGGCCAGTCTCGTGGTCGCGAAACCGGAGAAGGCTCCGCCGGCTCGGCGCTTCACCGCGATCCGCAGCTCGCCCGAGTCCGCCCGCGCGCAGATCGAGTACGTCCGCCGCACGGACTGGCCGTCGACCACCGCGCGGACCGCCACGTGCTGGCCCGGCGAGAACCGGAACTCCGGTGCCAGGTGCGGCGGGACGTCGAAGGTGATCGCGACGGCGTCCGCGGTCAGCGGCCGGACCTCCCGCACCCGCAGCCGGTGGAACCGGCTCGGTCCGAGCGGCGGTGGCTCGGGGCACGGCTCCCGGTCGCCGAGGCCGTCGGCCAGCCGCCGCCACGCGCGGTACTCCGCCGGCGTCAGCTCGCGGCCCCACGCCGTGATGATCGGGACGTCGCGGGCCAGGTAGGCGTCCCGGTTGTCCCGCCAGGCCCGCAGGTAGCGGTAGAACGGCACGGCGGGGTGGAGGTGGTGCACCAGGTGGTAGTTCTGGAACAGCATCATCGGCGTCATCAGCCACTCCAGCCCCACCCGCACCCGCGTGGTGCCGAACTTGTCGCGCGGCTTCGCCGCCGGCAGGCCGTGGTGGGGCAGCCAGTCGAACCACCACGCCAGCACGGCCAGCCCGATCCGCTGCGGCAGCAGGTACCCCAGCAGCAGTTCCCGGCCGTGACCGCAGGCGATCAGGATCGCGGTCGCGACGAACGCCAGCGACAGCAGCACGATCGTCTCCGCCCGTTCCGGGGCCGGCCGGGTGCGCACGCGGGCGGTGTAGAAGCGCGCGTACCAGAAGTCGATGGTGAGCCAGCGGAACGGCAGCGACCACCAGGCTCCCTGCGACGTCCACGCGTCGGGATCCGTGTGGGAGTCCGCATTCGTGTTCCGGTGGTGTTCACTGTGGATGAACCGGAGCAGCGGGAACGACGCGTACGCCGCGACGAACGGCATCGCCAGCCGGCCGAGCACCTCGTTGACCCATGTCAGCTTCCCTGCGGCGTGGTGGGCGGATTCGTGCACCACGGTGAACATCGTGAAGGTGACGATCGCGTGCAGCGGCACGGTGTACACCGGCGGCGCGATCCCCGCCAGCAGCAGCCAGGTCGCGGTGGCCCACAACGCGGCCCCGCCGGCGAACAACAGGAGCGTCGGCACCGAAAGGCGGGGCAACGGGATGCGGGGCGAGGGCACCGAGCGCGGGCCCGGGACACCCGCCGCGGTCGGGGTTCCGGGCGTCCGGGAGCCACGCGGCGGCGTATCGACGACGGGCATCGAGCGGTCTCCTCGGTCGAGAAGCTCCTGGCGAGGCGGGAGTCACCGTAGACAACCCACGGGGGTTTGTAAACGTCGCGCCACGCTTTGAAAAAAGGTCTCGGCCTGGAGAATGCAAGCGGTGGGTAAGCTGACCGTGTGAAGGCCGTCACCCACTCCGCCCCGGCGCGCACCCGGGAGAGGCTGCTGGACGCGGCCGCCGACCTGATCGCCGGCGACGGCTGGGCCGCGGTGACGATGGGCAAGCTGGCCGCGCACGTCGGCGTCAGCAGGCAGACCGTCTACAACGAACTCGGTTCCAAGGCGGAGCTGGCCGAGGCGTTGGTGCTGCGCGAAACCGAGCGGTTCGCCGAGCGCGTGACCGAGGTCGCCGCCGCCCACCCGGGCCGCCCGGTCGACGGCGTCACCGCCGCGTTCCGCCAGACCCTCGAAGCCGCCCGGGTCAACCCGCTGATCCTGATCGCGCTCGGCTGCCCGAGCGCCGGCCGGGACGACTTCCTCCCGCTGCTGACCACCCGGCCCGAGGGCGTGCTCGAGCGCTCGGTCGGCACCGTGGCGGCGCTGTTCGCGCGGTGCTACCCGGAGGCGGGGCTGACGCTCTCCGAGTGGACGGTGGCGGTCGAGGCGATCGTCCGGCTGCTGCTTTCGCACCTCGTGCAGCCGAGCGGGTCGGTGGCGCAGGCGAGCGGCCAGATGCGCTGGGTGATCGGCCGGATGCTGGGCGCCTGACCTCGCAGGTGGCCCCCGGCCCGGTGGCGAAGGCCACTGGCCTAGACTCGGATGTCCCGGTCCGAAGGCGACCAGGGGCCATTTCCGCAGGATTGTCCACCACAATCGTTACCGCTCGAGGAGAAGACCTTGAAGAGCACCGTCGAGCAGCTCAGCCCGACGCGAGTCAAGATCAATGTCGAGGTGCCGTTCGACGAGCTCAAGCCGAACTTCGACCGCGCCTACCGCAAGATCGCCCAGCAGGTGCGCATCCCGGGCTTCCGGCCCGGCAAGGCGCCCGCTCGCGTCCTGGAAAGCCGGATCGGGCGCGGCCCGGTGCTCGACGAGGTCGTCAACGAGGCCATCCCGGCCAAGTACATCGAGGCCGTCCGCGCCAACGAGGTCCGCACGCTCGGCAACCCCGAGTTCGACGTGACCAAGCTCGAGGACCGCGACGTGCTCGAGTTCACCGCCGAGGTCGACGTGCGCCCGGAGATCGAGCTGCCCGACCTGGACGGCTTCGCGATCACCGTCGACGACGTCGAGCTGACCGACGCGGAGGTCGAGGAGCAGCTCGACGAGCTGCGTGCCCGCTTCGGCACGCTGACCGGCGTCGAGCGCCCGGCCGAGACCGGCGACTTCGTCTCGATCGACCTGTCCGCCACCGTAGACGGCCAGGCCGTCGAGGAGGCGAGCACCAGCGGGCTGTCCTACGAGATCGGCTCCGGCCAGCTCGTCGACGGCATCGACGAGGCCATCGTCGGCGCGAACGCCGGCGAGACCAAGACGTTCACCACCCAGCTCGTCGCCGGGGAGCACGCCGGCAAGGACGCCGAGGTGACCGTGACCGTCCAGTCGGTCAAGACCCGCGAGCTGCCCGAGGCCGACGACGAGTTCGCGCAGATGGCCAGCGAGTTCGACACGATCGACGAGCTCAAGAACGACCTGCGCGAGCGGCTCGGCCGCGTCAAGAAGATGCAGCAGGGCGTCCAGGCCCGCGACAAGGTGCTCGACGAGCTCCTGGAGCGCACCGAGGTGCCCATCCCGGAGAAGGTGCTCGACGCCGAGATCGAGAACCGCAAGCACGACGCGATCCACCCGTTCGACCACGACGAGGCCCAGTTCGCGCAGGCCCTCGAGGCCGAAGGCCGCACGCTCGAAGAGTTCGACGCGGAGACCCGCACCGAGTCGGAGAAGGCCGTCCGCACGCAGCTGCTGCTGGACACCATCGCCGACAAGGAAGAGGTGTCGGTCAACGACGGTGAGCTCACCGAGCGGATCATCTACCAGGCCCAGCGCTTCGGGATCAGCCCGGACGAGTACGTCCAGCGCGCCCAGCAGTCCGGCCAGCTGACCGCGATCTACGCCGACGTGCGCCGCGGCAAGGCCCTCGCCTCGGTCGTCCGCAAGGCGACCGTGACCGACGGCTCCGGCGCCGAGGTCGACCTGTCGGAGCTGTTCGGCAGCGACGAGCCGGCAACCGAGGAGACGCAGGTCACCGACGAAACGGCGAAGACTCCGGCGGAGTGAAGCTGTGAGCGAACTTGGGCGGTGTCAGGCATTCTGCACCGCCCAAGTTCGTTAGGGTCGGATACAAGATCTCAAGCATCTGAAACGACAGCGGTGGCCGGCAGCACCAGGCCGCCGCCGGCGAAAAGGCAGGCAGACGTGACGCAGCACACGCCCGAGGCGCGGACCGGAACCGCAGGGCTCACCCTCACCGACTCGGTGTTCGAGCGGTTGCTCCAGGAGCGCATCGTCGTCCTCGGTTCCGAGGTCAACGACGAGATCGCCAACCGGATCACCGCGCAGCTGTTGCTGCTCGACGCGGACGACGCCGAGTCCGACATCCGCTTCTACATCAACTCGCCGGGTGGCTCGGTCACCGCCGGGTTCGCCATCTACGACACCATGCAGCTGATCCGCCCGGACGTCGCGACCTACGCGATGGGCATGGCGGCCTCGATGGGGCAGTTCCTGCTCTCCTCGGGCACCCCGGGCAAGCGCTACGCGCTGCCGCACGCCCGCATCCTGATGCACCAGCCCTCGGCCGGTGTCGGCGGCACGGCGTCGGACATCGCGATCCAGGCGGACCTGTTCAACAAGTGGAAGCAGGAGCTGGCCCGGATCACCGCGGACCAGACCGGGCAGACGGTCGAGCAGATCATCAAGGACGGCGACCGCGACCGCTGGTTCACCGCCCAGGAGGCGAAGGACTACGGCTTCGTGGACCACGTCCTCACCGCCGACATCGCCCGCGCGGGCTCGCGCTGAGCCCGAAGCACCAAGGAGACTTTCGATGAGCAACTTCAGGCTCCCGGGTGATGACTTCCGGGCTCCGAACCTCCCCCAGTCGCGGTACATCCTGCCGTCCTACGTCGAGCGCACCAGCTACGGCGTCAAGGAGTCGAACCCGTACAACAAGCTGTACGAAGAGCGGGTCATCTTCCTCGGCGTCCAGGTGGACGACGCGTCGGCCAACGACGTGATGGCCCAGCTGCTGCACCTCGAGCACGAGGACCCGGACCGCGACATCCTGGTCTACATCAACTCGCCGGGTGGCTCGTTCACCTCGCTGATGGCGATCTACGACACCATGCAGTTCGTCCGCCCGGACATCCAGACGTACTGCCTCGGCCAGGCCGCCTCGGCCGCCGCGGTGCTGCTGGCGGCCGGCACCCCCGGCAAGCGCTACGCGCTGCCGAACTCCCGCGTGCTGATCCACCAGCCGGCCACCGAGGGCACCTACGGCCAGGTCTCCGACCTGGAGATCCAGGCGAACGAGATCCAGCGGGTGCGGCGCCAGATGGAGGTCATCCTGGCCAAGCACACGAACAAGGACCCGGACCAGATCCGGACCGACATCGAGCGCGACAAGATCCTCACGGCCGAAGAGGCCAAGGCGTACGGCATCATCGACGAGGTGCTGCCGTACCGTAAGGCGTCGGCTCTGTAGCAAGATCCGCCAGGCCGGTGTGTGTCGAGAAGACGACACGCACCGGCATACTGGTTTAGGGTCGTCCTCTGACGTGCTCCCGGAGCTCGTGGGTGTTCCCGCTCGCGGCATCGGACGGGTACCGTCAGTGGCAATGCGTGAGGCTCGCACCCGGTCACCGTGCCGGGGGGGTCGCACCGTCGCAACACACGTCAGGCGCGGAAACCCGCGCCGGAGGGGACGAGGTCAACGGCCATGGCACGGATCGGTGACGGCGGAGACCTGCTGAAGTGTTCTTTCTGCGGGAAGAGCCAGAAGCAGGTGAAGAAGCTCATTGCCGGCCCCGGGGTCTACATCTGCGATGAGTGCATCGACCTCTGCAATGAGATCATCGAGGAGGAGCTGGCCGAGGCCGGCGACGTCAAACTCGACGAGCTGCCCAAGCCCGCCGACATCCACGAGTTCCTCGAGCAGTACATCATCGGCCAGGAAGACGCCAAGCGGACGCTCGCGGTGGCGGTCTACAACCACTACAAGCGCATCCAGGCGGACGACAAGGCCGGGCCGAAGGACTCCAAGGAGGAGTCGGTCGAGCTCGCCAAGTCGAACATCCTGATGCTCGGTCCCACCGGGTGCGGCAAGACCTACCTGGCGCAAACGCTCGCGAAGCTGCTGAACGTGCCGTTCGCGATCGCGGACGCCACGGCGCTGACCGAAGCGGGTTACGTCGGCGAAGACGTCGAGAACATCCTGCTCAAGCTCATCCAGGCGGCGGACTACGACGTCAAGCGGGCCGAGACCGGGATCATCTACATCGACGAGGTCGACAAGATCGCCCGCAAGAGCGAGAACCCGTCGATCACCCGGGACGTCTCCGGCGAGGGTGTCCAGCAGGCGCTGCTGAAGATCCTCGAGGGCACCACCGCCTCGGTGCCGCCGCAGGGCGGCCGCAAGCACCCGCACCAGGAGTTCATCCAGATCGACACGACGAACGTGCTGTTCATCGTGGCCGGCGCGTTCGCCGGGCTGGAGAAGATCATCAACGAGCGGGTCGGCAAGCGCGGCCTCGGCTTCGGGGCGGAGATCCGCACCAAGTCCGAGATCGAGGAGAGCGACGTCTTCTCCGACACCATGCCGGAGGACCTGATCAAGTTCGGGCTGATCCCGGAGTTCATCGGCCGCCTCCCGGTCGTGGCGACGGTGAACCACCTGGACAAGGACTCGCTGGTCAACATCCTCACCCAGCCGCGGAACGCCCTGGTGAAGCAGTACAAGAAGCTCTTCGAGATGGACAACGTCGAGCTCGAGTTCACCAAGACCGCGCTCGAGGCCATCGCCGACCAGGCGGTCCTGCGCGGGACCGGTGCCCGCGGGCTGCGTGCGATCATGGAAGAAGTGCTCCAGCCGGTGATGTACGACATCCCGAGCCGCGACGACGTGGCGAAGGTCGTCATCACCGAGCAGACCGTCCGGGAGAACGTGAACCCGACGATCGTCGCCCGGCAGCCGACGCGGCGCGCGCGCAGCGAGCGCGGCGAGAAGTCGGCCTGACCCGGGCGTCTCCGGGCCGCCCGGCCCGGAGACCCGACAGGAAAGCTGAATGACTGCTGACTCCTTCCCGGGTTCCGGGGCCGCTCCGGGCGGCGGCGTGCAAGCGCCGCCGCCGCCGGCCCCGGAACCCGCCGGGACCACCCCGGCCGGGCCGGTCCTGGGGTTCCGCGAGCTGAGCGAGCGCGTGATCGCGTCCGTCGCCGACCGGTACCCGTGGCTGCACCGCGTGCTGATGGGCATGCTGGCCGTGTTCACCGGCACGTGTGTCGTCGCTGTCGTGTCCCGGCTCTCGCCGTTGCCGCTGATCCCCGTGCCGTTGTTCGTCGTCGCGGCCTACGGGCTGCGGCAGGCCCGTGGGGTGACCGAGCGGCGTCAGCTGGTCAACTGGGTGCTGCTGTTCGCCCTCGCGACGATCGTCGGCTTCTGGCTGATTTCGGTCGTCGGCCGTTGGGTGGAGTGAAGTCCCGACGTCCGGAGGGTTTGAAGCTGCCGCTCCCGGGGTAAGACAGTGCCGTGGTAGATGCCCTCAGACCGTTCCGGCATCCGGCACTCTTCTATCGCGGTGACACCGAGTACCTGGATGGTGTCATTCCGTTCCTGCTCGAAGGCCTCGACCGGGGTGAGCCCGCGGCCGTCGCCGTCCCCGGCCGCAACCTGCTGCTGATCGAGAAGGCCCTGGAAGACCGGGCGAACGAAGTACGGCTCATCGACATGCATCGAGCGGGCCGCAACCCGGGCGCGATCCTGCCGTCGGTGCTGCACGCCTTCGCCGGGGAGCACGACGGCCCGGTGCGCATCGTGGGCGAGCCGATCTGGGCCGGCCGCACGGACTCGGAGTACCCGGCGTGCGTGGTGCACGAAGCCCTCATCAACAACGCCTTCGCGGGGCGTGACCTGGCGGTGCTCTGCCCGTACGACGTCGGGGCGCTGCCGCCGCCGGTCCTGGCCGACGCCGAGCGCACCCACCCGGAGCTTTGGGGGCTGGCCGGGCCGTTCATCAGCCCGCGCTTCGACCCCGACGGCGTCCGCGCGGAGTTCACCCGGCCGCTCGAGCCGCCACCGGGCGTGGTCGAGCGCGGGTTCGACCTCGGGCAGCTGGCGTCGCTGCGCGGCTTCGCCGAGATCTGGGCCGCCCGGCACGGCCTGCGCCGGCCTCGCCGTGACGACTTCGCGCTGGCGATCGCCGAGCTGACGACGAACAGCGTCCTCTACGGCGGCGGCACCGGCGTGCTGCGGCTGTGGGTGGAGGCGGCGCAGGTGGTCGGCGAGGTGAGCGACGGCGGCACGATCGCCGAGCCGCTGGCCGGCCGCATCCCGCCCGCGGCGACCACCCTGGGCGGGCGTGGCCTGCTGCTGGTCAACCGCCTGGCCGACCTGGTCCGCACCTACTGGGTCCCGGGCCGCACGACCACCCGGATCCACTTCACCCGCTGACCCGCCGCCGCGTGGGCGGCCGGCCCGGGTCAGTCGGCGCGGGGGACGTGCTTGCCGAGGAAGCTGATCAGGCTCGGCACCACCGTGCGGTTGAACGGGTCGCCGTGCTTGCCGTGGGCGGTGTGGGCGACCGCCGGGTGGGCCGCCTCGATGTAGCGGCGGACGCCGGTGATGAACGAGTCCTCCGTGCCGCACCAGATGCCGTTGGCCACGCCCTTGGTCTCGTCGATGTGGCGCAGCGGGTCGAGCGCCGTCCAGTCCTGGATGCCGGTGAAGATGTGCCGCTTGGCCATCTCCGGCCACGACGTGATCAGCGCCGGGGCCAGCGTCGCGACGGCGGCGGGCGGCTGGCGCCGCTCGACCCGGCGGCGCGTGTACACCAGCGCGCCGAACCCGCCCATCGAGACGCCGGTGCAGGCGAAGGGCAGCCCGGTGGGCCCGGCGAAGCCGCGGGCCCGCAGCCACTGGGGGACCTCCTCCAGCAGCATGGCCATCGGGTCGTCGCCGGGGTGGACCTCGTGCCAGTAGTTGTCGCCGCCGTCGACGGCCACGAAACCGAACGCCGGGACCGCCTTGCGGGCGACGTCGCTGGCGAGCTGCTTGAGCGTGCCGGTGGGGGCCGCGCTGCGGGCGTTGCCGTGCAGGCCGTGCAGCATCAGCGACATCGGCAGCCCCTTCGGCGGGGTCTTCGACGGCAGGATGAACACCAGGTCGACCATCCGGCCGCGCGCGGCGGAGTAGACGCGCTCGACGCGGGTGCTGCCCAGCTGGGTCGTCGGGTTCGACGACGTCACGCCGAGCGTCCGCTGCAGGGCCTGGCTGAACGGCAGCTTGCCGGTCGCGGTGCCGACGGCCAGCCCGGTCACGGCCAGTCCGGACGCGCCCGCGATCAGCACCGAACGGCGGCCGATCCACCGCCGGGCGCCCTGGACCGCCTCGACGACCGCTCCGGCCGGCTCCGCGTCCCCGTTGTCCTCGTTCACCCTGTCTCCATCCCCCTGCCCCCTCGATAAGGACGCCGCGCACCCGCTCCGCGTTCCCTCGCGCCCCTGTTCACCGGGTTATTCGTTATCACCCTGCCCGGCGTTTCCGGTCTTCGCCCGCCAAGCCGCCCTCGCGGCCTCGGCGGAGCGCCCGGCTCGGTCCACAGTGTCCCCGAGACCCACCGCCATGGTGATCCCGAGGGGGATCAAAATGTGGTCTATGCCCTGTTCACCGGGGCCGAAGTGGCCCGACGCCTCCAGTGTGACGAATCCGTGCAGCGCACTCCAGAGCTGGGCCGCGGCCTGGTACTCGTCGACGGGCCGGAACCGGCCGGCCGCGATGGCCCGCGCGGTCGCCCGGACGATGTGGGCGAAGGCCTCCAGCCCTTCCTGAGCGGCTTCGCGGCCTTCCTCGGTGGTGAGGTCGGACAGCGTCGCCCGCTTGCCGCCGGGCGTGGACTGGCCGAACGTCACCGCGAACAGCTGCGGCTGCTCGGCGACCGCCTGCCGGTAGGTGCGGGCCAGGCTGAAGATGTCCGCCACCGGGTCGTCGGTCGCCCCGACCTGGGCCAGCCATTCGCTGAGCCGGAGGAAGCCGGCCCGCGCGACCTCGTCGACCAGCGCCGCCATCCCGCCGAAGTGCGTGTAGACGGCCATCGTCGAGACGCCGACCTCGGCCGCCAGCTTGCGGGCCTGCAGGGCCTCGGGGCCGTTCTCGTCGAGCAGCCGGATGGCGGCCTCGACGAGCCGGGCCTTGACGTCGGTCGCGCGCGGTTTGGGGCTCATGCTTGCCAGTATCTCATAACCCTGTTATACATGGATCCATAACCGAGTTATGGAGGGGATCCATGGCCAACAAGTTCCTCGAGGGCAACTTCGCCCCGGTCAGCCGGGAGCACACGATCACCGATCTCGCCGTCACGGGCCGGATCCCGGAGTTCCTCGACGGCCGGTACCTGCGCAACGGCCCGAATCCGCTGTCCGAAGTGGATCCGGCGGCCTACCACTGGTTCATGGGCGACGGCATGGTCCACGGCGTGCGCCTGCGCGACGGGAAGGCCGAGTGGTATCGCAACCGGTGGGTCCGCAACCCGGCCGTCGCGGCGACGCTGGGCGGCGAGGACGCGAGCCGGTTCTGCGGGCTGGACGCGCTCGGCGCGAACACCAACGTCATCGGCCACGCGGGCAAGACCCTCGCCCTGGTCGAGGCGGGCGCGCCGATCTACGAGCTGACCGACGAGCTCGACACCGTCGGCCGCTGCGACTTCGACGGCACGCTGCCGGGCGGCTACACCGCCCACCCCAAGCGCGACCCGCGCACCGGCGAGCTGCACGCCGTCTCGTACTTCTTCGGCATGGGCAACAAGGTCCAGTATTCGGTGATCGACGCGGCCGGCCGCGCCCGCCGCACGGTCGACGTCGAGGTCACCGGGTCGCCGATGATGCACGACTTCTCGCTGACCGAGAACCACGTCGTCTTCTACGACCTGCCGGTGACGTTCAACGCCGAGATGGCGGTGGCCGCCAGCGTGCCGGCCGCGCTGCGCACGCCGGCGAAGCTGGTGGTGTCGGCCATGGTCGGCAAGGTCCGCGTGCCGGACCCGGTGACCGCGATGATGGCCGGCAAGATCGGCGCGAACGGCGGCCTGCCCTACCGCTGGAACCCGAAGTACCCGGCGCGGATCGGCGTGATGCCGCGCGCGGGCGGCAACCGGGACGTCCGCTGGTTCGACGTCGAGCCGTGCTACGTCTTCCACCCGCTCAACGCCTACGACGACGGCGACAGCGTCGTGCTGGACGTCGTCCGCCACCCGCGGATGTTCGACCGCGAGCTGCACGGCCCGGACGAGGGCGGCCCGACCCTGGACCGCTGGACAGTCGACCTGGTGGCGGGCAAGGTGCTGGAGGAGCGCCTCGACGACCGCGGCCAGGAGTTCCCGCGGGTGGACGAGCGCCTGGTCGGCCGCCGCCACCGCTACGGCTACGCGATGTCGGCCGACGGCGGCGCCCAGCCCGGCGGCTCGCTGTTCAAGCACGACTTCCACACGGGTTCCCGCGACGAGCGCGCGTTCGGGGCGGGCCGCCAGCCGGGCGAGTTCGTGTTCGTCCCCCGCCACGACGACGCGGCCGAGGACGACGGCGTCCTGATGGGCTTCGTGTTCGACCCGGCGACCCAGCGCAGCGACCTGACGATCCTCGACGCGGGCACCCTGGAAACGGTGGCGGCGATCCACCTGCCGGACCGCGTCCCCCACGGCTTCCACGGCAACTGGGTCCCGGTCGGCTGAACCGTGTCGACCCGCTGATCACGCGTGTCGACCTTCCAGACACGACGCTGGGCGTGCCGAGCCGCGGACTCCCGTGATCGAAGGGACGACTCGCGTGATTGGGGAGACGACACGCGTGATCAGGGAGACGACACGTGTCGGGCGGCTAGGTCAGGATGCGGTGGTCGCCGGTGTAGAGGTTCATCGAGTCGCCGCGGAGGAAGCCGATCAGGGTCATGCCGTTCTCCTCGGCCAGCTCCACCGCCAGGGACGACGGTGCCGACACCGCGGCCAGCAGGCCGATGCCCGCCATCGCGGCCTTCTGGACCAGCTCGAACGACGCGCGCCCGGACACCAGGAGGCCGTGGCCGGGTGCCGGGACGCGGCCCCCGAGGACCGCCCAGCCCAGCACCTTGTCCACCGCGTTGTGCCGGCCGACGTCCTCGCGGACGACGTCCAGCGAACCGTCCGGGGTGAACAGGGCCGCGGCGTGGAGGCCGCCCGTGGTGGCGAACACCTTCTGGCGGGCGCGCAGCGCGTCCGGCAGGCCGGCCAGGGTCTCGCTCTTGACCGCGAACGCCGCCGAGGCGGGGGAGAAGCGGGTGCGGAGCTTGACCGCGTCCAGCGCGGCCTTGCCGCAGACACCGCACGACGACGTCGTGTAGAAGTTGCGCTCGACCCCGGTGTCCGGCGGGGGGACACCGTCGGCCAGCGCGATGTCCAGCACGTTGTAGGTGTTGCGGCCCTGGTCGTCGACGCCGTCGCAGTAGCGGGCGACGGCGATGTCCTCCCGGCCGCCGATCACGCCTTCGGACAGCAGGAAGCCGTGGGCCAGCTCGACGTCGTGGCCGGGGGTGCGCATGGTGACCGCCAGCGCGCGGCCGCCGACCCGCAGCTCCAGGGGCTCTTCGGCCGCCAGCGCGTCGACGCGGCGCCGGTCCCCGGTCGCGGAAATCCGCCGCACCGGCCTGCGCACGGTCACCCTGCCCATCAGCACACCCTTCGCTGCCCGAAAGTTCGACACTCGTATGGTGCAACACCGGGTATTTAGTAATACATTCCCTCCATCAACCCCAGAATACGGAGGGAACCGATGGCTCTCGGCTTCCTGGACCGATCCCGGATCGTGGCACCGCCGAGCTGGACGCGCTGGCTGGTGCCGCCGGCGGCCCTCTCGGTACACCTGTCGATCGGGCAGGCCTACGCGTGGAGCGTCTTCAAGACCCCGCTCGAGAAGACGATGCACCTCAACGGCACGCAGAGCTCGCTGCCGTTCCAGCTCGGCATCGTCATGCTGGGACTGTCCGCCGCGTTCGGCGGCACGCTCGTCGAGAAGAACGGCCCGCGCTGGGCGATGTTCGTGTCGATGTGCTGCTTCGCCAGCGGATTCCTCATCTCCGCGCTCGGCGTGGCGACCGGGCAGTTCTGGCTGGTCGTCGTCGGCTACGGCGGGGTCGGCGGCATCGGGCTCGGCATCGGCTACATCTCGCCGGTGTCGACGCTGATCAAGTGGTTCCCGGACCGGCCGGGCATGGCCACCGGCATCGCGATCATGGGCTTCGGCGGCGGCGCGCTGATCGCCTCGCCGTGGTCGTCGTCGATGCTGGGTACCACGCCGACGACGAGCACCATCGCGACGGCGTTCCTGATCCACGGCCTGGTCTACGCGGCGTTCATGTCGATGGGCTGGCTGCTCGTGCGGGTCCCGGCCGACGACTGGAAGCCGGCGGGCTGGGAGCCGAAGACCGACCACGGCAAGGCGATGATCAGCACGGCGAACGTCTCGGCCGCCAACGCGATCAAGACGCCGCAGTTCTGGTGCCTGTGGGTTGTCCTGTGCTTCAACGTCACCGCGGGCATCGGGATCCTGGAGAAGGCGTCCCCGATGATCGTCGACTTCTTCAAGAGCACGTCCACCCCGGTCGGCACGGCCGCGGCGGCCGGGTTCGTCGCGCTGCTGTCACTGTGCAACATGCTCGGCCGGTTCGTCTGGTCGTCCACTTCGGACCTGGTCGGCCGCAAGAACATCTACCGCACCTACCTCGGCGTCGGCGCGCTGCTGTACCTGGTGATCGCGCTGACGCAGAACTCGTCGAAGCTCGTGTTCATCCTGTGCGCGATGGTGATCCTGTCGTTCTACGGCGGCGGGTTCGCGACGGTCCCGGCGTACCTGAAGGACCTCTTCGGCACCTACCAGGTGGGCGCGATCCACGGCCGGCTGCTCACGGCGTGGTCGGTGGCGGGCGTGCTCGGCCCGCTGATCGTCAACCGCATCGCCGACGGCGAGAAGGCGGCGGGCAAGTCCGGCCCGGACCTCTACACGATGTCGTTCTACATCATGATCGGCCTGCTCGTGGTCGGCTTCGTGGCCAACGAGCTGGTGCGGCCGGTCAAGGAGAAGTTCCACGAGCCGGTCCCCGCGGCCGTGAGGAGTGAGGCGTGATGAGCGAACCGTCGGCGAACCCCAACCGGATGCCGCTGATCGTGCTGGCCTGGGCGTGGGTGGTGATCCCCTTCGGCTACGGCGTCTACCAGCTGTTCCTGAAGCTGGTCCAGCTGTTCGGCTGAGCGTGGGGGCGCCCGGTGCGGTGGCACCGGGCGCCCCCACGCGTCAGGCGTCGATGATCGCGTCGCGGAAGGTCCAGTACTGTTCCGGACCGCCGTTGTCGAACCACTGGATCGCCTTCGCGCCGATCCGGGTGGTGCCGCCGCCTTCGATCGAGGCGACCTTGTCGGTCTTGCCGTTGTAGAGGTGGTAGTCGCGGTAGTACCAGTCCTGCTCGGGGCCGCCGTTGCAGGTCCACTGGATGAGCTCGGTGCCGTTGGCCGAGCTGCCGCCGCCGGCCAGCGACAGGCACTTGCCGCTCTTGTGGTTCACCAGCCGGTGGCCGGACCAGCCCCAGGCCTGCTCGCCACCGCCGTTGCAGACCCACTGGATCGCGTTGGCGCCGTTGCTCGTGCTGCCGCCGCCCTCGACCGACAGGCACTGGCCGCTGTTGTAGTTGATGATGTTGTGGTAGGTCGCCGCTTCGGCGGGACCGGTGACGGCGACGGACGCGGCGGCGGCGAGGCCGGCGACGGTTAGAACGAACCGGATCATGGAAAACCCCCAGTGCGTAACGGATTCCGGTGCTCTCGAGCCTAGGGACGCCGCACGCGGGCGGAAACCGGCCAAGATCGAATTCGCCCGGCGTTCACCCGCTGCTCACGTCCCGGTCGCGGGCGTTGCTCCGCTCCGGCCAGTGCGCTGCGCCGAACGCCGTCCGTGGGATCATGGGGTCACAGAGCGGAAGGGGTGCCGTGCGCGGGGTTCTCGTCACCGGGGCTTCCCGGGGTATCGGCCGGGCCGTGGCGCTGGCCTTCGCGGCGCGCGGCGACCGGATCGCTGTCCACTATGGACATCGGACCGCCGACGCCGAGGAGACGCTGGAAGCGCTCCCCGGCGAAGGGCACGTGCTGATCGGCGGCGACCTGGCCGATCCCGAGGCGGTCCGCAAGATCGCCGACGCGGCCGAAGCCGGGCTCGGTGGCGTCGACGTCCTGGTGAACAACGCCGCCGTCGCGACGTCGGCCGAGACCGCGCACCCGGTCGCCGGAGTGTCCTATGCGGACTGGCAGCGGATCTGGCGGCGCACCGTCGACGTCAACCTCGTCGGCGCCGCGAACCTCAGCTACTGCGTGGCCCGGCACCTCATCGGGCGCGGCGCGCCGGGCCGGATCGTCAACATCGGGTCGCGCGGGGCGTTCAAGGGCGAGCCCGACCACCCCGCGTACGGCGCCAGCAAGGCCGCGCTGCACGCCTTCGGCCAGTCGCTCGCCGTCTCCCTCGCGCCCCACGGGATCTCGGTGACGTCGGTGGCACCCGGCTTCACCGCCACCGAACGGGTCGCCGACCGGATCGACGACGCGCTGCGCGCGCAGAGCCCGTTCGGCCGGGTCGGCACGCCCGAGGAGGTCGCCTCGGCCGTCGTGTACCTGGCCTCCGCCGAAGCGACGTGGGCGTCCGGGACGATCCTCGATCTCAACGGCGCCTCCCACCTGCGGATGTGACCCAGCTCTCACTCGTGCAGCGGTTCCCGGCGCCCGGGCGTCCAGGGTGGCGTGCATGTACTGGGGAAGATCGCCGTCGCCGGGCTGGCTCTCGTGGTGTTCGGCGGCACGGCGTACGGCTACGTGAACCTCCGCGCCCTCGACGAGGTGAAGCGCGACAGCGTCATCGACCCGGAGGGCGAGACGAAGCCGGGGGAACAGCCCGCCGACGGTTCCCTCGACATCCTGCTGGTCGGCCGCGACTCCCGGAGTGACAACCAGGGGAACCCGCTGGCGCCGGAAGTGCTGCGCGAGCTGCGGGCCGGCGCCAACGGCGACGACCTCACCGACACCCTGATCGTGCTGCGGATCCCGAACGGCACCAAAGAGGTGAAAGCGTTCTCCATCCCGCGGGACAGCTACGTCTCGATGGCGGGCGGGCCGGGCAAGATCAACGCCGCGTTCGGGCGCGCGAAGGCGGCCGAAGCGCGGCGGCTGCGCAACGCGGGCGAGTCCGACAAGGCGAAGATCGACCAGAGCGCGCTCACCGCCGCCCGGCGGGCGACCCGCCAGGCGGTCGAGGGCCTCACCGGGGTGAAGATCGACCACTTCGCCGAGGTCAACCTGCTCAGCTTCTACGAGATCAGCAAGGCCGTCGGCGGAGTCGACGTCTGCCTGAAGAAGGCCACCAAGGACAAGAACTCGGGCGCGGACTTCCCGGCCGGCCCGCAGCGCGTCGCGGGTGCGGACGCGCTCGCCTTCGTCCGGCAGCGTGACGGCCTCCCGGGCACCGACCTCGCGCGCGTCCGGCGCCAGCAGGTGTTCCTCGCCGGCCTGGCCCGGCAGGTGCTCTCGGCGGGCACGCTGGCCGATCCGGGGAAGCTGTCCGACCTGATCGAGGCCGTGAAGCGCTCGGTGGTGCTGGACGACTCGTGGAACCTGCTCGACTTCGTCGGGCAGATGCGCGGGGTCAGCGGCGGCGGGATCCAGTTCGCGACGATCCCGGTCGTCAACGTCGACTACCGCTACAGCAAGAGCGACCCGCGCGCGACGGCGGTGCAGGTCGACCCGGCCGCGGTGAAGGCCTTCGCGGCGAGCCTGATCGGACCCGCGGCGCCGGCCGCGCCGACCGGACCGGCCGCCCCGGACACGGCGGTCACCGTCGACGTCGCCAACGCGAGCTCGAAGGAAGGCCTCGCGGCCCGGGTGGCGGGCGTCCTGCGCGAGAAGGGGTTCACGGCGAGCCCGGCGGGCAACACCGCCTCCCGGCGGACGTCGCTGGTCCGGTTCGGTCCCGACCTGGCCGGGCGCGGTGCCGAGGTGGCGAAGGCGCTGGGCGGGCTGACGACGCAGCAGGCCGCGTCGGTGCCGGCCGGCCACATCGAGGTGGTGCTCGGGGCGGTCTACTCCGGTCCCGGCGCGGCCGCGGGCGGCGGCGCTCCCGGGGGCGCCGCGGACGAGCCGATCACTTCGAACGGCGTCGTCTGCGTGGATTGACACTCCGTGAATTGATCGACGGCGAAGTGCCGGATTTTCCGTCGAATCCCTGAAATGCGCGGGGAATTCCCGCGATCGCGTTCCCACCGGACCACGGTGGACCACCCGGGTCAGTGGTCTTGACGCTGCCGCACTGGTGAGGCAGGGTGCGGTGACCGTCGGCGGGCAGGACCACGTGACGGCGGGAAAGCTCACCCGATCGGTGGGTGATCTTGGAAAATCGATTTCAGGGAATACGGAAAGTCCGGAATTTATGCGCAGCAGCTTCGCCCGGGGTGGGTGGATCTTGCCCATCCTCGCTTCAGCCGTTCTTTGTGCCGGGTGCCAGTCGGCGTCCGCTTCGGTGCACTACCCGGGCGCGATAGACGCCTGCCGGCTGCCCGGGCCGAACGCGCAGGCGCAGCTCGCGCCCGGAACCGTCGAGATCCCGGCCGACTCGGTGAAGGCCGCCGAGGCCAAGGTCATCCCCGACGACCACGCCAGCGAGGACAACGAGGTCACCACCTGCCGCCGGCTGTTCGCGCGCGACCTCGGCGGCGGCAAGCCGAACCTGCAGGACTACCGGCTCGTCACGATCGCCGTCGTGCGGTTCACGCAGTCCGACGCGGACGAGGCCGCCGCCAAGGCCAGCCAGCTGATGACCGACGCGCTCGGCGACCACTCCGGTGTCCGGCTCGCCACCGGGGTCGGTGACGAGGCCGGCTTCTCCGAGCAGTGGGCCGCCGTGCGGACCGGGAACGTCGTGCTCGGCCTGGTCGTCGCCGACGGCGGGACCGAGGCCGCGCTGATCCCGCCCGCGACGCTGGACAACGTGCAGGCCGTGGTCACGGACATGACCGGCACCCTGCAGAAGGACTTTCAGGGCTGACGGTCCGCCGGGACCGGTTCGAGCCGCACGACGATCGCCTTCGACACCGGCGTGTTCGACTTGTCCGCCACCGAGTCCAGCGGCACCAGCGCGTTCGCCTCCGGGAAGTACGCCGCCGCGCAGCCGCGCGCGGTCGGGTACGCGACGACCCGGAACGCCGGCGCCCGCCGGTCGCCGTCGCGCCACTCCGAGACCAGATCGACCACGGTCCCGTCGGCCAGGCCGAGCGCCGCGAGGTCGTCCGGGTTGACCAGCACCACGCGGCGGGCGTTCTCGATCCCGCGGTAGCGGTCCGAGAGCCCGTAGATCGTGGTGTTGTACTGGTCGTGGCTGCGCATCGTCTGCAGCAGCAGCCGGCCCTCGGGGACCTGCGGGTACTCCAGTTCCGAGACCGTGAAGTTGCCCTTGCCGTTGGCGGTCCCGGTGAACTCGCGGGAGTCGCGCGGGGCGTGCGGCAGCACGAAGCCGTCCGGCTCGCGGACGCGGCGGTTGTAGTCCTGGCAGCCCGGCACGACCCGCGAGATCCGGTCGCGGATCAGGTCGTAGTCGGCCTCGAACGTCCGCCACGGCACGGCGTGGCCCGCGCCGAACAGCGTCTCGGCCAGCCGGCAGACGATCGCGACCTCCGAGAGCAGGTGCTCGCTGGCCGGCTTCAGGCGGCCGCGCGAGGTGTGCACTTGCGACATCGAATCCTCGACTGTGACGAACTGCTCACCGCTCGCCTGGACGTCGCGTTCGGTGCGGCCGAGCGTCGGCAGGACCAGCGCGGTGCGGCCGTGGACGACGTGCGAGCGGTTCAGCTTCGTCGAGACGTGCACAGTCAGCGAGCACGAGCGCAGCGCCTTCTCGGTCAGCTCCGAGTCCGGGGTCGCCGAGGCGAAGTTGCCGCCGACGGCGAAGAACACCTTGCCGTGGCCGTCGCGCATCGCCCGGATCGCGTCGACGGTGTCGAAGCCGTGCTCGCGCGGGACCTCGATGCCGAACTCGGAGGCGAGTGCGTCCATGAAGGACTGCGGCATCTTCTCCCAGATGCCCATGGTCCGGTCGCCCTGGACGTTCGAGTGCCCGCGCACCGGGCAGAGGCCGGCGCCGGGCTTGCCGATCATCCCGCGCATCAGCGCGAGGTTCGCGATCTCGGAGATCGTCGGCACCGCGTGCTTGTGCTGGGTGAGGCCCATCGCCCAGCAGTAGATGGTGCGCTCGGAGGAGGCGATCATCCGGGCGACGCGCTCGATCTGCGGGCGGGGGAGGCCGGTGGCGCGCTCGATCTCCGGCCAGTCGATCTCCCGCAGGTGCTTCGCGTAGTCGTCGAAGCCCTCGGTGACCCGGTCGACGAACTCGCGGTCGACGATCGCGCCGGGCGCTTCGGCGTCCCAGGCCAGCAGCAGGTGCCCGACGGCCTGGAACAGCGCCAGGTCGCCGCCGAGGCGGACCTGGGCGAACTCGTCGGCCAGCGGCGTGCCCCGGCCGACGACGCCGCGGACGTTCTGCGGGTTCTTGAACCGCATCAGCCCGGCCTCGGGCAGCGGGTTCACGGCGATGATCTTCGCGCCGTTCCCCTTGGCCTCCTCGAGCGCCGAGAGCATCCGCGGGTGGTTGGTGCCCGGGTTCTGCCCCACGACGACGATCAGGTCGGCCCGGTGGATGTCGGCCAGGCTCACCGAGCCCTTGCCGACGCCGGTGGTGGCCGACAGCGCCGCGCCCGAGGATTCGTGGCACATGTTGGAGCAGTCCGGCAGGTTGTTGGTGCCGAAGGAGCGCACCAGCAGCTGGTAGAGGAACGCGGCCTCGTTGCTGGTGCGGCCGGAGGTGTAGAAGATCGCCTCGTTCGGGTCGGCCAGCGCCTTGAGCTCGCCCGCGACCAGCTCGAACGCGTCGTCCCAGGAGATCGGCTCGTAGTGCGTGGCGCCTTCGCGCAGCACGAACGGCTCGGTGATCCGGCCCTGCTGGCCCAGCCAGTAGTCGGTCTTGGTTTCGAGTTCGCCGATCGGGTGCTGCGCGAAGAACGCGCGGTCCACCCGCCGTTTCGTGGCTTCCTCGGCCACGGCCTTGGCGCCGTTCTCGCAGAACTCGGCCAGCTTGCGCTTCTCGCCGTCGACCTCGCGGGGTTCCGGCCACGCGCAGCCCGGGCAGTCGAAGCCTTCGCGCTGGTTCAGCAGCCGCAGCGCCTTGATCGTCCGGCCGGTGCCCATCTGCTCGACGCTGCGCGCGAGCGACACGGCGACACCGGGGATCCCGGCCGCCCAGCCCTTCGGCTTGCCCACCTCGAGGCGGGTCTCGTCCACGTCCTGCGCCGGCGCTTCACGGGTCATGTGTTCATCGTGCGCCTCGATGATCGGGGGTGGCCACCGGGGTCACGTGTGTTCGGTGCGCAGTCCCCGGTCGGCGACGGTGACCACGAGCAGCAGCCCGCTGATCACGACCAGCGCGACGGCCAGCCGGTGCAGGCCGGCCGAGTCCGCGTGCGGGCCGTAGCAAAGCGCGATGAGCGTCGAGGCCACGATCGCGCCGAGGTACTGGGCCGTGCGGAAGAGCCCGCTCGCGGTGCCCATCTGGTCGGCGGGTGCCTCCCGGTACAGCGTCGTCTGGTTCGCGACGCTGGTCAGCCCCTGGGCGAGGCCGAACAACGCGGCCAAGGCGAGCAGCGCGCCGACCCACGTGCCGTCGTGGACGAGCAGCAGCAGCGCCGAGCCGCCGGCCAGCGCCACCGCGACGGTGACCAGGCGAGCCTTGATGCCGGACGCGCGCCCGGAGAAGGCCGCGGCGCAGACGGCGGTCCCCGACATCGGCAGCAGCATCAGCCCGGCCGCCTCCTCCGACAGCTGCCGCGCGGTCTCCAGCCACTGGACGTACCCGAACATGATCGCGTAGATGGCCATGAAGCTCAGCGCCTGCCGCAGGTACGTCCGCAGGATCGCGCCGTTGGCCGCGAGCATCCGCAGGTCGAGGAAGGGCGTGTCGCGCCGGAGCTCGACCAGCGTGAAGGCGGTCCCGAAAGCGGCGACGACGGCGAGCAGCCAGACCTCGGCGCCGGGGTCCATCAGGAAGAACAGGAGCGCGAGCAGCGTCGCGGAGAACAGCGCGATGCCGAGCACGTCGATCCGGGTGGCCGTGCGCTCGCCGCGGTCGTCCTTCGGCACCCACAGCAGCGCCAGGACCAGCGACAACCCGGCGAGGGGGATGTTCACCGCGAAGATCGCGGGCCAGCCGAAGAGCCCGATCAGCAGTCCGCCCAGCGTCGGGCCGATCACCATCACCGTCTGGGCGGACATCGACAGCACCGACAGCACCCGTGCGGGCACGCCTCGGCCGCTCGCCTCGGCGTGGTGGCGCAGCACGGCCATCGCGGCCGGGAACCCGGCGCACGTGCCCAGGCCGAGGACCACGCGCACGCCGGTCAGCCAGCCGACGGAGACGGGGATCATGCCCGCGATCCCGGCCACGATCACCAGGCTCGCGCCGCCGAGCAGGACGCGGCGGGCGCCGTGGCGGTCGACCAGCAGGCCGACCACCGGCTGCCCGACCGCGGTGGCCAGGTACAACGCCGAAATCAGCCAGGCGGTCTGCCCGGGGCCGGCACCGAAGCTGTGGCCGATCGGCACGAGCGCGACGGCGATGAGCGTGGAGTTGATCGGGTTGAGCACCGCGCCGGCCACCAGCGGGGTGACCAGGCGGGCGCCGAACCCGGCGGGGGCGGTGACGGTGCTCGTGAGGAACTCCTTCAGTGTTCGGCGACGCGCTGGAGCAGCGGAAGCGCGCGCGTGACGGCGTCCAGCTCGGCCGGGGACAGCTCGTCCAGCAAGGCCTGGGCCAGCCACTCGTCGCGGTGCTGCTGGATCCCGCGCACGGTGTCGCGGCCGGCATCGGACAGGCTGATCACCACGCGGCGGCGGTCGGCCGGATCGGGCGTGCGGGCGAGGTAGCCGAGCTCGTCGAGGACGCCGAGGGTGGCGGCCATCGACTGCTGCCGCACGTGCTCGGCGGCGGCGAGCTCCCCCTGCGTGGCCGGGCCCTCGCGGAGGAGCCGGTGGAGCACGGCGGACTGCGAGGGCGTCAGGACCCCGGCGTTGTCGACGTGGCGCAGCCGCCGGTGCAGCTGCCCGACGACCCCGCGGATCCAGCCGGCGCTTTCGGCCACGTGCGGAGGTATTTCGCCCATGTACACAGTTTAACTGTGCAGTCCAGACTGTGCATCTCGTGTGACGGATCTCAGTCCGGGCAGCCGTCGAGGGTGGGGACCGGGTACTTGGGGTCGTAGTAGCCGGGCGCGTCGCGATCGCCGGTCGACGGCGGCGCGACCGCCGGCGGGTTCGCGTAGCCCGGCGCCAGGTAGCCCTCCTTCGCCGCCGCGCAGCCCACCGACGAGTACGCGCCGGACGTGTTCTCGAGCCACAGGCCGTGGCTGCTCTCCGCGAACGACGAGCCGCTCCGCAGCACGTATGTCTCGTCGAGGCGCTGGAACGTGACGATCTCGGCGGGGCTCATCAGCTGCCGGGGGTGGGCGTGGTCGAAGGCGTACGCGACCGCGTACTTCGCCTCGACGACCAGCTCACCGGGCTTGGCACCGGCGCGCGCGGTGAGCGTGCCGAAGGTGCGAGGTCCCGCGTCGAGCAGGTGGTAGCCGTCGGCGATCTCGGTGAGGTATGCGGCGAAGCCGCCATAGTCCTTCGTCGGCTTCTTGGCCAGCTCGGGGAGGAGCTGGTCACGCTCGTCCGGGGCGAACAGGGCCGCGAAGGCCTTTCCGTCGTGCCCGGTCAGGACGGCCGGGTCGAGGTGCGCGGCACCGATGGCCTGCTTGACCTGCGCGTAGGCGGCGGCGACCGCGTCGGCCTTGAAGGGCCCGACCGCGACGGCGGCCGGGGACGTGATGCCGTCGAGCCCCTTGGGCCAGACGTCGGCGGGGGTGTGCGCGTACGGCCGGGCCAGGTCGACGGGAGCGACGTCCGGCACCGAGGTCGGGTCCGGCGGTGCGGCGTCCTGGGCGGGCCGGTGGCCGAGGACCACGACCACCGTGGTCGTGACGGCCAGGATCGCCAGGAAGGCGACGAGGCCCCACCAGCGGCCGCGCGGCTTGCGGCCGGCGCGTTTCTGCTGCTTGCGGAACTGCTTGCGGTCCTTCTTCGCGCCCAGCCAGGCATCGGTCTGCGCGTGCTTGCGCCAGTCCGGGTCCATCAGGTCCGGGTGCGATTCGAGCAGGTTGTCCTCGTCCACGTGCGTCCCCCAAGGTCGACGTCTGATCATCGACGAGAGGTGACGAGCGTTACCCGAAGTACGCGAATTCGTTGACGCCGACGCCCTGGAGCTGGTGCACGATGATCGCCGCGGCGACCAGCCCGACCACGATGAGCAGGGCGAGCACGCCCGGCCAGCGGCTCTGCCCGGGCTGCTGGTAGCCACCGGTGCGGCGCTCGCGCTTGCGGCGCTTCTTGAGGTCCTTCTTCGCGCCCAGCCAGGCGTCCCGGGCGGCGTACTTCTGCCAGTCCGGGTTCATCAGGTCCGGGTGCGTCTCGAGGCGCCGGTCGTCCGGATCCTGCGGCTGCTGAGGCTGTGTCATCCCGAGTGCCTTCCCCCTGGGTGACCCGCCGTGACGGGTTCGTAGACTTGTCCATTGTGACCGAGAACGCTCCGCAGCAGACCACCGACCTTCCGGGTGCCTGGGACCCGGCCGCCGAGGAAGCACCGATGTACGACCGCTGGGTAGCGGCCGGGTACTTCACGGCCGACGCCTCGTCGGGGAAGCCGCCGTTCTCGATCGTACTGCCGCCGCCGAACGTGACCGGTTCGCTGCACATGGGCCATGCGCTCAACCACACCCTGATGGACGCGATGAGCCGCCGCCGTCGCATGCAGGGCTACGAGGTGCTGTGGCTGCCGGGCATGGACCACGCCGGCATCGCGACGCAGAACGTCGTCGAGCGGCAGCTGGCCGGCGAGGGCCTTTCCCGCCACGACCTGGGCCGCGAGAAGTTCGTCGAGCGCGTCTGGGAGTGGAAGGCCGAGTACGGCGGCAAGATCCTAGGCCAGATGAAGCGCCTCGGCGACGGCGTCGACTGGTCGCGCGAGCGGTTCACCATGGACGAGAACCTCTCGAAGGCCGTCCAGACGGTGTTCAAGAACTTCTTCGACGAGGGCCTGATCTACCGGGCCGAGCGGATCATCAACTGGTGCCCGCGCTGCCAGACGGCGCTGTCGGACATCGAGGTCGACCACAACGACGACGACGGCGAACTCGTGTCGATCCGCTACGGCGACGGCGACACCGCGATCGTGGTGGCGACGACCCGCGCGGAGACGATGCTGGGCGACACCGCGGTCGCCGTCCACCCGGACGACGAGCGGTACGCGCACCTGGTCGGCACCGAGGTCGAGCTGCCGCTGACCGGCCGCCGCATCCCGATCGTGGCCGACAAGCACGTCGACCCGGAGTTCGGCACCGGTGCGGTGAAGGTCACCCCGGCGCACGACCCGAACGACTTCGAGATCGGCCGCCGCCACGACCTGCCGATGCTGACGATCATGAACGAGCGCGCGGAGATCACCGCGGCCGGCCCGTTCGAGGGCCTCGACCGCTTCGAGGCGCGCCCGGCGGTCGTCGCCGCGCTGCGCGAGGCCGGCCGGATCGTCGCGGAGAAGCGGCCGTACGTGCACGCGGTCGGGCACTGCTCGCGCTGCGACACGGTCGTCGAGCCGCGGCTGTCGCTGCAGTGGTGGGTCAAGGTCGAGGAGCTGGCCAAGCTGGCCGGCGACGCGGTCCGCGACGGCCGCACCAAGATCCACCCGCCGGAGCTGGGCAAGCGCTACTTCGACTGGGTCGACAACATGCACGACTGGACGATCTCGCGCCAGCTGTGGTGGGGTCACCGCATCCCGGTGTACTACGGCCCGGACGGTGAAGTCGTGTGCGTGGGCCCGGACGAGCAGCCGCCGTCGGGCGAGGGCTGGACGCAGGACCCGGACGTGCTGGACACGTGGTTCTCGTCGGGCCTGTGGCCGATGTCGACGCTCGGCTGGCCTTCGTCTTCGGAGGACCTGGCGCGCTTCTACCCGACCAGCGTGCTGTCGACCGGCTACGACATCCTGTTCTTCTGGGTCGTCCGGATGATGATGTTCGGCGTGCACCAGATGGACGGCAAGCAGCCGTTCGACCACGTGTACCTGCACGGCCTGATCCGCGACGCCCAGGGCAAGAAGATGTCGAAGTCGCGCGGGAACGTGATCGACCCCCTGGAGTGGATGGACGCGTACGGCGCGGACGCGACCAGGTTCACCCTGGCCCGCGGAGCGAACCCGGGCGCGGACATGGCCCTGGCCGACGAGTGGGCGGCGGGCTCCCGCAACTTCTGCACGAAGCTGTGGAACGCGACGAAGTTCGCGATGATGAACGGCGCTTCGGTCGCGGCCCCCTTGCCTTCCTCGGCGGAGCTGACGGAAGCGGACCGCTGGATCCTGGGCCGTCTCGGCGCGCTGGTGTCCGAAGTGGACGGCCTGTTCGAGGACTTCCAGTTCGCGAAGGTGGCGGGCGCGCTCTACCAGTTCACCTGGAACGAGCTGTGCGACTGGTACCTGGAGCTGGCGAAGGTCCAGCTGTACCAAGGGAATGACGCTCGGGTTGCGGCGACTCGTGCGGTGCTGGGGCACGTGCTGGACACGGTGCTGCGGCTGCTGCACCCGTTCATCCCGTTCATCACGGAGAAGCTCTGGACGGCCTTGACCGGCGGCGCCTCCTTGGTGATCGCGGCCTGGCCGGTGCCTTTCGAGGGGTATGCGGATGCTTCGGCCGACGCCCGGATCGCGGACGTCCAGAAGCTGGTGACGGAGATCCGCAGGTTCCGCGCGGACCAGGGCCTGAAGCCGGGCCAGAAGGTGGCGGCCCGGCTCGCGGGGTACACGGGCGGTCACGAATCGGCGATCCGGTCACTGGTCCGCCTGAATGCGCCTTCGGACGACTTCGCGGCGAGCGCGTCCCTGGAAGTGGCCCTGGCCGACGGCGTGGTGACGGTGGAACTGGACCTGTCGGGAACGGTCGACGTGGCGGCCGAGCGCAAGAGGCTCCAGAAGGACCTCGCGGCGGCGGAGAAGGAGCTGTCCCAGACGGAGGCGAAGCTCGGCAACGAGGCGTTCATCGCGAAGGCCCCGGAGCAGGTGGTGGCCAAGATCAAGCTCCGCAAGGAAACGGCGGCGGCGGACATCGACCGCATCACGGCACGCCTGGCGGCTCTGCCGGCTTCCTGAGGCTTGTGGACGAAGCCCGGCACTCTGGTGTGGAGTGCCGGGCTTTCGCTGTCCTGCCCTCGGTGTGGAATTGATTTGGAATCTTGCCGTCGAGTGGAATCCCGTGCTGCGTCGCTCGTGAACAGGCTGCTCCGGCCGCGAGGGTGAGAATGGCGAGGCCAGGTCGCCCGGGGCGCCCGACCTACCGGGAACTGGCGGCGCGGCCGGGCGTGCACTTTTCCGCGTCGGTCCTGTCGACTGCGGCCAATGCCGGGGTGCCCCCGTCTTCATTACGAGGTCGGGTATCGCGTCCTCCTGCGAAGCGCCGCGAGCTTCCAGAAGTTCAGCTGTGTTTTCGGCAGTGGCGCGCGCTCGGGTACACCCGAGGGGGGCAACTGGGTCTTCGATGCCGGCGTCGGAGTGCCTGACGGACTCGCGAGCGGGCCGGCGGTCACTGTGCGGACAGCCGACAGTGTGGGAATGATCCCTGATGCCCAGGCCTTCGGTGGGCACACCGGCAAGCGCTCCGCGCAGGTGGGTCTGGTGGTCAGAGCCCGGACTGGTCAGCACTCGGAGAGTTTCACCATCGAGTTCGCCGTCGCTCCCGGGGCTGGGGAGGTCACCGTGATGATCGTGAATCCGGATCTGATGTTCCTCGGGTGGTGGTAGCTGGTGCTTCGGTAGCCCGCGCCGCTTCGATCAACGCCACCACCTCCGGCGTCACCCGCCGGTCCGCCGGGGTGGCCAGGTACGTCTGCATCCGTGGGGAAGGATCCCGAAGCGGCCGGAACGCCACGCCCGGTACCGGCAGCAGGTTCGCGTGTGCCCGGTAGAAGACCGTCCAGTGTGGACGGCCGAAACCCAGTGTCCCCAAGGTGTCCTGTGCCGTCGTGAAGTCGGCCCCCAGCACCGGCTCGAACCCCGCCTCCCGGCAGCAGGACAGCACCAAGTCGAACAACGGCTGGTTCCGCGTGGGCGGGCTCAACCGCACCGGAAGCGACGCCAACGAGGCGAACGAAACCACGTCTTCGCGGGCCAGCGGATGGGATTCGGGCAGTGCCACCAGCACCTCGTCCATCCACAAAGGAGTGAGGTCCAGTCCCGAAGAAGGCCAAGAACCCCGCACGATCGTGGCATCCAGCGATCCGTCCCGGACCCGCTGCAGCCGTTGCAGTGTCGGCGCGTGGACCAGCTCCAGCGAAGCCGAAGGCGCCAGCCGCGCGAAGGCGCTCAGCAGGCCGTCCAACCGGTCGCCGAGGCCTTCGCTCGTGCCCAGGCGCAGGAGCGACGGCGACGTGCGGAACTCCAGCACCGAGTCCGCCGCCCGGTCCGCGGCCGCCAGTACCGCGCGGGCGTGCGGGAGGAACCGGCTGCCCGCCTCCGTCAGCACCACCGAACGGGTCGTGCGCGAGAACAGGACCACCGAGAGCTCCCGCTCCAGCCGGCGGACCTGCTGGCTCACCGCCGGCTGGACGATGTGCAGCCGCTCCGCCGCTCGGCCGAAGTGCAGTTCCTCGGCCACCGCCACGAAGTACCGCAACTGGCGCAGCTCCACCGGCCGACCCCGTTCATCAGGCTTCGTGATCAGTGTACGAGCGGCTTGGCCATCGAAAAGCCCGTGCCCGCCGACGACGCTGAACGGCATGCCCTTCCTGGAAGTCAACGGAACCCGCCTCCACTGCGAAGACGCCGGCGCCGGCCCCGCCCTGCTGCTCCTGCACGGGTGGGGGACCAGCGGCCGCGTCTGGTACTCGTGCCTGCCCGATCTCGTGCGCGACCACCGCGTCGTCACCCTCGACTGGCGCGGGTGCGGCCGCTCGGACCACCCCGCCGACGGCAACACCATCGCCCAGATCGCCGCGGACCTCGCGCAGGTGATCGAGATCTTGAAGATCAAGCCCACCGTCGTCGGGTCGAGCATCGGCGGTGTCTTCGCCACGGAGCTGGCGCTGGCCCGCCCCGAACTCGTCGAGCGCGTCGTCGTGGTCGACGGGCCCGGGTACTGGCCGAGCACCGGCATGCTCGACCAGATCCGCGACCTGCGGAAACAGCTCGTCGACGACCGCGCCGGCACGCTGGCGGGGTGGGTGCCCGGCTGGTTCGCCGCCGGCGCCTCCTGCGACCTCGTCGACTGGACGATCCGCCAGCTGCTCGACTCGGGCCCCTACATCGACGAACTGTTCACCGAGTGCACCACCTACGATCCGCGGCCCGGCCTGAAGGACCTCGCCGTCCCGATCACCTACCTGCACGGCGAGCTGGACGCCCAGATCCCGCTCGAAGTACCGCGCGGCTGCGCCGTGGAAACGCCCGGTGCCCGCGTGCACGTGCTCGCCGGCTGCGGGCACGTGCCGCACCAGGAAAACCCGCGCGCGTTCACCGCCGCCCTCCGAGAGATCGCCTGAACCATGCCGAAAGTGACGCTCGAAGACACCGTCGTCCACTACGACCGGACCGGCGACGGACCCGGCCTGCTCCTGCTGCACGGCACCGCCGCGTCGCGCGAACAGTGGGGACACTTCACCGGACGAGCGAACGGTTTCACCGTCCTGGCCCCCGACTTCCCCGGCTCCGGCCTGACCACCGACGACGGTGGTCCGATCACCGTCGAAGCCCTCGCCGCCCAGGCCGAAGCCGTCCTGGACCACGCCGGATTCGCCACCGCCCACGTCGTCGGGCACTCGCTCGGCGCCGTCGTGGCCGCGCACCTGGCCGGCACTCGCCCGGACCGGGTCCGGAACGTGGTCCTGCACGCCGCCTGGCCGGCCACCGACGTCCGGCAGGACGCCGAGTTCCGCTACTGGCTGGAGCTGCTCCGAACCGGGACCTTCGCCCGAATGCTGCCGTTGATGGCCTTCGGGCCGCGCTACTGGGAGCAGGCCACCGCGGAGAGCAACGACGAGCTCGTCAAGACCCTGGAAACGGTGATCCAGCCCGGCGCGGACCGCCAGATCGAGGCCGACCGCGCCGTCGACCTGCGGCCGGTCCTGCCCGAGATCACCGCGCCGGTGCTGGTGCTCGGCAGCGCGCACGACCGGATCGTGACGGCGGACCAGCAGCGTGCGCTGGTCGCCGCGATCCCGGACGCGCGCGCCGCCGAGATCGATGCGGGGCACGGCGCCCCGGCCGAACTGCCGGACGAGTTCGCCCGGCTCGTGCTGGACTTCGTCAGCTCAGCGCCTTGAGCACCACCGCCGCCACGCCGGCCATCCCGGCCTTCAGCGGGTGGTAGGCCGCCGCCTCGAGGACGTTCTGGTGCCGGCCGTTGATCCACGCCGAGCCGCCGCGCGCGCAGGCGTCGTGGCCGCGTGACGGGCCGAAGGTGTCGACGAACTGCGCCTCCCCGTCCGCGTCCGCGGCGTCGGACAGCGTCCGGTTCAGCTTCTCCTCGACGCCGTTCAGCCACGCGTAGTCGCCGTCGGCGAAGGGCAGCACGTCCGGGCAGTAGTCCTTGTCCGGGGCGATCCGCGGGTAGCCGACCAGCAGGACCCGCGCCTTCGGCGAGCGCTCGTGGATCGCGGCGAGAACGGCCTCGACCCGCGGGCCGATGTTGTCGATCGCCGAGGTGACCGACTCGTTGAGGCGCTCTTCGCAGGGGTTGCCGGTCGGGTCGCTCGCCCGCAGCCCCGGGCACGTCGAGGTCAAGCTGCCGAAGATGCCGTAGTCGTTCCCGCCGATGCCGAGCGTGACCAGGTCGGTGTCGATCCGCAGCGCGTCCAGCTGCGGGCCGTTGGTGCCGCCGACGGGCACGCTCTGCGGGCGGGTCATGTTCGTGGTGTCCGCGCCGGCGCAGCTGACGTCGGTGAACCGGTCCGCGTGCAGCGCCGCGGCCACCACCGACGGGTAGTTCGCCGTCGACCGCCCGCACCCCAGCGGGTCGAGCCGCTGAGTGGGGATGAACGGACCGGAGGTGTAGGAGTCGCCGAGGGCGACGTAGCTGCGGATGGGCGCCGCGGTGGCGGTGGTGGCCGACGCCGGGAGCAGGACGGCTGCCGAGACTGCGGCGGTGAGCAGCCGGGTGATGCGCATGAAGACCCCGTTCTCGCTGGTGGAACTGCTGCCACCACATCTAGCGAGCCCGGGGCGCCGGGGGTGCTGAGTTCACCCGCCAGTCGGGTCACCGTCGCCGTGCTCACGGTAAGTGATCAAGGTGCGCCAGAACAGCAACGGCCGGACCGTGCTCCCGGGCAGCAGCCGGGCCGACTCGCGGCGCAGCTCGGCCAGCGTCGGGTAGTCGTCGACGACCGGGGCCTGCGGACCCTCGTCGGGGCCGCCGTTCAGCCGTTCGCCGGCGTAGACGACCAGCCGCGCGAGCGCGTTGACCGGGATCGCCGCGACGGCCAGCGCCCAGTCCGGCGGCGTGCTCGGTCTCGCCAGGCCGAGCACCGCGAGCACCCCGCCCGGCACCAGCGCGCGGCGCAGCTTGGTGACCGTCTCGAACGGCATGTGGTGCAGCGACGCCAGGCACGAGATGTAGTCGTAGTGCGCCTCGGGCAGCGGGTCGGTGGTGACGTCGGCCTGCCGGTAGACGATCTCGCCCGGTCCCGGCGACCCCAGCCCGGCCGCCGCCTCGACCATCGCCGCCGAGACGTCGACGGCTTCCACCGCCATGCCCGTCGCGGCCAGCCGCCGGGCGAACCGGCCGGTGCCGCAGCCGACGTCCAGCGCGATCCCCGGACCCGGCGGC
>NZ_MUMI01000750.1 GCF_002155975.1 Amycolatopsis kentuckyensis
GACGTCTTCCGACGGCGGCGGCGCGCAGGCCGGCGGCGACGGCAAGATCAAGGTCGTCGCCTCGACCGACGTCTGGGGCAGCGTGGTCAACGCCGTCGGCGGCGAGAACGTCGAGGTCAAGTCGATCATCCACGACCCGTCGGCCGACCCGCACTCGTACGAGACGACGGCGGACGACGCCCTCGCGGCGAAGGGCGCGCAGCTGCTGCTGTCCAACGGCGGCGGGTACGACGAGTTCTTCGGCAAGCTCACCGAGCAGGCGGGCAGCGCGAAGAAGCTCGTCGCCTACGACATCGCCGCGACCGGCGACGAGAACGAGCACGTCTGGTACGACCTCCCCGGTGTCGACAAGGTCGCCGACCAGCTCGCCGCGCAGCTGGGCGAGCTCCGGCCGGCGGCCAAGCAGCAGTTCGCCGACAACGCGACCGCGTTCAAGGCGAAGGTCGACGCGCTCGAGAAGCGGCTCGAAGAGCTGGGCGCCACCCACCCGGGTACGAAGGTCGTCGTCACCGAGCCGGTCGCGCACTACCTGCTGGCGAGCGCGAAGATCACCGACGCGACGCCCAAGGCGTTCTCGGACGCGGTGGAGAACGACACCGACGTCCCGGCCGACGCCGTCAGCGCCTACAAGCAGCTCATCGCCACCAAGCAGGTCAAGGCGCTGGTCAACAACGAGCAGACCGTGACGCCGCTGACCCAGGACGTCGTCAAGCAGGCGAAGGAGGCCGGGATCGGCGTGGTCGGCGTGACCGAAACGCTCCCCGCGGGTGTGACGGACTACATTGGCTGGATGACCGGGGAAGTCGACGAGCTGGCTGGGGCGTTGAAGTAGCCATGTCACCCGCATCCGACGACGTACGCCCCGCGGTCCGGGTCCGCGGGGCGGGGCTCGCCTTCGGCCCCCGCACCCTCTGGTCGGGGCTGGACCTCGTCGTCGAGCCGGGCGAGTTCCTCGCCGTGCTGGGCCCGAACGGCTCCGGCAAGAGCAGCTTCCTCAAGGCCCTGCTCGGCATGCAGGCCCTGTCGGCGGGCACGGTCGAGATCGCCGGCGGCCGCCCGGGCGGCGCGAACCGCAAGGTCGGCTACATCCCGCAGCAGCGCGCGATCGACGAGTCGCTGACGCTGCGCGGCGTCGACCTGGTCGGGCTGGGCCTCGACGGGCACCGCTGGGGCTTCGGGTTCCCGGGCATGGCGGCCCGGCGCCGTCAGGTCGCTTCGGCGGTTTCCGCCGTCGGGGCCACGCGGTACGCGAAGCAGCCCGTCGGCCGGTTGTCCGGCGGCGAGCAGCAGCGGCTGCGGGTGGCGCAGGCGCTGGTCGGCGACCCCGAAGTCCTGCTGTGCGACGAGCCGCTGCTGTCGCTCGACCTGGCGCACCAGCGCGCGATCAGCGAGCTGATCGACACCCGGAGGCGCACGGCCGGCACGGCGGTGCTGTTCGTGACCCACGAGATCAACCCGGTGCTGCCGTTCGTCGACCGCGTGCTCTACCTGGTCAACGGCCAGTTCCGGATCGGCAAGCCGGACGAGGTCATGACGACGGAGACGCTGTCGGAGCTGTACGGCACCCGCGTCGAGGTGCTCAAGGTCGGCGGCCAGATCCACATCGCGGGCGCGCAGAGCGCGTTGTGCGAGGCGGAGCCGCACCACCACGAACACGACGTCGAAGAGCAAGTGGGCTGAGTCTTGGATCTGTTCGACTTCGGCAAGACCTGGGAGCTGATCACCGAGCTCGACGGTGTCCAGACGGCGCTGCTGGCGGCGGCGATCCTCGGCCTGGTGGCCGGCGTGCTGGGCCCGCTGATCGTGATGCGGCGGATGTCGTTCGCGGTGCACGGGACGTCCGAGCTGGCGTTCACCGGCGGCGCGGCGGCGCTGCTGCTCGGGATCGGCGTCGAGTACGGCGCGTTGATCGGCGCGGTGGTGGCGGCGTTGCTGCTGGGCATCCTGGGCGCCCGTGACGCGGACCGCGACTCGGTGATCGGCGTGATCCTGTCCTTCGGCCTCGGGATGGGCGTGCTGTTCCTGTCCTTCTACAAAGGACGGTCCGGGAACAAGTTCGGGATCCTCACCGGCCAGATCATCACGATCGATTCGACGAATCTGACGTTGTTCGTGGTGTCGTCGGTGGTGGTGCTGGCGGTGCTGGCGGTGGTGTACCGGCCGTTGCTGTTCGCTTCGGTGGACCGGAACGTGGCCGTGGCGCGCGGCGTCCCGGTAAAGACGCTGACCGTGGTCTTCGCCCTTTTGGTGGGGGTTTCGACCGCGTTGAGCGTGAAGGTGGTCGGCTCGCTCCTGGTGGTGGCCCTGATGGTGACGCCCGCCGCGGCCGCCGCTCGCGTGACGGCGTCCCCCTGGAAGGCGACGGTGCTTTCGGTGGTGTTCGCCGAGGTGTCGGCGATCGGCGGGATCGTGCTGTCCCTGGCGCCCGGCCTGCCGGTGAGCGCCTTCGTGACGGCGATTTCGTTCCTGATCTACGTGGTGTGCCGGGTGATCGCCTGGCAGCGTGACCGCCGGACGCGGGTGAGCGCGGTGGAACCGGCCCTCGTCGCGGCGGCCTAACCCAGCATCAGCAGGACCTGCAGCTCGCCCACCACGAAGCCGATCACCCCGCCCACGGCGATCAGCTTCCACTCGTCCTGCCGGAACGCCGGCCGCAGCAGGCCCTCGAACTCCAGCGGGGTCAGGGCCAGCATCCGCTGCTCGATCACCTTCGCGACGTCCATCGCCTCGGTGAGGTACCCCTCGGCGTACCGGGCCGTGTCCGGCAGCCGCTCCAGGGCTTTCCGCGCCGCGGCCCGCTTCATCTCTTTCAGCCGGGTTCCGCCCACCGTCCACGCCAGGGGCATCTGCGCGTCGACCGTTTCCGACACCAGGTTCTCGACCAGGGCCGCGAGCCGGTCCGCGCGGGGGCCGCGCAGGACCGCGTCCAGCAGGTTCTGGACCGTCAGGACCTCGTTCGCGATCAGCTCGCCGTACTGCCGCGCCACCTCGGCCCGGCGGCGCTGGAACTTGCCCTGGAAGATCACCCGGCCCACGCGCACCGGCTCGCGCGGGACGAAGATCAGCTTGATCGCGAGCCAGTCGGTGCACAGGCCGATCACGCCGCCGAAGATGGGCAGCACCCACGGCTCGCGCGTGAACGCCCAGACGATCGTCTGCACGAGACCCAGCCCGAACCCGAAGTAGATGCCCATCCGCGCGATGAACGCCATCTCCGGGCGGGACGTCTCGCGGATCAGCCGCACGAGCAGCTTCTTGTCGCGCGTCAGCCGCTGGACCGTCATGTGCTGGACGTCCAGCACCTCGTCGAGGTGCTCGCGGACGTCGTCGAGGAACTCCCGGACCAGCCGCGGCGCCGACGCCTGGACCTGCTTGATCAGCATCTCCTGCGCCAGCGTCGGCATGACCTCCCACAGGCGCGGGTGGTGCTCGGCCAGCACCTCGCGCGCGGTGTGGTCGACCGCGCGCAGCAGCGGCTGCTCCAGCTCGCTGGTGATGATCACCGGGTCGATCCGGCCGAGGACTTCCTTGAGGTCGAGCAGGTTCGCGGTGAGCAGCTCGGTCGCGACCGCGGCCATCCGCCCGCCGTGCTTCGGGACGACGCCCTGCCAGCCGAGCAGCGGCGGGATCCCGGCGAATTCGAGGGGCCGGAACATCATCTCGATGGCGACGCGCTTGGTGACGTACCCGATCAGCGCGGCGACGAACGGCATCGCCGCGTAGAGCGGCCAGTGCAGGGCGAGGTCGTGCAGGACAGCGTCCATTCCGGCCTCCCTCGCGGTCCCGAGATCGAAACCGTACCGGCTACCCGATGAGCGCCGAAGCTTCCTCCGCCTGCGGGTCGCCGAGTTCCTCGAACACGGTCCGCGCGCGCCGCCAGCAGTCGCGCGCCTGCTCCGGCTCGCCCAGCCGGGCCAGGGAACGGCCGAGGTTCATCAGGGTCCGCGCCCGGCCGTAGTCGTTGCCCGCGAGGACGTGCTGCTCGATCGCCTGGCGGTAGCGGTCGACCGCGCGGCGGTGGTCGTCCCGCAGCGCGTACGTCTCGGCGAGGTTCGCCAGGCAGATCGCCGTGTGGTAGCGGTCGCCGCGGCGGCGGAACACGGCCAGTGCCTCGCGGTTGCGCACTGTCGCCGGTTCCAGGCGGCCGAGCGAGCTGTTCGCCAGCGCGATGTTCATCAGGGCGAGCGCCTCGCCCAGGGTGTTGCCCCGGTCGCGGTGCAGCTGCCCGGCCTGGGTGAACGCGGCCAGCGCCGGTTCGAACCGGCGC
>NZ_MUMI01000751.1 GCF_002155975.1 Amycolatopsis kentuckyensis
CCGTGCTCATCTGCAGCCACACCCGCGGCGGCCGGGCCGCGCCGGCGATCGCGCCGCCGACCACCCTCGCCGAGTCGACGCGGGAGTTCAGCATCTCGCGCAGGTTCGCCTGGGTGTACCGGCAGTTCACCGACCGGCCGGCCAGGTTGAGCACGACGTCGCTGCCGTCGACGTCCGCCGTCCACGGGCCCGGGCCGCGGCCGTCCCAGAGGACGTGCCGCACCCCCGGCTCCGGCGGTGCGTCCCGCCGGGTCAGCACCACGACTTCGTGTCCTTGCGCCACCAGCGCGCGGCTCAGCACCCGTCCCAGGTGCCCGGTACCGCCCGGAATCACGATCTTCATGCAAACCCCCTTCTCCCGTTCCCACGGTACCGCAAGAGTTGAACGCGTTCAAATATCACTCATCACGCGGTGAATTGCCACGGAAAGTAGTCGCCGGAAAAAGGCCCGGGCCGAGCCGTCCCGGCCGCCGCCCAAGATCGACCGAGGGCCGCGGGAAGATCACGGGACGGTCTCCGCCATTCGGCCGAACGGGTCAGAAAAGCCGCAGGTCACGGTCACGCATCGGAACTTTTTCCCGGTGAAACGGCGGCGGCGCGACTCGATCCCGCGCGCGTAACACGCCCGGCCGCCGATGACAAGGGACCTCGGACCTTCGCAGTCAGGCCGGTCGCCCGGGGAGAAGATCGCCGCGGAATTCGCACACTCTTCGTGACGGTCCGACCGGACCAGCCGGACCGCGACCGAGTCCCGGCCTTCCGATGAAACAGCTTCCAGGAGAACCTCATGCGCAAGATCAGCAAGCGGTCCGCGATCGTTCTCGGCGCCGCCGGCGTGGTGGTCGTCGCCGGTGTCGCCTACGCGGCCTGGTCCAGCAGCGGCAGCGGCACCGGCTCGGTCTCTTCGACCACGTCGGTCAACTCGGCGATCACGCCGGCGAGCTCGGGCAGCGTGCTCTACCCCGGCGGCGGCACCGACTTCACCGTCACGATCGACAACCCGAACGACTACCCCGTCTTGGTCACCGGGATCAGCGCCGGCTCCTCGAACGCGGTGAACGGCTGCGCCGCCGGTTCCGTCACCAGTGCGGTCCCCACGACCACCCCCGGCACCATCGCCGCCAAGGGCTCCCGCACCTACACCCTGCACGCGACGATGAACGCCGACGCCACCGACGCTTGCAAGAGCCAGACCTTCGTGCTGCCGCTCACCGCCACCCTCGCCTCGAACGCCTCCTGATCCGCGGCGGGGCGGTGCGCCAACCACCGCCCCGCCCTTCCCCGGAAGGACCCCGATGTCCAGGTGGCGGTTCGGTGTTCCGGCGGGCGCGCTCGCGGCCGTCGTGGTCACGTGGTTCGCGATCGGCCCCGCGCCGGTGGCGAACACCGCGAACGGCAGCGGCATCAAGCAGCTCGGCATCGCCGACGTGCCCGGCCGGGCCACCGCGCTGGTGCCCGGCGCGACCGGGACCCGGTGGATCCGGCTGGCCAACGCCGACAACTTCCCCATCCTCGTCCAGACCGTGACGGCCGCGGTCGGCAAACCCGTCGACAGCCGGGGGCGCGCCGTCCCGGGCTGTCCGGCGTCCTCCGTGCGGGTCGACGCACTCGGCCGGCCGGTGACGGTGCCCGGCAACGGCACCGCCGACGTCGCCCTCACCACCCACATGCTGCCCGGCACCCCCGATGCGTGCCGGTCGGTCACCTTTCCCCTGACCTACACAGGAACGGCGGTCAAGCCATGAAGAACCCGACCCTGCGCCGCGTGCTCGTGGTCACCACGGTGGTCGGCGCGACGCTGGGCGGCGGGATCGCCGTCGCGGCGTGGACCAGCTCCGGCTCCGGCGCCGCGAACGCGAAGGCCGGCACCGCCTCCGCCCCGACGACCGGGGCGGTGGCCGGCTCGGCCTTCACCACCGGCCTGCTCTACCCCGGCGGCCCGGCGGGTGACGCCAAGATCCAGGTCACCAACCCGAACCCCTACCCGGTCAAGGTCAGCACCATCGTGGCGAACGGCACGCCGACCGGCTCCGGCGGGACGGGCACCTGCACGACGACCGGCGTGGGCTGGCTCGCGCAGTCGCCCAACGCTTCGGTGCCGGCCGGCGGAAGCACGACCTTGACGCTGACGGGCGCGGTCACCATGACCGCCGCCTCCGAGGACGGCTGCCAGGGCGCGCTGTTCGCGATCCCGGTGACGGTCACGGTGGTGAGCGGATGAGCACGCCCCGGGTGATCTTCGCGGCCACCCTGGTGGCGGCGGCGTGGGCCACGGTGATCAGCGGCCTGGTCGCGGTGGGCGCGGCGAAGGCCGAAGCGGCCTGGCAGACGACGAGCCCCGGCAGCGGAACCGCCAAGGGCACCACACTGCCGGCACCATCCGGCCTGAACATCACCGGTTCCAACTGCACCGGCAATCCGAAGGTCTCGCTCACCTGGACCAACCCGGCGACCGGAATCTGGACGGGCCTGGACGTGGTCGCGGCACCCAGTGCGACCAGCACCACCTTCACGGTCATCGGCACTTCGACCGGCAGCTCGATCAGCAACGCGCAGCTGCCCTACACCCCCGCATACATCAGCGTGCGGACCATCCGGAGCAACTGGCGGGGCCGGTCCCCCGCCCAGCTCGCGTGCCCCTGAGGGGATCCCGTGCCCGACGACTCCGACCGCGGCCCGCCGGGCAGCGCGCTCCGCCTCGACCCGACCTGAAACCAGACCAACAAAGGAAAAGACCATGCTGGAGAGACTGCATGCCGCCCGTGCGAACGAGGACGGCTTCACCCTCATCGAACTGCTCATCGTCGTCGTGATCCTGGGCGTGCTCGCCGGGGTCGTCGTGTTCGCCGTTCAGGCGTTCAACGGTGACGGCAAAGCCGCCGCGTGCAACGCGGACTGGAAGAGCGTCGAGACCGCCAACGAGGCCTTCTACGCGAAGACCGGCACCTACGCCGCGAGCCCGGCCGCGCTTAAGACCGCCGGCTACCTGAAGGACGAGCCGTCGACCGCCAACGGCTACACCATCGCCATCACCGCCGGGGTCGTCACGGCCTCCGGCGCCTGCACCCACTGATCCGCTCCGCGGGGTGGGGCGACCCACCCCGCGGACACCCACCTCGCCCCGGAGGGAAACCATGCCCACCCAGATCGGCAGCCGCGTCGACGGCCTGCTCGAGGCGTTGTGGCAGGCGCGTGGCACCGACCTGCTGCTCACCACCGGACTGCCGCCCCAGCTGCGGGTGCACGGTGACCTCTCCGCGGTCCCCGGTCACCCCGTCCTCACCGGTGAGGACACCCGCGCCCTGCTCGGCGAGCTCCTCACCGACGACCAGGCCCTCGCCTGGCGCGCCGCCCGCGAATTCGACTTCTCCTTCGGCTGGCGCGACGAAGCCCGCGTCCGCGGGAACGCCTTCACCCAGCGCGGCGAGACCGTCGTCGCGCTGCGGATGATCCCGCGCCGGATCCCCGGCATGGCCGACCTCGGCCTGCCGCCCGTCCTCGCCGACTTCGCCCGCCGGCACCAGGGTCTCGTGCTCGTCACCGGGCCGACCGGCTCCGGGAAGTCGACCACGCTCGCCGCCGTCATCGACCGGATCAACAGCGAGCGGGCCTGCCACATCCTCACCGTCGAAGACCCGATCGAGTACGTCCACGAACACCGGCGTTCCGCGGTCAACCAGCGCGAGGTCGGCACCGACACCGAATCCTTCCCCGCGGCGCTGCGCAGCGCCCTGCGGGAGGACCCCGACGTCCTGCTGGTCGGCGAAATGCGCGACCTCGAGTCGATCCGCTTCGCCCTCACCATCGCCGAGACCGGGCACCTCGTCTTCGCCACCCTGCACACCAACGACACCGCGCAGTCCCTCGCGCGGATGGTCGACGTCTTCCCGGCCGGGCAGCAGGAGCAGGTGCGGGTGCAGCTCGCCGCCGCCCTCACCGGGATCGTCCACCAGCGGCTGCTCCCCCGCATCGGCGGCGGGCTCGTCGCCGCGTTCGAGGTCCTGGTGGCCAACACCGCCGTCCGCAACCTCATCAAGGAAGGCAAGCCGCACCAGCTGCGCAACGCCCTCGTCACCGGACGCCGCGAGGGCATGGTGACGCTCGAGCAGTCGCTGTCCGCGCTCGTCGCCGCCGGGCTGGTCTCCCCCGCCGACGCCGCCGCCCGCAGCCTGTACCCGCAGGACATCGACCCGCGGCCGGTCCCCCGGAGCGTGCCGGCATGAGACTCCGCACCCAGCCCCGCAGCGTCGACCTCCGCACGGTGACCCCGGACCGCGCCGCCGCCGACCTGCTCGGCGAGGCGCAGGCCCGCGAGCTCTGCGCGATCCCGCTGACCGTCCGCGAGGACACCGTGCTGGTCGCGGTCGCCGACGCGGCCACCGCCCCGGCGCTGCAGGCGGCACTCGGCCGGCCGGTGACCGTCGCCGTCGCCGACCGCGCGGACATCCTGGCCACCATCGGCCGCACCTACCGCGCGCTCACCGGTGTCGACCAGCAGGTCAAGGCCTTCGAAGCCCGGGACGCCGTCCGCCGTGACGCGGCCCGCGCCGAAGCGCCCGCGACCGCGAACGACGACGCGCCCGTCGTGCACGTCGTCGCCCTGATGATCAAGCAGGCGCTGCGGGACCGGGCCTCCGACATCCACGTCGAGCCGCAGGCCGAGCGGATCCGCGTCCGGTACCGCATCGACGGCGTGCTCCACGACGTCCTCGACCTGCCCGGCTCGATGGGGCCCGCGGTGACCAGCCGGATCAAGATCCTCGCCGGGATGAACATCGTCGAGCGGCGCCGCCCGCAGGACGGCCAGATCAGCATGGACGTCGAGGACCGGGCGGTGGACATCCGGGTGGCGAGCACGCCGGTCGTCGGCGGCGAGAAGGTCGTGTTGCGGCTGCTCGACAAGAGCCGCCCGCTGTTCCGGCTGCCGCAGCTGGGCATGCCCGCCGAGATGGCCGCCCGCTACACCGCGGTGCTGCAGTCGCCCTACGGCATGGTGATCTGCGCCGGGCCGACCGGCAGCGGCAAGACCACCACGCTCTACGGCTCGCTGGGCGAGCTCGACAGCAGCGAGCGCAACATCATGACCATCGAGGACCCGGTCGAGTACACCATGTCCTCGATCAACCAGATCCAGATCAACGAGCAGACCGGCGTCACCTTCGCCGACGGCCTGAAGTCGATCCTGCGCCAGGACCCGGACGTCATCCTCGTCGGCGAAGTCCGGGACGTCGACACCGCGCGCATCGCCGTGCAGTCCGCGCTCACCGGTCACTTCGTGCTCTCGTCGCTGCACGCCACCGACGCCGCGTCGGCGCTGCACCGGCTGCTGGACATGGGGATCGAGAACTTCCTCGTGGCGTCGTCGGTCACCGCGGTGCTCGCCCAGCGGCTGGTCCGGCGGATCTGCCTGCGGTGCCGCGAGTACTACGCGCCCGCCGCCGAAGAACTGTCCTTCATGGACTCCCTCGGCGCGGACGAGCCGGCGGGCGGGTACGTCCGCGGGGCCGGCTGCAACTTCTGCGCGCAGACCGGCTTCCTCGACCGCACCGGCGTCTACGAGCTGATGCCGGTCAGCGAAGGGATCCGCACGCTGGTGCTGGAGAGCGCGCCGCACCGCGAGGTGCACGAGCTGGCCCGCAAGGAAGGCATGCGGACGCTGCAGGACGAGGCCCTGCGGCTGGTCGCCGAGGGCGTCACCACCCCGGCCGAGGTGCTGCGGTCGATCTACCTCACCGGAGGGGCGCGATGAACCGGTACGCCTACGTCGCCACCGGCCCGGACGGGCTGCGCACCCGCGGGGTGCAGAAGGCCGCCGACGCCGATTCCGCCGTCCTCGCCCTGTACGAGCGCGAACTGCGCGATATCGAGGTCACCGAGAAGAAGAGCGTGCTGAGCCTGGAGCTGACCGCGCCCCGGGTCAAGCGCGAGGTCGTCATGCACCTCTCGCGCCAGCTCGGCGCGTTCGTCCGGGCCGGGCTCCCGCTGATCGACGCGGTGCACATCCTCGGCGAGGAGGCCGCGAACTCGTCGGTCGCCCGGATGCTGCGGGACGTCGAGCGGGGCTTGCGCGGCGGCGACCGGCTGTCGGACCGCATCGACCGGCACCCGAAGATCTTCCCGGAGTTCTACCGCGAGATCCTGCGTTCGGCGGAGCTCACCGGGCAGCTCGACGTCGTCCTCGACCAGCTGGCCGACTACCTCGAGCGCGACCTCGAAGCGCGGCGCAAGATCAAGGCCGCGCTGATCTACCCGGCGATGATCGCGCTGATGTCGGTCGTCACCGTCGTCGTGCTCGCCACCTTCGTGCTGCCGCGGTTCAAGTCCTTCTTCGCCAGCCTGAACGCGAAGCTGCCGCTGCCGACGCGGATGCTGCTGGCCGTCACCGACTTCCTGGGCCAGTGGTGGTGGGCGCTGCTGGCCGGGCTGCTCGCCTCCATCGCGTTGTACGCCTTCGCCGTGCGCACGCCCGGCGGCCGGTACGCCCGCGACCGAGCGCTGCTCGCCGTCCCGGCGATCGGCCCGACCGTGCGGCACGCGCTGGTCGAGCGGTTCTGCCGGATCCTGTCGTCGATGGTGAGCGCCGGGGTGCCGCTGCCGGAGGCCCTGCGCGTCGCGACGGACTCGCTGCGCAACCGCGTGTTCATGCGCGCGCTCGGCCGGGTCGCGCAAGCGGTGCTCAACGGCGAGGGCCTGGCCCGCCCGCTCACCGGCTCGGGGCTGTTCCCGGTGACCGCCGCGCAGATGATCCGCGTCGGCGAGGACACCGGCACCCTCGACACCCAGCTCGAGGTGACCGCCCAGTACTACGAGAGCGAGCTGGACTACCGGCTGAAGAAGCTCACCGCGCTGTTCGAGCCGGCCGTCATCGTCGTGATGGGGCTGGTCGTCGGGTTCGTCGCGGTCGCGCTCGTCTCGGCGATGTACGGGATCTTCGGCCAGGTGCACGTCTGATGGGCGACGACCGGGGCGAGAGCCTCCTTGAGCTGCTGGTCGCGGTCGCGATCCTGGGCGTCGCGGTGGTCGCGATCGTCGGCGGGATCGGCGTGAGCGTGTTCATGTCCGACGTCCACCGCAAGCAGGCGACGGCCGGCGCCGGGGTGCGCGACTTCGGCGAGGCGGTCGAGAACCAGGTGCTGGCGGGCGGCTACTTCGCGTGCGCCGCGCCCGCGAAGTACGCCGCTCCGGCCGGGTTCGCCGTGCCGTCCGGGTTCACCAGCTCGGTGACGTCGGTGAAGTACTGGACCGGCTCGGCGTGGTCGGCGACCTGCGGCACCGACAGCGGGCTGCAGCAGGTGACCCTCCAGGTCGCCAGCGGCGACGGCCGGGCCAGCGAGCGCCTGGAAGTCGTGGTGCGCAAGCGGTGCGGGCTCGGGGAGGCGCCGTGCTGAGCCGCCGGTCCGACGCCGGGTTCACGCTCATCGAGCTGCTGATCGTCGTCGTCATCCTCGGGGTGGTCGCCGCCCCGATCGCCACCGCGGTGATCGTCTCGATCAAGAACACCGATGCCACCTCGGCGCGGCTGGCCGTGTCCCACGACGCCCAGCAGAGCTCCGCGTTCTTCGCCCAGGACGTCGCCGCGGTCGGCCTGCGGGACTACTCGGGCCAGGTCGCGAACGGCCAGGTCCCGTACTCGCCGTCGATCCAGCTCGGCGCCGCCCACGACAGCGGCGGCCAGGTCTGCGGCACGGCCGCGACGCCGGTTTCGCTGGTGCGGCTGCTGTCCGACGACTGGGACACCAGCACGCCGGCCGCGACCCGGCGCACCGCGATCGTCGCCTACTACCTCGCCGGCACCGAGCTGCACCGCCTGCGCTGCCTCGATTCCGCCGCGGTGTCCGACTCGGTCGTCGCGCACAACGTCGACCCGGGCACGCCCGCGGTGACGTGCTCCAGCGCGTGCACCGACAAGGCCGTGCCGCTGTGGGTGAAGTTCACCTTCACCGCCGTCGCGCACAACGCCGACCCCTACCCCATCACCCTGTTCGGGCAACGGAGGCAGACATGAACCGCCGGTGGAAGGGCGACGACGCCGGGGCCGCGCTGCCGCTGGTGCTGATCCTGGTCACGGTGATCGCGGTGGTGCTCGGCGCGCTGCTGTCGTTCGCCGACACCAGCGTCCGCACCACGGTGCACCTGCGCGACCAGGCGGCGTCCGCCTACACGGCCGACGGCGCGCTGCAGGCGGGAATCAACGCGATCCGCAACAGCACGTTCACCGCCGCGGCCGGCGAGCACTGCTTCGGCGCGTCGGACACGCTGACCCTGCCGAACTTCGGCGGTTCCGGCTCGGCCGCCGTTTCCTGCACCGCCGATCCGGCGAAGGTCCAGATCCAGTGCCCGTCCCTGAGCGTGTGCAACCGGCCGGGCAACGCGATCCTCACCCTCGGCACCGGCGGCGAGGACGGCCTCAACATCCAGCAGCCGACCGGTTCGTCGTTCAAGGTGCACGGCATCGTGTACTCCAACTCGAACATCCGCGTGGTCAACGGCTCGCTTCACACGAACACCGCGGTGTACGCGCGCGGCGCCTGCTCGGGCACGATCCAGAGCACGCCCACGCCGTCGTGCGGCTACGGCGGGTCAAGTCTCGGCGCGGACCCGGGTTACGCGCCCGCGTTGACGTCCGTGCCGCCGCGTCAGGCGCTGCCGCCGTGCACCAAGGCCGGCTCGCTGGTCACCTTCCAGCCCGGGTACTACGACGACGCGGCCGGGCTGTCGGCGATGATGTCCAGCAGCAGCAAGTGCAAGGACAGCACGTGGTGGTTCACGCCCGGCACGTACTACTTCGACTTCCACAACAGCGCCGCGGTCCGGCCGCCGTCGCTGCCCTCCGGCACCGACGAGTGGACGGTCGACAACGGCTACCTCGTCGCGGGCACGCCGGTGGACGAAACCGGGCGGATCATCGCCAAGCCGCCGGTTCCGGCGAAGATCCCCGGGGCCTGCGACAACCCGATCGACGACGCGAAGGCGCAGGGCGTCCAGTTCGTCTTCGGCGGCGACAGCCGGCTGGCGGTGAAGGCGGGCCAGGCGGAGATCTGCGGGACCTACCGCGCGGAACGGCCGCCGGTGGCCGTGTACGGGCTGACCTCGGGCGCGGAGGCACCGGTGACGGCGACGCTCGGTCCCGGTTCCGTGACGGGTGACTTCACCGGCACGGCGGCCGGCCTGTCCACAGTGGACGGGAGCGGCGCGGCCTGGATCGCCCCCGGCAAGAGCGGCGGCAGCGCCACCCTCACCGCCGCGGGCTTCGCCCCGACCACGGCACCGCCCGCCGGGACGATCCTGACTTCGGCGAAGATCCGGGTGGTCCACAGCAACGACAAGGGCGCGAGCAAGGACGCACGCACCGCCCAGTTCACGCCGACGGGGAGCACGCCGATCTCGCTCAACCTGACCACGCCCAACGACGGCTCGGCCGCCACCGATGTCACCGACGTGACGAACCAGCTGGCCCAGGCGGTGTATGACGGCACCTTCACCGGCGGCCAGCTGAGCTACGGCGTGAACGTCAAGCACGAAGGCACCGAGCTGGTGGATGCGCTCCAGCTGGTGCTCGACTACACCCCGCCCGCGCTGCGGGCCGAGAGCGGGTGCACGCAGCTGATGTACCCCAGCAGCGCGGCGTGTGCTCTGGTGACGGCGGTCAACAACTCCGGCAACCGGTTCTACGTGCAAGGGACGACCTACGCCCCGAAGGCCGTCCTGGACGTCACGCTGAACAACGCGACCGAACCGATCTTCCGCTTCGGCGTCGTCGCGCGGTCGTTGTGGGTGAAGGAAACCGGGAGCGTGACGTTCACCGGGGCGGTCATCGAGGTCCCGGACGACTCGCCCGGGTTCGTCTTCGGGGTCTACCTGTCCGCCTACGTCTGCCCGGGTTCGTCCACCTGTGCCCCGGGCGGCACCCCCGTCGCCCGGGCACGGGTGGCCTATGTGGACGGTGATCCGGCCAACCCGGTGGCGGGGGCGCGCCAGGTGTCGGTGCTGAGCTGGTCGGGGAACCGGTGACCGCTCAGGCCAGGCCGGTCAGCCGCAGGTAGGCCCGGCCGAGCGGGCCGGCCGCGAAGACCGCCACCAGGGCCGCGGCGATCATGAACGGCCCGAACGGCAGCGCGGTCTTGCGGCCGCCCTTGCCGGTGGCCAGCACGGCGACGCCGGCGAGCGCGCCGAGCAGGAAGCCGCCGAACGCCCCGAGCAGCAGGGCGGGCCAGGACAGGTAGGCGAGGAGCCCGCCGAGGATGCCGGCGAGCCGGACGTCGCCGAAGCCCATGCCCGCCGGGTACGCCAGCGCGAGGAGGAGGTAGAAGGCGAACAGCGCGACGCCGCCGATCCCGGCGCGGGCGAGCGACCACCAGTCGTCGCGGTACCAGGCCGATGCGGTCAGCAGGACGGCCAGGACGGGGTACGACGGCAGCACGATCGCGTTCGGCAGGCGGCGGCAGTCGAGGTCGATCAGGGCCAGGGCGATGCCGATCGCGCCGAAGTACAGGAACGCGGGCAGGTCCGGGGGGTCCAGCCGCAGGGCCAGCAGCGTGAACAGGACAGCGGTGCCGAGTTCGACCAGGGGGTACCGGACGCTGATCCGGGTGCCGCAGCCCGCGCACCGGCCGCGCAGGACGAGCCAGCCGAAGACCGGAACGTTGTGCCGGGCTTTGATGGTCTGCCCGCAGCCCGGGCAGCGCGACGGCGGGCGGACCACCGACTCGCCGCGCGGCACCCGGTGGATCACGACGTTGAGGAACGACCCGACGAGCAGGCCGAGCACCGCCGCCGCCACGACCAGCACCGCCATCGTGCTCCTTCGGACTCGGGGGGGGCGACCACCGCAGATCTTGCCGGACGCGGCTCCCGGCCGCGACCGGACGACCCGCGCACCCCGATGGGCACCCGTGCCGGGCGCGCGAGGTTGGGGAAATTGCGTCACGGGGGCGGGCGTGCGGGCCTACAGTCTTGGAGATGACCGCCACCGGGTTGCCGATCGTCGCCGGGGTGGACGGGTCGGCCGAGTCGCTCGACGCCGTCCGCTGGGCCGCGCGGACCGCCCGGCTGCGGGCGGCGCCGCTGGAGATCGTGCACGCCCTCGACGTCCCCGCCCTGCTCGCCGGCGGGGTCGTGCCGCCGCCCGAAGAGATGGTCGATGCCCTGCGGGCCCGGGGCCGCCGGGCGCTGCGGACCGCGCAGGAGCTCGCCGCCGCACAGGGGGTTCCCGAGGCCGCCACCCGGCTCGATCCCGACCGCGCGGCCCAGGCGCTGGTCGGGGCGTCGCGGTCCGCCGCGCTGCTGGTCGTCGGGTCCACCGGGCACGGCAGGCTGACCAGCCTCCTCGCCGGATCGGTCGCCGCGGCCGTCGGGACCCATGCGCGCTGTGACACCGTCGTGGTCCGCGGGGACAGCTGGGACGAACCCGGCGCGGCCGACCGGCCGGTCGTCACCGGCATCGACGGCAGCGAAGCCGGGGCCCGCGTCCTGGCGACCGCCGTCGCCGAAGCCCGGGCCCGTCGCGCGCCGCTCGTCGTGCTGCACGCGTGGGCGGACAGCCCGCCGCCGCACCGGGACCCGCGGTGCGTCACCGAGGCCGGGCGCCGGCTGCTCGGTGAGCGGGTCCTGGCCCAGGACACCGCGGACGTCGCCGTCGAGCAGATCGTCGTCCACGCCCACCCGCGGAAGGAACTGCTCGAACGCAGCGGCGCCGCCCAGCTGGTCGTCCTCGGCGACCGGGGCCGCGGCGGGTTCCCCGGCCTGCTGCTCGGCTCCACCGGGCAGGCCCTGCTGCACCACGCCGCCTGCCCCGTCCACCTGGTCCGCACCACCACATGAGGGGAAGCGGAACGGAAGCGGCACCGGGCAGGATCACCGGGAGCGAGAGGGAGGAAGAAAGATGAAGACAGCGGTACAGGCCGGGCTCGTGGCACTGGGGGCACTGCTGGTCGGCGCGACGGTTCCGGCCCCGGCCGAGGCGGCGGCGATCATCCAGCGGACGGCCATCTGCCGCGCGGCCGACTACAGCGGCACGTTCACCCTCCGGTACGACACCGTCGGCGGCTACCACCGCATCATCGGCGGCTACACCACGTCGGGGCCGTACATCGGTGACGCCACGGGCACGGTCGCCCTGCAGATCTCCTACCGTGCCGGAACGACGACGCACACGGTCTACTCCCAGACGTCGGCGACGACCGGGACCACCACGTTCACGACGCCGACGACCACCACCGTGCCGACCATGTACGCGGGCACGGCGTCGGCGAAGTTCGACAACGGCACGGTGTCCTGCACCGCGACGGTGCCGATCAGCTGATCCCGCGGCGCGCCGGGGACCGGTCGAGGGCGCCGCCCTGGGCCCCGGCGCGCCGTGGCCCAGGGCGGTTCTCACCCCGCCGTCAGCAGCTCGAGTGCTGGATGGTCTTGAAGATGTTGACAGCACCGAAGAGCGACGCGTCGTAAGTGAAGTGCTTGCTCCACGGGTAGCGCGGCGGCGGGTTGCCGTCGTCCATCCGCGGGCTGTCGAACGTGCCGGCGTGGAACAGCTGCGTGCCGGCCGTGGTCTTGAAGTCGAAGCTGGAGTGCCAGACGTCGCCGGAGTGCGTCTGGTAGGTCAGCGTGGTCGCGCTCCAGTCGCCCGTGCCGTCCGAGCGGATGACGATGGTGCCGTTGTCCTGCTGGCAGTCGCCGACGTGCAGCTGGCCCCACGTGGCACTCTTCACCTCGAGGACCGCCGCGTCGCGCGCCGGCGCGGCGCTCGCCGCCGGCGCGCCCGCCAGCACCGCCGCCCCCGTCGCCGCGAGGGCGAAAACCGGTGCGAGACCCCGAATCATGCGTTTCATGGACTTCCTCCCGAAGAACCGGTGGCCGCGGACCCCTCCGGTCCGCGCCTGCCGACCCTCGCAGCGCCCGTCGACGAACTGTCGATGGA
>NZ_MUMI01000752.1 GCF_002155975.1 Amycolatopsis kentuckyensis
GCTCGGCGATGTCGGCGGCGGTGGTGACCAGCGGCAGCGCGCCCCCGGGGGTGTTCAGCTCGGCGGTCAGCCAGCGGTGCCCGCCGGCTTCGCGCACGGCGACCCCGGAGAGCCGGCGGTTGCCGTAGTAGCGGCGGGTCAGCACCTCCAGCAGTGGCGCGTGGTCGCGGCCCGGCCGCCCGATCCGCTGCCCGATCAGCCGGACGAGGGGCTGCGAGCCGGTGATCATGGCCTGGATCCGCTCGGCGCGGTCCGGGGCGTCCGGGTGCTGGTCGAGGTAGGTCAGCTCGGTGCGGACCGCGGCGTAGACGCGGGCGCGGTTGCGGCGCAGCAGCGGCTGGGCGAACCAGCGGAAGACCACGCCGCGGGCCAGGTCGGACACCGCGGGGAAGCGCACCTGCGTGGCCTCGACCACGTGCTCCAGGGTGAGCCCGGCGCGTTCGGCCAGCGCCTCGGCCGGCGGCGCCCCGGTCAGCCACTGCCGCAGCAGTTCCGAGACGACCGCGACGTCGGCGGCCGTCCGCTGCTGCGCCAGGAAGA
>NZ_MUMI01000753.1 GCF_002155975.1 Amycolatopsis kentuckyensis
CGGCCGGCCGGCCGGCGGGGGAGAGCAGGTGCAGCACCACCGGGACGCCGGCGATCACCGGGGTCTCGGTCCAGCCGAACGTCTCCTGGAGCTTGACGGCCACGACGGGCTGGTCGCCGCGGTAGTCGACGCGGATGTGCGACCCCGACGGCACTTCGAGGCGGTCCGGCGCGAGGTCGTCGAGCTTCGCCGCTTCCGGCCAGGGGAGGAGGGCCTTGAGGGCGGTGCCGGCGTTGAGGTTCGCCAGGTCGGCTTTCCGGCGGGCGGTGCCGAGGTCCAGCCAGCTGTCCACATCGGACAGCAGTGCGGTGTCGTCGACCGGCGGCCACGGCGGGCCGAGGACGCGGTGCAGGAAGGCCATCCGTTCGCGCAGGCGGGTCGCGTCCTGGCTCCACTTGAGGAGGCCGAGTCCTTCGGCCTTGAGCCCGGCGACCAGGGCGTCGTGGACGTCGGCGTTCTTGAGCGGTCTCTCGGACAGCACGATGGCGCCGAGTTTGCGGACGCGCCGGGCGACGACGTCGCCGTCCCAGGTGACTTCGTCCACTTCGGACACGGCGCCGGTGCGGACGGCGAGGGTTTCGTCGGCGGCCGCGGCGAGGCGGATGGTGCCGTGGACGCGGCCGGGGTCGCGGGTGGCTTCGGCGACGGCCAGCCACTCGGCGTCGAGGCCGCTGCCGGGCGGGAGTTCGGCCGCGGTGCCGCCGGCCATGAGGTAGACGGGTGCGCCGCCGGGCCGCCGCTTGGCGAGCCGCTCGGGGTGGGCGAGGGCGACGACCAGCGCGGCGTCCGCTTTTCCGGCACCGGTGACGAGTTTCGCGAGCCGTTGCACTTCGCGTTTCCAGCGCCGCGCGCCTTCGTCCCCGGCCGAGCGCAGGCGTCTCAGCTCGGCTTCCACATCCGTCAGCGTTCCGCCCGCGTCCAGCAGCGCCACGACCTCCGCCGCGTTCCGGGCGCCGACTTCGGAAGCTCCGTCCAGGAGCGCGCGGGCGAGCCTCGGGTGCAGGCCCAGCTCGGCCATCCGCCGTCCGCGCGGGGTGACCGTGCCGTCCGGGGAAGTCGCGCCCAGCGTCACCAGCAGCGCCCGGCCCGCGGAGAGGGCGCCTTCGCCCGGTGGGTCCCACCAGGCGAGCCCGCTGCCGTCCGGGGTCGACCAGCACGCCAGCTCCAGGGCGAGCCGGGCCAGTTCGGCCGTGCGGATCTCCGGCTCGGGGTACGGCGGCAGCGTCGCCTGTTCGTGCTCGGCCCAGCAGCGGTACGCCCGGCCCGGCGCCTCGCGTCCCGCGCGGCCGGACCGTTGCGCGGCCACCGCCGCCGACACCCGGACCGTCGCCAGGCCCGGCAGCCCGCGCCGGTGGTCGACGCGCGGCACGCGCGCCAGTCCCGAGTCCACCACCGCGCGCACGCCCGGCACCGTCAGGCTCGACTCGGCCACCGCCGTCGCCAGCACCACGCGGCGCCGCGAACGCGGCCGCAGCGCGTCGTCCTGGTGGGCCGCCGACAGCCGGCCGTGCAGCGGCAGGACGTCCACATCGGACGATGACAGCAAGCCCGACGTCCGGGCGATTTCCCCGGCGCCGGGCAGGAAGGCCAGCACGTCGCCGTCGCCGGAGGACAACGCGGTCCGCACCGCCCGTGCCACACAGGCCTCGACCCGTTCGCCGCGCGCCGGCGGGACGTACGAGAACTCCACCGGGTAGGTGCGCGCCGTGGCCGTCACGACCGGGGCGTCACCGAGCAGGGCCGCGAGCCGCCCGGACGCGACCGTCGCCGACGTCGCCAGCAGCCGCAGGTCTTCGCGCAGCCCGGCGCGGACGTCCAGGAGCAGCGCCAGCAGCAGGTCCGCGTCCAGGTGCCGCTCGTGGCACTCGTCCAGCAGCACCGTCGAGACGCCGGGCAGCTCCGGGTCGCCCTGGACGCGGCGGACCAGCAGCCCCGACGTCACGACCTCGATGCGGGTCCGGGCGGAGACCTTCCGGTCGCCGCGCACCGCGTAGCCCACCGTCTCGCCGACCGGTTCGCCCAGCAGCGCCGCCATCCGCGCCGCCGCCGCGCGCGCCGCCAGCCGCCGAGGCTCGGCGACCACGACCCGGCCCTCGGCCGCCGCGGCCAGGGCGAGCGGGACCAGCGTCGTCTTCCCGGTGCCGGGCGGCGCGACGAGCACCGCGGCGCCGTGGTCGTCCAGCGCGGCGACGACGTCGGGCAGCACGGACCGGACCGGCAGGTCGGGCAGCTTCACTTGGCGGTGACCTCGGGGGGCGGGGGCAGCTGGTAACCGGACGGGCCGATGTTCGCGTTGAGCGAGCGCAGCCATTCGCCGGAGGAGATCATCTTCCGGATCGCGTCGTCGACCGCGGACACCCCCTGGGTGTCGTC
>NZ_MUMI01000754.1 GCF_002155975.1 Amycolatopsis kentuckyensis
TGCCGTCGGCGCCCTTGCCCTCCCCCGCGCGGAGGAACGCCACCCAGCGCCCGTCCGGCGAGATCGCCGGGGCCGAGTCGCGCGGACCGTGGGTCCACGCCGACTCACCGCCGTCGAGCGCCACGCGCCGGATCTCGCCGTGCGTGGCGTTCGCACGGAGATCCGGTCTCTTCAGCGCCGTGAGCAGCAGGTTCCCGCGCAGGGCGGGACGGCCGGGGACGACGAGGGCTTCGATGTCGGCAGGACGCACGTCCCGACCGTACCGGAATTCCTTAGCGGTGCGAACGAGTTTCGCGAGGTCTCACGCGGCGACCTGCTTGCGCTCGTCGCGCCGGGCCTTCGCCAGGCTGGCCACCGTGGTCACGGTGAGCACGACGACGATCACCCCGAGGGAGACCCAGTTGTTGATGTCCAGCCAGTCCGGGACGACGTGGTACTCGTGCAGCGCGTGCAGGAACAGCTTCGCGCCGATGAAGGCGAGGATCACCGCGAGGCCGTAGCTGAGGTAGACGAGCTTGGTCACCAGGCCGCCGAGCAGGAAGTACAGCTGCCGCAGGCCCATCAGCGCGAAGGCGTTGGCGGTGAAGACGAGGAACGCCTCCTGCGTGATGCCGAAGATCGCCGGGATGGAGTCGACGGCGAAGAGCAGGTCCGCCGAGCCGATGGCCACGATCACCAGCAGCATCGGGGTGATCATCCGCTTGCCGTCGATCTTCACCGTGTAGTGGTGGCCGTGGTAGTCGTCGGTCACCGGGGCGAACTTGCGGACCTGCCGGGTGACGGCGTTCTCGTGGTACTCCTCTTCCTCACCCTTGCCGCGCAGCATGCTGACCGCGGTCCAGATCAGGATCGCGCCGAACAGGAAGAACACCCAGACGAACTGGGCGATCAGCGCGGCGCCGATGGCGATGAAGACGCTCCGCATGCCGAGCGCGAGCAGGATGCCGACCAGCAGCACGCGGTGCTGGTGGATGGCGGGCACCTTGAACGAGCTCATGATGATCATGAAGATGAACAGGTTGTCGACGCTCAGCGAGTACTCGGTGATGTACCCGGTGAAGAACTCGACACCCGGGTCGTGCCCGGCGAAGACCCACACGCCGATGCCGAAGACGATCGCGCACGAGACGTAGAAAATGACCCAGCGAGCCGCTTCCCCCGTGGTCACTTCGTGCGGCTTGCGATCGACGATGACCAGGTCCAGCGCGATCAGCGCAAGCAGGCCACCGATCGTGGCGATCCACAGCCACAGGGGGACAGTCATGGAACTCGAACCTCCGGATAGTGCGCAGCAGCAACTAACCGGAGGTCTCTTCCGCCGGTGGAACCACCGGCCGACGGTGCCGGGGGCGCAGGGCCACCGTGCTGACGACACCGCCGCGAAGGAATACTCCCCTCACAGCGCGTCCAGTTTGCCGGTTCCCCCCGGCCGAGCGCCAGCCGGGATAGCGCACGTCACCGTGTTGGTCGTGTAATTCCGGTCACTTCGGTCCACCAGGTGGTCCGAAACGTGTGATCACTGTGAGCCGCGGAGGACACTCTCAGGAAACTTCACCTACGGTCACGTCGTGCCCCGACTCCCGCTCCCGCGCACCCGCCGGGCCCGCCTCACGGCGCTCGGCGCCGTCGTGGCGGTGCTCGCCGCCGCGACCGTCCTCTGGGCGACGCGCGACACGGCCCCGCCTGCCGTGCCCACCCAGGACGCCCTGCTCGACCTGCCCGCCGCCCCCGGCTCGGCCGAGCAGGTCAAGATCGACACGACCACCTACCTCCCGGCGAGCGTGCCCGCACCGGCGGTGCTGCTCGCGCACGGCTTCGGCGGGGACAAGAACAGCGTCGCCGAGGACGCCCGTGAGCTCGCGCGGAAGGGCTTCGTCGTGATGACGTGGTCCGCGCGCGGCTTCGGCAAGAGCACCGGCAAGATCGGGCTCAACGACCCGGACGGCGAGGTCGCCGACGCGAGCCGCCTGATCGACCGGCTCGTCGCGCAGCACCAGGTGACCCTCGACGCCCAGGGCGACCCGAAGGTCGCCGTCACCGGCGCCTCCTACGGCGGCGCGCTGTCGCTGCTGCTGGCCGGCACGGACAAGCGCGTCGACGCGATCGCGCCCGTGATCACCTACAACGACCTGGCCCAGGGCCTGATCCCGAACGCGGCCACGCCCGCGTCCGCCGCCCCGGGCACCCCGTCCGCCGGTGCCTTTTCGACCGACGGCGTCTTCAAGAAGAGCTGGGCCGGCATCTTCTTCTCGGCCGGCTCGGGCGCCGCGGCGAGCGGCTCGCCGTCCGCCGAAGCGCCGGAAGCCGGGCAGGAGACCGACACCGGATCCACCGGCGCCGCCGGGACCGCTGCCGCCGCGGGGGCCGCGCTGCCCGCCGGGCCGCCGGGCGCGGGCGGGCCGCGGAACGCACCGGCCGACCCCTGTGGCCGGTTCACCGCCGCGGTCTGCCGCGCCTACACCGAACTCGGCACCACCGGGCAGGCGAGCCAGGCGAGCGTCGACCTGCTGCGCCGCGTCTCCCCCGCGTCCGTCACGGGCAAGGTCACCGTGCCGACGCTGCTGGTGCAGGGCGAGAGCGACACGCTGTTCGGCCTCGACCAGTCCGACGCGAACGCCCGGCAGATCACCGCGGCGGGCGGCAAGGTGCGGACGATCTGGTACACCGGCGGTCACGACGGCGGCAAGCCCGGTCCGCAGCTGCGCGCCAAGATCGCCGACTTCCTGAAGACGGCACTGGACGGCGGCGACCCGGGCACCGGCTTCAGCTACGACGTCCAGGGCACCCTGCGCGCCAACGGGACGCCGTCGGTC
>NZ_MUMI01000755.1 GCF_002155975.1 Amycolatopsis kentuckyensis
GGCTGGTCGCCGGGGCGACCGGGACGGGCAAGACGAAGACGTTGCAGCTGATCTCGGAGCAGCTGTCGGCGGCCGGGGTGCCGGTGGTGCTCGCGGACGTCAAGGGCGACCTGTCCGGGCTGGCCGCGGCCGGCGAGGCGAACGACAAGGTCGCGAAGCGTGCGCAGGAGCTCGGCGACGACTGGGCGGGCGCGGCGTTCCCGGTGCAGTTCCTGTCACTGGGCACCGGCGGGAAGGGGTCGCCGATCCGGGCGACGATCACGAGCTTCGGGCCGGTGCTGCTGGCGAAGGTGCTGGGGCTGAACGAGACGCAGGAGTCGACGCTCGGGCTGATCTTCCACTGGGCCGACCAGCGCGGCCTGGCCCTGCTGGACACAAAGGACCTCCGCTCGGTCATCACGCACCTGACCGGTGACGAGGGCAAGGAGGACCTCAAGGGCATCGGCGGGGTCTCCGCGGCGACGGCCGGGGTGATCCTGCGGGCGCTGTCCAATCTGGAAGCGCAGGGCGGCGAGGACTTCTTCGGCGAGCCCGAGCTGGACGTCCACGACCTGATGCGCGTCCGGGACGGCAAGGGTGTCGTCACGCTGCTGGAGCTGGACAACCTGCAGTCGAAACCGGCGCTGTTCTCGACGTTCCTGATGTGGCTGCTGGCCGAGCTGTTCGAAGAGCTGCCCGAGGAGGGCGACCTCGACCAGCCGAAGCTGGTCTTCTTCTTCGACGAGGCCCACCTGCTGTTCGCGGACGCGTCGAAGGCGTTCCTCGAGCGCATCGAGCAGACCGTGAAGCTGATCCGGTCGAAGGGCGTCGGCGTCTTCTTCTGCACGCAGCTGCCCACGGACGTGCCGAACGCCGTGCTTTCGCAGCTCGGCGCGCGGATCCAGCACGCGCTGCGGGCGTTCACCCCGGACGACCAGGCGGCGCTGGCCAAGACGGTGAAGACCTACCCGAAGACGAAGTTCTACGAGCTCGACACGGCGCTGACGTCGCTGGGGATCGGCGAGGCCGTCGTCACGGTGCTGTCGGAACGGGGTGCGCCGACGCCGGTGGCGTGGACGCGGCTGCGGGCGCCGCGGTCGAAGATGGGCTCGATCGGCGACGAGGCGGTTGCCGCTTCGGTCGCTTCGTCGGACCTGCACGCGAAGTACGCCGAGACGATCGACCGGGAGTCGGCCTACGAGAAGCTGGCCGCGAAGGTCGCCGCCGCGCCCCCGCCCGAGGCCGCTCCCGCTCCCGAGGCACCGGCGCCCGAGAAGGACGAGCCGGGGTTCCTCGAGTCCGCCATGAAGAACCCGGCCGTGAAGTCGTTCATGCGGTCCGCGGCGAGCGCGCTCGGGCGGGAGATCACGCGCGGGCTGTTCGGCAACCGGAGGCGCTGACAAAACCTGACGCAAGTTGTCAGGTATGGCTGGCAGGCTGGGCGCACCTTCGAAAGGAAATCAGCCATGACCAGCACTGCCACCGCGTCGTTCGTCCTCGACAAGTGGGAACCGCAGGCGACCGACGAGACCGGGGGCACCGAGTTCGCCCGGGTGGCGATCGGCAAGACGTTCACCGGCGCGGTCGAGGGGACCAGCACCGTCGAGATGCTGACGGCGTCCAATGCGACTTCGCGCGCGTACGTCGCCTTCGAACGTCTCGAGGTGTCGGTCGACGGCCGCAAGGGCGGGTTCGTCCTGCACCACTCCGCCGACGACGCCGGCCTGGCGCTGAAGATCCTCACCGGCTCGGGCTTCGGCGAACTGGCCGGGATCGCCGGGACGGCGAGCATCGAGATCGACGAGGAGAAGAACCACCTCTTCACCCTCACCTACACGCTGTGAGCAGCACGAAGGCCGTTTCGAGAGCCCCCGATTGACTCTCGAAACGGCCTTCGCGGTGTTTCTCCCGCTCCCCGAAGCGGGGGGACGGGCCGCCCCGACCACGGCCCGTCCGCGTCCTAGTTGTTCACGATCTGGTCGACGATCTTCTTGGCGTCGTTGATCGGGATGGCGAAGCCGATCCCGACGCTGCCCGCCGAACCGTTGGCCGACGCGCTCGGGCTGTACAGCGCCGAGTTGATGCCGATCACGTTGCCCTGGGCGTCGACCAGCGCGCCGCCGGAGTTGCCCTGGTTGATCGCGGCGTCGGTCTGGATCGCGGTGTAGCTGGGCGAGTCGCTGCTCTGGTTCGAGGTGCGGCTGAACGGCGAGCGCTGCTGCTGCTCGCCCTGCCCGATGTCGGACAGGTTCCGGTTCAGCGCGCTGACGATCCCGGTGGTGACGGTGTTCTGCAGGCCGCCCGGCGAGCCGATCGCGACCACTTCCTGGCCGACGACGAGCTTGCTCGAGTCGCCCAGGCTGGCCGCGGTCAAGCCGCCGGCGTTCTGGGCCTGGACCACCGCGATGTCCGCCTTGGTGTCCGCGCCGACCACGCTGGCCTGGTACTTCTTGCCGTCGGAGGTCGTGATGACGACGTTCTGGGCGCCGTCGACGACGTGCGCGTTGGTCAGGATCCGGCCGTCCGAGGTGAGGATGACGCCGGAGCCGATGGCCTCGCCCTGGTCGGTCGTGACGTTGATCTGGACGACGCTCGGCGTCACCTTCGCCGCGACGGCGCTGACGTCGCCGGAGGTCGGGTTCGAGACCGTCTGCCCGTTCGCCGCCGGCGTGCTGACCGACGTCGTGGCGCCGTCCGCCGAGGTCGTCGTCAGCCCGACGATCGCCGCCCCGCCGACCCCGCCGACCAGCGCGGCGCCAAGCGCGGTCGCGCTGACGATCATCGCGACGCGGCCACCCTTGCGCGGCTTGGCCTTCAGCGCCGTGGGGGCCTGGGCGTCCGGCGGCTGCGGGGTGAAGAGCGGATTCGGCGCGGCCTGCTGCTGGTAGGCGTACTGCGCGTACGGCCCGTACTGCTGGGTGCTGTGGTGCGGCTGGTGCCCACCGGGTGAGGCGGGGCCGGGCCGACTCTCGTTCTCGGTCATGGCACTAGATTCGCGCCCGTGCTTGTGAGCAGCCTGTGGAAATACCTCAGGCTTTGCTGAGAAGAATCAGCTGAGAAAATTCAGGTAATCCTCAGGCGTCAGACGAAGAACGACGGGACGTCCAGCGCACCTCCCGCCGCCTCGAACTCGTCGTGCACCGCTTTCCGCAGCTCGGCGTCGCCGAGGTAGTCGGCGGCGGTCAGGGCCAGCCCCAGCGCGCCGTCGCGGACTCCCGCGTCGCCCGTCTCCGACCCGGCCGCGGCCGCGAACTCCTTGGTGTGCAACGCAACCGTCGGCCCGGAGACCGCCAGCATGGGGTGCAGCGCGGGGACGCGGTAGGAGAGGTTGCCGAGGTCGGTCGAGCCGGTGAGCGACTCCGGCACGATGCCCGGCGGGAGCGGCTTGCGGCCGGTGCTCACCTGGTTGACCGACCAGCGCCCGGCGAGCGTGGTGTTGAACCGGATCGGCAGGTAGGCCGGCTGGGCGTCCCAGATCAGCTCGACGCCGCAGCCGGTCATCGCCGCCGCGCCTTCGGCGATCGACGTCATGCGGGCGGCGAGGTCGCGCAGGGTCTCCGGGGACTGCGATCGGAGGTAGAACAGCAGCGCGGCGCGGGCCGGGATGACGTTGGGCCGGGCGCCGCCGTCGGTGAACA
>NZ_MUMI01000756.1 GCF_002155975.1 Amycolatopsis kentuckyensis
CCGGACGTCCGGCACCTGCACGGCGTTGTTGACGAACACGCCGATCCGCTTGGCCTTGGCCTGCGAGCCACCCGGCGGGTCGGTCCGGGTGACCGCACCGGCCGGGACGTCCTGCTTGAACTCCTCGCCCGCCTGGAACGGCTCGAACCCGGCCTGCTGCAGCAGCTGGAACGCCTCGTCCTTGGACCGGCCGGTGACGTCCGGTACCGGCGGCAGCGGGATCGGGCCCTTCGACACGATGATCGTGACCTGGCCGCCGATGGTCAGCTGGCTGCCCGCCGACGGCGTCGTGCGGATGACCGCACCCTGCGGGACCTCGGCGTCGAAGTCGTCGGCGCCGCGGACCGGGGTCAGCTGGGACGCCTTGATCGCCTGCTCGGCGTCGGGCAGCGCGGTGCCCGGCCGGATGTCGGGCACCTGCGGGCGGCCCTTCGACAGCACCACCGACACCGTCGCGTTCGGCGACAGCGTCGTGCCCTCGGCCGGGTCGGCGCGCAGCACCGTGTTCGACGGCGCCGTGTTGTCGTACTCCTGGCTGAACGTCGGGTTCAGCTTCACCGCCCGCAGCGCGTCACCGGCCGCGG
>NZ_MUMI01000757.1 GCF_002155975.1 Amycolatopsis kentuckyensis
GGGTGGGGGTGCCCTCCGCGAGGGCGCGCTCGCGCTCGGCCGTCATGTGGATCATCAGCTGGCGGGCCATGTCGCCGCGCTCGGCTCGGACGTCGGCCGGGAGGCCGTCCAGGCAGCGGTTGAGCCCTTCGACCGCGCGGGCCAGCACCGGCGAGGACAGGGACTCCTCCGCGAGGATCGCGCGCAGGGCCGGGTCGGTCATCACCTGGGCGCTGAACCGCGCGAACCACGTCGGCGACCCGAGCTCCTGCAGGTAGCTCGTCGACGGGCGGACCAGGCACGCCACCCAGTCGCGCAGCTCGCCCTCGCCGTCGATGGCGTCGACGAGCTCCTCGCGCAGCCGCTCGATCCGGCCGAAGTGCTTGCGGGCGATCGCGCGGACCAGGTCCACTTTGGTGCCGAAGTGGTAGTTGACCGCGGCGTTGTTGCCCTGCCCGGCCGCCTCGCTGATGTGCCGGTTGGACACCGCGTGCACCCCGTGCTCGGCGAACAACCGCTCCGCCGTCACCAGGATGCTTTCCCGCGTGGCACTCGCGCGATCCGCCTTGACGTTCATCCACCCACCCGGTCACCCCGACGTCCTGCCGGACCCCACCTTACGGATGCCGTCACCGGAGCCGTCCCAGCCACGCCCGGGCCACGCCCAGGTAGCGGCGGCTGAACCCGGTCGACGGCGCCCAGGCCTCGAACCCGTGGGGCCCGCCGGGCACGACGTGGAACGTCGTCTCGACGCCCGCCGACCGCAGGCGCCGGGCGTATTCGGCGGCCTCGTCGTGGAACAGGTCGATGTCGCCGACGCCGATCCAGGTGGCCGGCAGCCCGGTGACGTCGTCCCGGCGCGCGGGCACCGCGTAGAGCGGCACGATCGGCGCGCCGGGCTCGGTCCCGAGGTAGGAGCGCCAGCCGAAGCGGTTGAGCCGGTTGTCCCAGACCCGGTGCCCGGCGCCGTCGAGGTCGCGCCGGGCGGCGGTGCGGTCGTCGAGCATCGGGCAGAACAGCCACTGCGCCCGCGGCCGCTCGCCCTCGTCGTGCAGGCGCTGCACGAGCGCTGCCGCGAGCCCGCCGCCGGCACTCTGCCCGCCGACGACCACCCGCTCCGCGGCGACGTGCCCCCGCAGCCACGTCCAGGCGGCGTGGCAGTCGTCGAGCGCCGCCGGGTACGGGTCTTCGGGCGCGAGGCGGTACTCGGCCGACACGACGGTGATGCCGAGCTCGGCCGCCGTCGCGGCGCAGAACCGGTCGTCCTGGACGGCGCCGCCGATGACCAGGCCGCCGCCGTGGATCCACAGCAGCGTCAGGTCGGACCGGGACGTCCGCGGCCGGTACACGCGCAGGCCGGGGTGCCGTTCGACGGTGACGTCCGGCAGCGGCGGCGGCCGCATCCGCGCGGTCGCCGCCCGGACCAGGCGCCGCACCCAGGCCCGGTGCAGCGGCAGGCGCGGCATCCGCCGGACCCGGCCGCGCAGCTCGGGCGCCACCGCGGACAGCGCGGTCACTGCACCGACCAGCCGCCGTCGGACGGCAGCAGCGCGCCGTTGACGTTCACGCCGTCGTCGGCGAGCAGGAAGGTGATCGACGCGGCCAGCTGCTCGGCCGTGGCGATCGGCGGGATGAGGCCGAGGAACTCCCCGACCCGGCCCTGCCCGAACTCCGACGGCTCGGCGGGCATCCCCATGCCGGTCGCGACGCCGCCCGGCGCGACGGCGTTCACGCGGATGCCGTGCGGCCCGTACATGAACGCGCAGCTGCGGGTGATGCCGACGACGGCGTGCTTCGAGGCGGTGTAGGCGATCCCGGCGGCCGAGCCGCGCAGCGCCGCTTCCGAAGCGACGTTCACGATGGCGCCCGAACCCGCTTCCAGCATCGCCGGGACGACCGCGCGGATGAGCCGGAACGTCCCGTCGACGTTCACGGCGAAGACGCGCCGCCACAGCTCGTCGCGCACCTCGTGGGCCGGGGAGAAGTCGTCGACGACGCCCGCGACGTTGGCCAGCCCGTCGATCCGGGGCCCCGCGGCGGCGAGGATCCGCGCGACGTCGTCCTCGTCGGTGATGTCGGCCGCCACGGCGACCAGCTCCGGCGAGCCGACCTCGGCCGCGAACTCGTCCAGCCGGCCCGCCGAGACGTCGACCGCCACGACCCGGCCGCCTTCGCGGGCGATGCGCGACGCGGTGGCCCGGCCGATGCCGGAGGCGGCGCCGGTCACCACGACCGTCCGGCCCTCGAACCGGCCGGGCACGATCCGCTCGCGCCAGCCCGTGCGGCCGGCCCCGGGTGCCGGGGTCACCCCGTGGTTGGCCCGGGTCACCAGGTCGTCGACGACGTCCTGGGCGAGCCGCCCCTGGCTGAGGACGACCAGCTGCCGCAACGGCAGCAGGCGGACCGGCGCGAGGACGGTTTCGTCGACCCCCGCCTCGGCGAGCAGGGTGCGGATGAGCGGGCCGCCGTCGGGGTGGGCGACCCAGTCGCCGATCGGGCTGTCCGCGGTGAGCGGTTCCGTCGTGGTCATGGCGGCAGCGTACCCCAATTTAAGTCAAGCGCTTGAGTTAATTCACCGCCCGGGGTGAGTGGCGAGATCCCGGCGTCCCCTGGCCGTCGAGCCACTGGCTGCCCGGGCGGCCGGTTCCTAACGTCGGACTCCGTGATCGAGATCCTGGCGCCGATCCTCATCGGCCTCGCGTACGTCCTGCTCAACTCCCTGATCCCGGAGCGGCACCGGCAGCGGTTCAACGCCGTCATGGTCGGCGGCGCGGGTGCGGCCTACCTCTCCGGCGGCGCGCTCGGGCCGTGGGAGCTGGTGTTCTGCGCGGTGCTGACCTACGTCGCCTTCCGCGGGCTCGACTCGTGGACGTTCATCGGCGTCGGCTGGCTGCTGCACACCGGCTGGGACGTCCTCCACCACCTCAAGGGCCAGCCGATCCTGCCGTTCGCCCACGACTCGTCCTTCGGCTGCGCGATCTGCGACCCGGTCATCGCGATCTGGTGCTTCACCGGCGGCCGGTCGGTCCTCGCGTGGCGGCGGGTTGGCGCGCCACCGCCAGGGGTACCCGGATGACATGAGCGCCGAAGTCGAACGCGCCGCGCACGCCTACTGCCCTCGGTGCCACCCGGATCCCCGGCCGGGGGACGTGCTCCAGGCACTGTGCGGAGCCCGCCACCCGTACTACGGCCGCCGCGAGCGGCCGGTCAACACCTGCCCCGCCTGCGTGCAGCTGGCTTCGGCGAACGTCTACGCCTGCGGCCACCCCGGCGCCTGAGCAGCACGGCCACCACGGTCACGCCCAGCGCCATGGCGCAGCAACTGCGGTTCCCGCGCGAGAACGGGCTGGTCGCGCGGGAACGCTCCGAGCGCCAGGTGGGGTACCTGATCACGGCGCTCGGAGCGTTCCTGCTTTCGCCTTGGCTCAGCCCGCCAGCGAAGCCAGCGGCACCGCGAACACCGCACGGCCGCAAACCTGGTTCTTCGCCGCGCAGTCGGCGGTCGACCACTCGGACTGGGACCACACCAGGCCGGTCGACACGTCGTAGGTCAGCGCCTCCGGGTGGACCGCCCAGCAGGCCGTCGTGCCGGACTCGCAGGTCGCCGAACTGCTCTTCGCCGTCGTCTGGCTCCAGAGCTGGCCGTTGATCGTCGCCGAGCTGTGGGCCACGTAGTACTTGCCGTTGTTGGACAGCACGCCCTGCATGTTGCCCACCGAGCTGCGCAGCGCCTCGGTCGCGGCCACCGTGCCCGACGACGCCGCCAGCAGGTAGTCCGTGCCCATCGGGTAGCGGTAGAGGCGGCCGTGGAGGCTCTGGTCGGAGAAGTACTCCGTCGTCACGACGCTGGCCGGGGAGGTGCTGCGGTCCAGCGACATCGAGGAGAAGCACGGCACGCCGGTGTCGGACGACATGCTGCAGGTGCCGCCCGCGTAGGTGTAGTAGCCGACCTGCATCATCGCGTACTTGTAGGTGTAGGCGGCGTACCCGCCCGAGGTCTTGCCGATCGCGTTGCTGGTCGTGTCGGTCATCTGCAGGATGTGCTTGGTGCTGAAGACGCGGATGGCGGTCGAGGTGCTGCCTTCGGCCGTCACGTAGATCTTGTCGCCGTACCAGGCCATCCCGCCCATGTGGGCCTGCGCCGCGGAGAAGCTGGTGCCGGTGCTGTTCGGCACGCCCAGGTACATCATCCGGTACGACGGCTTGGCCGGGTCGTTGTAGTTGATCGCCTGGATCCGCGCGTCGTTGTAGCGGCCGAGCGCGTCGGTGCCGTGCCAGCCGGACAGGATGACCTTGTCGTCGCCCCACTTGCCGTCGTTGTCGGCGTCACCGGAGGTCGTGATGCCCTGGGGGCTCCACGTCGTCGTCCCGGCGCGGTCGGCGTCCCAGCACATCGCCTTGGTGGCCACCGGCGCCTTGGGCAGCGAGGCCTTTTCCGCGGTGGTGCAGCCGGTCATGTCGTAGCTGGGGTCGTTGACGACGGTGTTGAGGCTGACGTTCGGCAGCGCGCTGTCCAGCGCGGTCAGCGCGGCGGCCGGCGTCGCGTGCCACACCAGGTTCTGCTTGGTGGTCGTCGTCAGCGGGTCGCTGTAGGCGGCGCTCGCCGTCCCCGGCAAGGCCAGTGCACCGGCCGCCACGGCCAGCGCGAGGAGGATGACTTTCGGAGTTCGCATGGGAGCAGTACGCCAGCCGGCAATCCAAAATTCGTACACCGGCCTTGTACGCCGCTTGTACCGCCGGATCACTCCTCCCGCAGGTGCTCCGGGCTCGAGGTCCGCCACAGCGCCGGCAACGGCGACGACCACGGGACCGTCCACTGTGGAGAAACCGGGGGCCGGTGCACCGGGCGTCGTGCGGCGCAAGGCCGACCGCGCCCGGTCGGAGATCGTTCTCCAGCAACCCGGGGACCTGCGAAATCTCCTCCGGCTACCGCCCGAGCGCCTCGGCCAGAACCGCCCGCAGCGGCGTCGCCGGCCGGCCCAGCAATGCCTCGAGCTCCGGGCCGGCCGCGGCGAACTCACCACGCCGGGCCGCCCGGAACATCCCCAGCAGCAGCTCCGCCCGCTCCGCCGGGACCCCGTGCCCGACCAAACCGGCCGCCCAGGCGTCGTCGGAGACCACCACTCGCCGGACCGGGCGTCCGGTCAGGTCGGTCAGCAGGGCGGCGACCTCCTCGAGGTCCGAGGCCACCGGTGCGGTCAGCGGCGGCGTCGGGCCGTCGAAGCGGCCCTCCTCCGCGAGGATGATCGCCGCGGCTTCGGCGAGGTCGGCGTGCGCCGTCCAGGAGACCGGTCCGTCGGCCGGGGCGGCCAGCTCGCCGGTCTCCAGCGCGGCGCCCAGCAGAAGGGGCACCGTGGCGGCGTAGAAGCCGTTGCGGAGCGCGGTGAACGGCGCCCCTTCGAGCCGGCTCTCGGTCTCGGCGTGGTCCACCATGGGAGCGAACCGCGAATCACTCGCCGCGCCCTGGTGGCTGGTGTACAGGACGCGCTTCGCCCCCGCCGCGCGGGCGGCTTCGATCGCCGCCCCGTGGTGGGCCACCGCTTCGGCGCCCGTCTCGTCCGTCGAAACGACGAGGACCTGCGTCGCCCCCTCGAACGCCTCGGCGAGCGATTGCGGGTCGGCGAAATCGCCGCGCCGGACGCGGACTCCCCGCCCGGCGAGCTCCGCGGCCCGGCGGGGATCCCGGACGCTGACCCCGAGCTCCGCGGCCGGCACCCGTTCGAGCAGCCGGCCGGCGATCTGCGATCCGAGCTTCCCGGTTCCCCCGGTGACGATGATCATGGCGCACCCCTTCGCGATGTTTACACTGATACTAACCACGTTATCATCAGTGATATCAAGAAGGAGTTACCACCGGCATCACACGTGGAGCACCGCCGCGCCGTTCACCCGGTCCCCGGCCAGGTCGGTCAGGGCCCGGTCCGCCGCGTCGAGCGCGTAGGGCACCGTGCTGACCTCCAGGTGGTGGCGGCCGGCGAAGGCCAGGAACTCCCGCGCGTCGGCCCGGGTGTTCGCGGTGACGCTGCGCACCTGCCGTTCCTGGAACAGGTGCCGCTGGTAGTCCAGCCGCGGCACGTCGGACAGGTGGATGCCCGCGATGGCGAGGGTTCCGCCGCGGTCCAGCGCGGCCAGGGCCGGCCGCACCAGGTCACCGGCCGGCGCGAACAGGATCGCCGAGTCCAGCGGTTCCGGAGGCGGTGCGGCCGCCTCCCCCGCCGACGCCGCACCGAGCGCCAGGGCCAGCTCGCGGGCCGC
>NZ_MUMI01000758.1 GCF_002155975.1 Amycolatopsis kentuckyensis
GACGCGACCGCGGTCGCGTCCCAGCCCCGCATCTCCATCGTCCGGACGAGCTCGCGCGCGGTCTTCTCGACCGCGTCCACTTCGGACATCGGCGCGTCTTCCTTGAGCCCCAGCGCGGATCGCAGACCGGGCACCGCACCCTGCTTGCCGCCCCACATCTGGGACGCGCGCAGCATCGCCAGCACCAGGTTGACGCGGGCCTCGCCGGTCGGCGCCGCCCCCAGGACGTGCAGGCCGTCGCGGATCTGCGCGTCCTTGACCTCGCAGAGCCAGCCGTCGATGTGCAGCAGGAAGTCGTCGAACTCCGCGTCGTGCGGCCGTTCCTCGATGCCGAGGTCGTGGTCCAGCTTCGCGGCCTGGATCAGCGTCCAGATCTGCTGGCGCACGGCGGGCAGCTTCGCCGGGTCCATCGCCGCGATGTTCGCGTGCTCGTCGAGCAGCTGCTCCAGCCGCGCCATGTCGCCGTAGGACTCCGCGCGCGCCATCGGCGGGATCAGGTGGTCGACGATCGTCGCGTGCGCCCGCCGCTTGGCCTGCGCGCCCTCGCCCGGGTCGTTGATCAGGAACGGGTACACCAGCGGCAGGTTCCCGAGCACGGCGTCCGGCGCGCACGACGCCGAGAGGCCCGCGGTCTTGCCCGGCAGCCATTCGAGGGACCCATGCTTGCCCAGGTGGACGACGGCGTGCGCGCCGAACTCCTCTTCCAGCCACCGGTACGCGGCCAGGTAGTGGTGGCTCGGCGGCAGGTCCGGGTTGTGGTAGATCGCGACGGGGTTCTCGCCGAACCCGCGGGGCGGCTGGATCATGATGATCACGTTGCCGCTCTGCAGGGACGCCAGCACGATGTCGCCGTTGTCGACGTACAGCTCGCCGGGCGCCGGGCCCCAGTGCTCCTCGACGCCCGCACGCAGCTCGGCCGGCAGCGCGTCGAACCACTCCTGGTACCGCGCGGCGGGCACCCGGATCGGGTTGCCGGCCAGCTGTTCCTCGGTGAGCCACTCCGGGTCCTGGCCGCCGGCGGCGATGAGGGCGTGGATCAGCGCGTCGCCGTCGGGCTGGTCGGTGCCGGTCGGGTCGACGCCCGGGAAGGCGTCCGGCCCCAGGTCGTAGCCCTGCGCGCGCATCCGCCGCAGCAGCTCGATCGCCGACGCGGGTGTGTCCAGCCCGACCGCGTTGCCGACGCGAGAGTGCTTCGTCGGGTACGCGGAGAGCATCAGCGCGATGCGCCGCTCCGACGCGGGTGTGTGCCGCAGCCGGGCGTGCGCCAGCGCGATGCGGGCGACGCGGGACGCGCGTTCGGCGTCCGGTACGTACCGGGGGAGACCGTCTTCGTCGAGTTCCTTGAACGAGAACGGCACCGTGATCAGCCGTCCGTCGAACTCCGGGACGGCCATCTGGTTCCCGGCGTCGAGCGGGGAGAGGCCGTCGTCGTTGGCCGCCCACGTCTCGCGGTCGCTGGTCAGGCAGAGCGCCTGCAGGATCGGGACGTCGAGGGCGGCCATCTCGGCGACGTCCCAGGCCTCGTCGTCGCCACCGGCGCCGACCTCGGACGGCCGCGTGCCGCCCGCCGCGAGCACGGTGACCAGCAGGGCGTCCACGGAAGCCAGCTCCGCCATCATCTCCGGCTCGCGCGTACGCAGCGAAGCACAGTAGATCGGCAACGCGCGCCCGCCCGCGGCTTCGATCTGGTCGGCGAGGGTGTGCACGAACGCCGTGTTCCCGGACAGGTGGTGCGCGCGGTAGTACAGGATGCCGATCACCGGGCCGCCGGCGGCCGGGGCAGGGCGTTCGAGGACGCCCCACGCGGCCTGCTCGGCGGGCGGCTCGAAGCCGTCACCGGTGAGCAGGAGCGTGTCGGAGAGGAACCGGTGCAGCTGGGTGAGGTTCGCCGGGCCGCCCTGCGCGAGGTAGGCGTGGGCTTCGGCGGCGATGCCGGCCGGGACGGTCGAGAGCTTCATCAGCTCGGCGTCCGGCGTCTGCTCCCCGCCGAGGACGACGACGTGCGCGCCCGACGCCCGTAGCGTGTCGAGGCCCTCCTGCCAGCTCCGCGGCGTGCCGAGGATCCGCACGACGACGATCTGCACGCCGTCGAGCAGGCCCGGCAGCCCGGCGAGGTCGAGCCGG
>NZ_MUMI01000759.1 GCF_002155975.1 Amycolatopsis kentuckyensis
GGGACGAGGTCGTGCGCGAGCACGGTGACCGGGTCTACCGGCTGGCCTACCGCCTGACCGGCAACACCCACGACGCCGAGGACCTCACGCAGGAGACCTTCATCCGGGTCTTCCGCTCGCTGGCGTCCTACAAGCCCGGCACGTTCGAGGGCTGGCTGCACCGGATCACCACCAACCTGTTCCTGGACATGGCCCGCCGCCGCTCGCGCGTGCGGATGGAAGGCCTGCCCGAGGACACCGACCGCATCGTGGGCGACGACCCGAGCCCCGAGCAGGTCTACTCGGACACCCACCTGGACCCGGACCTGCAGGCGGCGCTCGACGAGCTGCCCCCGGAGTTCCGCGCCGCCGTCGTGCTGTGTGACGTCGAGGGGCTGTCGTACGAGGAGATCGGCGCGACGCTGGGTGTCAAGCTGGGCACTGTCCGCAGCCGCATCCACCGTGGGCGCCAGGCGCTGCGCGCGTCGCTCGAGCGCCGACGCACTTACGCACCGCAGTCTGCGAAGGTGACGGTATGACCGCACCGCGAGGCTGGGCACTTCCCGAGTCGCACCTGCTGCCGGACGTCGTGGTGGCGTTCGTCGACGGCGAGCTGTCCCACGGCGCACGCGACCGCGCGGCGTCGCACATCACCCGCTGCCCGGCGTGCGCGGCGGAGGTGCGCGCGCAGCGTCAGACGGTCGAGGCGATCCGCCGCGCGGGGGCCCCGTCGATGTCGGCGGGCTTCCTGGCGAGCCTCCAGTCGATCCCGCAGCAGACGGAGCTGCCGAGCACCCCGGACAACCTGGCCATCACGGCCGACGGCCAGCTGGTCGCGGTCCAGCGCCCCGACCGCGTCGCGGGCCTGCGCGACGCGGGCGTGCTGGGCGGTGTGGCCCCGTTGGGATCATCGGCCCCCTTGGGCCAGTCCCCGAACGTCCTCGGCGGCGGCCGCTTCAAGCGCCGCGCGGCCCAGGGCGCGGGGGTGGTGGTGTCCGGACTGGTGCTGAGCGCACTGGCCCTGGTGGGGACGTCGGCGGACGGCGACGGCTCCCCGGAAACGGGCGGCGGAGTCCCGCAGCCGGCGAACCTCCTGCCGGCCCAGATGGCGGTGCCCCAGCAACCGGCCCCGGCATCGACCCCGGCGACGACAACCCCGGCAGCGGTACCGGCTGGCATCCGCTGAGAGGACTTTGAAGGCCGCTGCGAGTTCCCATCGCGGCGGCCTTCGGTGTGTCCGGGCCCACACCTGGGGGGCGGCCCACCGAAGGTGGCTTCGAGCCTTGGTGGGGGAGCTGCGGCCCGGCGATCAGCCTTGGTGGCGAACCTGCCTTGCTCGGTGATCGGCCTTGGTGGGGAACCTGCCTTGCTCGGTGATCAGCCTTGGTGGCGAACTTGCGCCGCTCGGTGACCAGTCTTGGCGGCGAACCTGCGCCGCTCGGTGACCAAGCCTCGGCGGCGGAGCCGGGTGAGTCCGTTCCAGGACCGGCCTCTGATTCGTTCGGCCGGCGTGCTGTGTGGACCAGGGTTGGTCCGTTCCAGGGTCCGAGCTCCGATTCGCTCCGCCGGAGGTGCCGTGTGGGGCCGGGGGAGTCCGCTCCAGCGACCGAGTTCCGATTCGCTCGGCCAGAAGTGCCGCGTGGCCACCGGCCGACCAAGCTCCGGAGCCCGGATGCCAGCCGGCTGG
>NZ_MUMI01000076.1 GCF_002155975.1 Amycolatopsis kentuckyensis
CCCGGCGGCGCAGGGCTGGACGTACGCGACCTGGCTGGTCGGCCGCGCGGAGGCGCTGGGCGTGGACAAGGTGAGCTTCGCGGGCCGGACGTGGACGGCGGAGTCGGGCGCCTGGGCCGACGATTCGGCCGCGGGCCAGAACCTTTCGCTGCACCAGACCGCGGCGGCCCAGGTCAGCGAGTAGCCGGCCGGGTCGTGGCGGTCCAGGTCGGTGAGTGGCTGGGCGGGTCGTGGTGGCCGAGGTCGGTGAGTGGCTGGGCGGGTCGTGGTGGCCGAGGTCAGTGAGTAGCAGGGCGGGGCGGCCGAGGTCGGTGAGTGGCTGGGCGGGTCGTGGTGGCGCAGGTCAGCGAGTAGCCGGGCGGGTCGCGGCGGCCCAGCGGACCGCCGGGCCCATCGCCCAGCCCGCTCCCGCGAACACCGCGCCCAGCAGGAGCCAGCCCGGGAAGCCCCAGCCGATCACCACCGTGCTCAGCAGCACCGGGCCGACCGCTCGGGCCACCGATGTCCCGCTGCCGAAGAAGCCCTGGTACTCGCCCTGCTTGTCCGCCGGGGCCAGCGCGAAGCCGATCTCCCACGAGCCCGCCGACTGCAGCATCTCGCCGAGCACCTGCACCAGCGCCCCGGCGACGAGCACCGCGAACGCCACCGCCGGCGACGTTCCCAGCGCCGACAGCGCGAACGCCACGCAGGACGCCATCAGCACCACACCCGACCGGCGCACCATCCGCGCCGCCGCATCGAGCGAGGCCAGCCGCCCCGCGACGCGGACCTGCAGGACCACCACCACGACCGTGTTCAGCACGAACAGCGCCGACACCGTGCAGCCCGGCGCCGCGGTGCGTTCGACGATCCACAGCGGGATCGCCACGCTCAGCAGCGGCATGCGCAGCAGCAGGATCGCGTTCAGCAGCGTCACCAGCGCGTAAGGCCGGTCGCGCAGCACCGCGGACTTCGGCGCTCCCGGGCGCGCGGAAGTCCGCGGGACCGCCGGCAGCGCGTGCAGCAGTGCCGCCGTCACCACGAAGGCCGCCGCGTCGAGGACGAACACCGTGAGGTACGCCGAGGCCGTGTCGGCCGACAGTGCGAGGCCGCCGAGCCCGGCGCCGACGGCGAGGCCCGCGTTGCCCGCCGACTGCAGGTGCGCCCGGACGCGCGTCCGCCGCTCGGGGTCGGCGAGCGTGGCCAGCAGCGCCTGGCGGATCGCCGCCAGCCCGGTCTGGCAGCTGCCGTAGAGGCATGCGGCGAGGACGAACGCCACCGGCGAGCGGACGACGAGGAACGCCAGGATCGACGTGGCCGTCGCCAGGGCCAGCAGCACCGCCGAGCCACGGGCGCCGTGGCGGTCGGCGAGGTGCCCGAGCGGCACGCCCGCGACCGAGCCGACCGCCCAGCCGAGGGTGAGCCCGAGGCCCACCTGCGCCGGCGTCAGGCCGGCGATCCGCGTGAAGAACAGCACCGAGCAGGTCAGGAACGCGCCGTCGCCGAGCGAGGCGACCAGCTGGGCGGCGGCGAGCAGGCGGCCGGCCGGCCGGGTCTTCGGACGTTCGGGAAGCCGTTCGAGAAGCGCTGTCATGAGAAGAACGGTAGAGCGCGACTTGGCCCGATCCCAGATCCAATTCCGGCCCATCGGATTGGGCCAATATAAGCTCGCCGGATGGACTTCCACGTCAGCCTGGCCGGCCGCGGCGACCTCAGCGTCCGCATCTACCGCCAGCTGCGCGACGCCGTCCTGGACGGCAGGCTGCGCGCGGGGGAGCGGCTGCCGCCGACGCGGGAACTGGCCCGGCGCCTGGCCGTCTCGCGCAACACCGTCGCGGTCGCCTACGACCGCCTCACCGCCGACGGCTTCCTCACCGGCCGCGTCGGCGCCGGCACGTACGTCTCCGCGGAACTCCCGGCCCCGAAGCCGCGCATGGCCCCCTCGGCGCGGGGGCCGCAACCGAAGGCGGTGTGGCGGTCGCTCCCGTCCCCGGCCGCCGCGACCCCGGACCCGGCGTTCGACTTCCGCGTCGGCATCCCCGACGCCACGCTGTTCCCCCTGGACACCTGGCGGCGCCTGCTCGCGCGGGAACTCCGTGACACCGCCGGGTTCGCGCACTACGCCGAGCCCGGCGGCCACCCCGGGCTGCGCGCGGCGATCGCCCGGCACGTCGGCGTCTCACGGTCGGTGCGGGCCGGGGCCGACGACGTGCTCGTCACCCAGGGCGCCCAGCAGGCCCTCGACCTGCTGGCCCGCGTCCTGCTCGAACCGGGCGACCGGGTCGCCGTCGAGGAGCCGGGCTACCGGATGGCCCGGCTGCTGTTCGCCTCGCACGGCGCCGAAGTCGTCGGAGTACCGGTGGACGGCGAAGGCCTCGACGTCGCCGCGCTGCCTTCGCGCACGAAGCTCGTGTACGTCACGCCGTCGCACCAGTTCCCGCTCGGCACGCCGATGTCGCTCGCCCGGCGCACGGCGCTGCTGGCGTGGGCGGACCGCGCCGGCGCGGTCGTCGTCGAGGACGACTACGACAGCGAATTCCGGTTCTCCGACCGGCCTCTGGAACCCCTGCAGAGCCTGGACCGCGACGGCCGGGTCGCCTACGTCGGATCGTTCTCCAAGACGCTGCTTCCCATGCTGCGTCTGGGTTTCCTGATCGCCCCGGGGTCACTGCGCGACGCGTTGCACCACGCCCGGCAGCTGTCGGGCTGGCACGGCGACCTGCCCGCGCAGGCCGCGCTGGCGGGGTTCATCGACGAAGGCCTGTTCGCCCGCCACCTCCGCCGGGCGACGAAGGTCTACGCGGACCGCCACGAGCGCATCACGGCGACGCTGGAACGGGTTTTCGCCGGCCGGCTCCGCCCGGTGCCCTCGGCGGCGGGCCTGCACCTGTGCGCACTGGCCGAGGACGGGACGGACCTGGAGCCGATCGCGGCCCGCGCGGCCGCGGCCGGCGCGGCGATCCAGACGCTGTCCGACCTCTGCGGCGGTTTCCCGCGCCAGGGCGTCGTCCTCGGCTACGGCTCGATCCCCTTGGCGAGCATCGACGCCGGGCTGGCGGTGCTGGACGGGGCCTGGGGCTCGGCGTAGTGGTCCGTCCGCCGCCGCGCGGCGATCAGCAGGCCGCCGGCGCAGGTGGCCGCCGCCGTCGCCAGGACCACCAGCCAGCCCCGCCGGAAGTCCGCCAGGTCCGGGGTGCCCGCGAAGACCGCGACCAGGACCGCGGTGCCCAGGACCGTGCCGACCTGCCGGGCCGTGTTCACCATCGACGAGCCCGCGCCCCAGCGGGGCGGCGGCAGGACCGTGCCCACCACCCCCGACAGGCTCGGCAGGATCAGCCCGACGCCGAGGCCGGTCAGCAGCTGTCCGGGCAGCATCGCCGCCGCGTAGTCGGGCACCGATCCCATGCGCAGCAACCAGATCAGCACCCCCGCCCCGAACGCGACGCCGCCGAGGGCGACCACCGGGCCCGGCCCGAAGCGGTGCACGAAGCGGCCGCCGAGGATCGACACCGGGACCACCACCAGCGGGCCCGGCGCCAGCGACAGCCCGGCCACCAGGATCGAGTCGTGCCAGATCGACGTCAGGAACAGGACGTTGCCGAACAGCATCGCCGCGAACCCGGCCGCGAAGACGCCGGTCGTCAGGCAGGCCAGCCACAGCGTCGGGACGCGCAAAGCCGGCAGGTCCAGCACCGGTACCGGGTGCCGCGCCGAGCGCAGCGGGACCCAGGCCAGCGCGACGGCGGCCACCGCGAACGCCAGCAGCACCGGCCGCGCGCCCCAGCCGCGGTCGGACGCCTCGACCAGCGCATACGCCAGGGCGCCGACGCCCGCCAGCAGCCCGGCGGCGCCGAGGACGTCCGGGACGCCGGTCGACGTGTCCCGGGACTCGCGCAGCACGCGGGGCCCGGCCAGCAGCGTCACCGCGCAGATCGGCAGGTTCACCAGGAACACCCAGCGCCAGGACGCCTCGACGAGCAGGCCGCCGACCGGCGGGCCGAGGGCCGCGGCCGCCGCGCCGACCGACGCCCAGACGCCGACCGCCATCGGCCGCCGGTGCGGCGGGAAGGCCGTCAGCAGCAGCGCCAGCGACGTCGGCATGACGAGCGCGGCGCCGATCGCCTGCACCGCGCGGAAGGCGATCAGCAGCCCGATCGAGGGCGCGGCCGCGCAGGCGGCCGAGGCGAGGATGAACACCGCGACGCCGGCGAGGAACAGCCGGCGGCGGCCGTAGCGGTCGGCCAGCCGCCCGGCCGGCGCGAGGCAGGCGGCGAACAGCACCGTGTAGCCGTTGAGCACCCACGACAGGGTCGCCAGGTCGTCGCCGGGGAACGCGGCCCGGATGCCGGGGAAGGCGATCGTGACGATGAACGTGTCCAGGCTCGCGAGGAACGCGGCCGTCGAGACGACGAGCAGCACCAGGCCGGGCTTCGGCGGGGCGTGGGTCATGGTCCTCCTAGGTTCGATAAAACAACCTAGCTGGACAGGTAGGTTTCAACAAGAGACTCAGGCGGCTGCGGCGTGTTCCTCCGCCCGGGCCTTCAGCGCCGCGAGGGTGTGCTCGATCGACCGGACGTTGTACCCGGGGCGGTCGGCACGGCCGGTGACCCGCGGCCCCATGAACTTCCGCACCACCCAGCTGCCGATCCGGTACCAGTTCTCGGTGACGGCACAGCCGTCCGCGGCCGGTGCCAGCACGTATTCCCACCGCGAGACCCGCGAGCCGAACGGGGTGCGCACGTCGAAGGCGAACCGGCGGCCCGGCTCGAACGCGACCACCCGCACCCGCGTCCACCACTGCAGCTCGCCGTTGCGGTTGTGGCCGCGGAACCGCGCGCCGAGGGCGGGCCCGGTGCCGTCCAGCCAGCGGCCGCCGACGTTCTCCGGGCTCAGCTCGCCCATCCGCGGCAGGTCGGTGACCCACGACCACACCGTCCCCGGGTCGGCGGAGACGGTCACACTGCGCGAAATCGTCGGTTCCACGCTCCGACGGTGACAGCGGCCGAGGTGGCCGGGCAAGGCACCGGGGCGTAGTCCGCAGCCGAGAAGAGCCCACCCGGGAAAAACCGGCCGCCGGATCGGATTGCGAACCTCCGGTTGTGGGTATTACGCGCGCGGAGCAGTCCCACGACACGGAGGGTGCGGTGGTCGGCGTGATCCCGATCGAAGTGGTGGGAATGGCCGTTCCGGTGCCCGGTGAGGCGCCCCTGATGCTGCTGCGCGAGCCGGAGGGCGCGCGCCGCTGGCTGGCGATCATGATCGGGTACGGCGAGGCCGAGGCCCTGGTGCGCGCGCGGGAACAGATCGCGCAGCCGCGCCCGGGCACGATCGAGCTGCTCGGCGACGTGCTCGCCGCGTTCGGCCAGGGCCTCGCCGCGGTCGAGCTGACCGAGGTGCGGGACGGCATCTTCTACGCCGATCTCGTGCTCGCCTCGGGCACCCGCGTCTCGGCCCGCCCGAGTGACGCCGTCGCGCTCGGCCTGCGGCAGGGCGCGCCCATCCGCGTCGCCGAAGAGGTGCTGGACGTCGCGTCCGTGCAGCTCGAGGTCGAGCAGGAAACCGAGGGGCCGGCCGCCGACGTGCTGGACGCCGAAGCCGAGGTCGAGCGGTTCCGCGCCGAGCTCGACGACCTGCGGCCCGAGGACTTCGGCGACCTGTAGGAACATCTTCTCCCGCCGGCGATGAATTCCGGCGGCGGCGCCGGTACACCCCACCGAAGCCGTCTGAACGGGAGAACGATGCAGGACTTCGCGACGCGCACCGAACCGCACCGGCGTGAGCTGCTGGCGCACTGCTACCGCATGCTCGGCTCGGTGCACGAAGCCGAGGACCTGGTGCAGGACACGCTGGTCCGCGCCTGGAAGGCGTGGGACGGCTACGACCCGGCCCGGGCGTCGGTGCGCACCTGGCTCTACCGGATCGCCACCAACGCCTGCCTCACCGCGCTGGAAGGCCGAGCCCGGCGGCCGCTGCCGTCCGGGCTCGGCGGCCCGAGCGAAGACCCGGGCGCGCCGCTGACGCCGTCGTTCGAGATCCCCTGGCTGCACCCGTTCCCGGACGCCCGCCTCGACGACCCGGGTCGCCACCTCGCCCGCCGCGGCACGCTCCGGCTGGCCCTGCTGGCGGCGATGCAGACGCTGCCGCCGAAGCAGCGCGCGGTGCTGATCCTGCGGGACGTCCTGGAGTTCAGCGCGGCGGAGGTGGCCGGCTTCCTCGACACGACGCCGGCCGCGGTCAACAGCGCCCTGCAGCGCGCCCGCGCGGGGCTCGGCGGCCTGTCGGCGGACGAGGTGCCCGAACCGGACGACACCGCGGTCGAAGCGGTGCTGGACCGCTACGTGCGCGCCTTCGAACGCGCCGACGTCGCCGGGCTGGTCGAGCTGCTCACCGACGACGTCGTGATGGAGATGCCGCCGGTCCCGCTGTGGTTCCGCGGCCCCGAGGACTACGGCCGGTTCCTGGAGCGCGTGTTCGCGATGCGCGGCCCCGGCTGGCGCATGACGCGCGCGAGCGCCAACGGCCAGCCCGCCCTCGTGGCGTACTGCCGCGACGACACCGGGGCGTACCGGCTGCACACGCTGCAGGTGTTCACCGTGCGCGGCGGGCGGATCGCGCACAACGTCGTGTTCGCCGACCCCGGCGTCCTGGCGCTGTTCGACCTCCCCGCGACTCAGCCGGCGGCGCGGGCTTCCGAGGGACGGCCGTAAGCGCCGCCGTCGTTGCTGCGTTGCAGGAGGCCTTCGTCGACCAGGTAACGGCGGAGGGTCGCGTGGTCGTCGTGGACCATCGAGAGCTTCTCGCGGACGTCCTGCTCGGTGTAGAGCCGGCCCGGTTCGAAGCGGTCGGCCAGGTACGCCAGCAGCAGCTGCCGCCGCCGGCCCGAGTGCGGGATCGAAACGAGCCGCCCGTGGCGGAAGAGCGCGTCGAGCGGATCGACCGGGGCCTTGGCGAGCGCGTCGCGGAACACCGACGGCACGGCCCGGTAGCGGCCACCGGCCTCGGTGACGAGTCCGGCGTCGACGAGCCGCTTCGCGAGCTTGGCCGGAGCGTGGGACGCTTCGAGCCCGTCGGGGGCGGTGCAGATGCGGGCGAAGAGCTGCAGCCGGTCTTCGTCCGCGAGAGCGGAGACCAGCGCTTCCGGTACGGCCATGGTCTGCGACCGTACCCGCGCTCGCCCCGGGGGTGAACCGGGTTTCCGAAGGCCGGTAGGTTGCCCGGCGTGCCCCGTCCGACCGCGCCGGTGACCGTCCCCGAGGCGGTGCTGCGCGTCTCGATCGTGGACCGCCTGTTCGCCCGCGCGGACGACGATCGGCCGTTGTTCACCCACCAGGACCACACGCGCCACGCGGAGCACACGTGGACGTGGGCGGAGTTCGCCGCGCGGGTCCGCGTGGTGGCCGGTGAGCTGCGGCGGGTGGCCGAGCCGGGGGAGCGCGTCGCGATCCTCGCCGGCCAGGAGCTCGCCTATCCGCTGGCGTTCTTCGGCGCGCTGGCCGCCGGGCTGATCGCCGTCCCGCTGATGGTGCCCTCGAGTCCCGCGCAGGAGGGGCGGCTCTCCGGCGTCCTCGCCGACTGCGGCGCGCGGGTGTGGCTGACGTCGTCGGCCGCGGTGGCGCGCCTGCCCGCGCACGAGCACGTCGTGGTGGTCGACGACCTCACCGGGCCCGGCGCCGATCCGGTGCCGGTGGCCCCGGACAGCCCGGCCTACCTGCAGTACACGTCCGGATCGACCCGCGAGCCCGCCGGTGCCGTGATCCCGCACCGCGCGATCGTCGCCGCCTGCTGGCAGGGCAGTCTCGCCTACGGCGTCGACGAGGGCACGACCTGCGCCGGCTGGATCCCGTTCTTCCACGACATGGGCCTGATCCAGCTGCTGTGCCTGCCGGTCTATGCCGGCGGGCGGTCGGTGTTCATGGCCCCGGCCGAGTTCGTGCACCGGCCGGCGCGGTGGCTGCGGCAGCTGGCGGAGTACCCCGCGGTGTTCACCGCCGCGCCGAACTTCGCCTACGACCTCGCCGCCGACGCCGACACCGGCGAAGACCTCGACCTGTCGGACGTCCGGGTCGCGCTCAACGGCAGCGAACCCGTCCGGCCGCGCACGATCGAGCGGTTCCACGAGGTGTTCGGGCCCCGCGGCTTTCCGCGCGCGGCGCACCGGCCGTCGTACGGGCTCGCCGAAGCCACGGTGTACGTCGCGAGCGCGGGCGAGGAAGGGCCGCGCGGCGCGGAGTTCGACCGCGAAGCCCTCGCGCAGGGCCGGGCCGTCGAAACCGAAGGCGGCCAGGAACTCGTGTCGGTCGGACGTCCCGTCGGGCAGCTGGTCCGGATCGTCCAGGACGGCCGGGAGCAGCCCGAAGGCCTGGTCGGCGAGATCTGGGTGCACGGCCCGAACGTCGCCACCGGCTACTGGGGCCGCGGCGACGCGACCGCGTTCGGGGCCACGCTCGGCGACCTCGGCGGCTGGCTGCGCACCGGCGACCTCGGCGTCGTGCACCGCGGCGACCTGTACGTCACCGGACGGCTCAAGGACCTCATCGTCGTCGACGGCCGCAACTTCCACCCGCAGGACATCGAAGCGGCGGCCGGGGAGGCCCACCCGGCGGTCCGCCGCGACCGCGTCGCCGCGTTCGGCGTCACGGACTCCGGCGGCGAGGGCGCGGTGGTGGTGGCCGAGCGGGCGCGCGGCGTCGAAGCCGACGACCGGGAGGTGACCCGCGCGGTGCTGCGCGCGGTGTCGCGCGAACACGGTCTGACGCTGCGCGCGGTACGTCTGGTCCCTTCCGGTGGACTTCCGCGCACATCGAGCGGCAAAGTCGCCCGGTCCGCCGCGAAGGCACGTTATGGTGACGACTGTGGGTGATCACCGCGCCGAGGTCACGAAGGTCGTCTGCGACACCTTCCGGCTCGACCCGGCTCTCGTCGAGCCCGACGCGCCCCTGGAGGAGCTGGGCATCGACTCGAAGGGGCGGATCAAGCTGCTGGCGGCGCTGGAGATCTATTACGGGGTGACGATCGACCTGGACCGGCTCGACCGGTTCACCGACGTGGGGTCCGTGGCCGAAGTGCTCGCGGACGCACTGGGAAGCGAGAGGCGCTGAGATGAGCGGCGGGGGGTACACCGCGACGACCGAGGCGTTGTCGACGGCGTCCAAGACCATCGGTGACCTGGCGGAACACTTGCTGGACGACAACCCGGACCTGCAGACGCCGCAGGTGACGGCGGAGAAGTTCGGCCGGGCGCACGGGGCCCACGCGACCAAGTACACCGCCGGCGCGCAGGCGCTGTGGGCCGCGGTTTCCGGCTACAGCAGCACTCTCGGCTCGTTCGGCACGAACCTCGGCACCGCCGGGTCGAGCTACAGCGCCAACGAGGACACCCAGGCGGGCACGATCACGAACGCCGGGGGCGCGCTCTGATGGCCGAGAAGAAGAAGTGGTCCGACGTCAAGGCGATCCTGGACGACCCGAGCGTTCCGCCGGGGCAGAAGAGCGCGCTGATCAGCAGCTGGCTGCGGGAAAACCCGCCACCGCCGCCGTTCCTGGCCGACCAGGAGCCGGACGAGATCAAGCAGAAGCGGCAGGAAGCCGACAAGTACGCGCACGCGTTCAACGCGAACCCGCTGTTCGCCGGCCAGTCGGTCGACGAGGCCTACGACAAGGCGAAGAAGAGCGGCGACCAGAACAGCTACAACGAGGACCAGGAGAAGAAGGCCGTCGACGACGGCAAGAAGAAGCTCGACGAGACGAAGCCGCCCGCGGCCGACAGCACCTCCGGGACCAAGACGTCCGACGAGATCTTCGACGCGGCCGCGCCGGCGCTCAAGCTGTTCGAGACGTTCGGGTCGCTGCTGGCGAAGATCCCGGCCGACTGCCGCGGCAACACCCGCGCGCTCGACCTCGACAAGGACATCCGCACGCCGTTCGACGAGCAGCGGGGGATCAGTTTCGCGGACTTCGTCGCCGACGCCGGGCACTTCAAGCGCGGCTCGGAGACGATCGACCGGACGCTCGAGGACACCGGTTCGCAGCTGGGCACCCTGTTCGGCAGCTGGAGCGGCGCGGGTGCCGATGCCGCGTCGGACACGTACAACGACAAGATCCAGCCCAAGGCGGCGAAGCTGTCCCAGACGCTCGGCACCGCGAGCGAGGCGACGCTGAGCACGGCCACCACGGTGTTCCAGCTGTGCAAGGGCAAGGCCGACGCGGTCATCGGGATGTACACCGACCTGGTCGGCAAGGCCGACTACACGATGGCGCAGAAGGTCGTCGCCGTCGCCAACGGTGAGCACGGCAACGAGCAGGACCTGGCCCAGATCGCGGGCTGGATGGACCTCAACTTCGGGACCAACCTGGTCAAGACGCTCAACGACCAGGGCTGCTGCGACGGCGACGAGATCAAGAAGCACGGCCAGGACCTCGCCAAGCAGTGGGTGCAGAACCAGTTCAACCCGGACATGTGGGACCGGCTGTACCAGGGGTTCGCGAAGACCTGCAAGGACACGAAGGACCTGGTCGACCAGGCGTACGACGCGCTCGACAAGGTGATGGGCGGGATCCGGAACGAGTTCGAGGGCGTTTCGCTGCCCGGCGGGCCGGGTTCGGCGGGCGGCCCGGGTGGTCCTGGAGGCGGGGCCGGTTCGGGTTCGGGCGGCTCCGGTGCCGCTGGTGGCTCCGGCGGCGGCCCCGGTGGTTCCGGCGGCGGTGCGGGCGGTTCCGGTTCTGGGTCTGGTGGCTCGGGTTCCGGTTCGGGCGGCTCGGGATCCGGTTCGGGTGGCGCCGGCGGGCCGGTGCCGTCGATTCCCGAGACGGATTCGGGGTCCGGTGCGCCCGGTGGGGGTGCCGGGTCCGGTGGCGGCTCGGGCACCGACCTGCCGAGCGGCGCGGGCGCCGGAAGCGGCTCGGGCGGTGGCTCCGGGACGGGCGGCGGTTCGGTGCCGCCGATCCCGGACGGGTCCACGCCGTCCGGCGGCGGCGCGGGCGGTGGCTCGGGCTCGTCCGGCGGCCAGGACGACGGCGCGGCCGCGGCGGAGGCGGCCAAGCAACAGGCGGCGCAGGAGGCCGAGGCGGCCAAGCAGAAGGCCGCGGAGGCGTTGAAGGAGTTCAGCGGCCCGGGCATCCAGACGGAGTCCGGCGCCGGCGCCGGACTCGGTTCGGGTGGCGGCGGCTCGGGTTCGGGTGGCGGCCCGGGATCCGACGGCACGACACCGTCTTCGATGACGCCGCCGTCCGACAGCGGCCAGGACGCGGCGGCCGCGGCCGCCGAAGCGGCCAAGAAGAAGGCCGCCGACGCCCTCAAGGAGTTCAGCGGTCCGGGCATCGAGACGGAGTCCGGCGGCGGTGCGGGCTCGGGCGGCGGTGACTCGGGTTCGGGTTCGGGTGAGGACGGCAAGGCCGGGGCCGAGCAGGCCGCGGAGGAAGCGAAGAAGAAGGCCGCCGACGCCCTCAAGGAGTTCAGCGGCCCGGGCATCGAAACGGAGTCCGGCGGCGGTGCGGGCTCGGGCGGCGGTGACTCGGGTTCGGGTTCGGGTGAGGACGGCAAGGCCGGGGCCGAGCAGGCCGCGGAGGAAGCGAAGAAGAAGGCCGCCGACGCCCTGAAGGAATTCGGCGGCCCGGGCATCGAGACGGATCCGGACGGCAAGCCCGACAGCCTCCTCGGCGACGACAAGGGCGACGACGACCGGGACGTCCTGAAGGTCAAGCAGGGCGACAAGACCTTCGAGATGACCGAGCCGGACCACGACGGCAAGATGGACATCAAGGTCGGCGACGGACCGGGCGACCCGAAGGACTTCAAGCTCGACTGGTCCGAAGCCAAGCCCACCGACGGTCCACAAGGGACGGACACCGACACGTACCGCCCGGGCCCCGACGGCAAGATCCACATCCGCGACGGCGGCGTCGAGATCACGGCAGAGCGCCCCGACGGCCCGGACGGCCCCACCGTGGTCACGGTCGACGACGGCAAGGGCACCCCGACGACGTACACGCTGGGCGAGGACGAAAAGCCGGACAGCGCCCTCGGCGACACCCCCGCGAAGCAGCTCGACGACCTGCCCACCCACCGGGGCACCCTCACGGACCTCGCGCCCCACGACGGCGGCGATGGCCCCGGCCACCCGGGCTCCGACCACTCGGGCTCCGACCACCGTGGCGACTCCGGCGGCCCGGGCTCGCACCACGCCGGCGGCTCGGACCACCCCGCCGGCGACGGTTCCGCAGGCGGCGGGAGCGGCTCCCACGGCGGCGGTGGCGGCGCACACCCCGCAGGCATCGGTGGCGGTTCCCCCGGCTTCTCCGGCGCCGGCTTCGACCCCTCCGGCCTCGGTGAATCACCCGTCTCCGGCGGTGCCCACACCGGTGCCGGCGTCGCCCAGCCGCAGCCCGCGTTCGCGTCGGCGGCCGGCGCGTCCGGGGCCACCGGCGCGGCCGGCTCCTCGATGTCCGGCATGCCCGGCATGGGCGCCATGGGCGGCGCCCAGGGCGGCGGGGGCGACACCGAACGCCGTGCCCCCGCCTACCGCATCGAAGGCGCCGTCTTCGACAACCTCGGCGAGCCCGGGCGGCGGATCATCGGCTCCCTCGACGACGAAGACCCGCCGTCCGCCCGGACCTGGTAGGAGGACGCATGACCGACATCGCCGGCATGAAAGCCGAGCTCGACGGCCTCGTGCGCGAACAGGCCGATCGCCGTGCCCTGCGCGAACAGCAGGGCGAGGAGATCAAGGCCCGCTCCCACGAGTACATGACCAAGCAGGTCCAGGCGGCCGAGCGGTACGTCCAGCACGTCCGCGAAATGGCCCAGCGCAAGACGAAGTCCGGCTGGAGCACCGACCGGTCGCACGCCGAACCGGCGTCCGCCTTCGACGCGGAGGCGTACTCCGCAGGGTTCGAACCGGCGTCGCGGCCCGTGCGGGACGAACCGCGGCCCGCCCGCCGGCCCCGGGCCGTCGTCGAAGAGGACGAGGACTTCAACAACCCCTGGTGAACCACAGGTCGACGGCGAGTTCGGGCAGCCGCACGGTGAACGTCTCCGCCGGGGCCAGCCGCCGCCGCAGCTCCGCCTCGAACTCGGGCCGCCGCTCGCCGAACAGGTGCGGGGCCGAGCTCGACAGCGAGAACACCCCGGCGACGACCTCGTCGACCGTGCGGGTGACGACCGGCCCCGGCACCTCGAACCGCCGCGGGCCGTGGAAGCCCGCCGCGCGGTAGACCGCCGCCTCGCTGCCCGGCGTGCCGTCCGGCAGCGAACCGCGCCCGGCGCGCCGCACCGGGCCGAGGTATTCGCGCACCAGCTCCGGGATCGCGGGGTCGACGATCTCGTGCGTTGACGCGTGCACGTGGGCGCAGACCCCGTCCGGGGCCAGCATTCCGCGCACCGTGGCGGCGACGCGGGGCCGGTCGAGCCAGTGGAACGACTGCGCGAAGGTGACCACCCGGAACCGCCCCAGCCCGGCGGGCAGGTCCTCCGCACGCCGGTGCACCCACCGGCAGTTCCCGATGCCCGCGTCCGCCGCGAGCCGGCCCGCTTCGGCGAGCATGTCCGCGTCGGCGTCGAGCCCGACGGCTTCCTCGAACGATCCGGCCAGCAGCAGCGTCAGCGACCCCGGTCCGCAGCCGACGTCGAGCAGCCGTCCCGACCCGTCCAGCCCGAGCTCGGCGGCGAAGGCCGTGGCGAGTTCCGCGGGATACGCCGCGCGGCCCCGCGCGTAGTACCGCGCGCTGCCCGAATAGAGGGACGGGTCCCATTCCCACGCGTCGGTCACGCCCTCAGCGTAGATGTGGACCACGCCCTGGTACCGCGCGCCGATCGGACGGCGGCCGGGCACCGCGGTGTGGCCGGCCGGAGGAGGGCTCGCCGGGAGTTGAACCCGGGCCACTCCACCGGGTTCGGTGAGGGTGTGAAACCCGGCGCGGCGGGGTATCCGGTCGCGTTCGTTTCGCCGCCGACCGAGCCGGAGGTCTTCCGATGCCCGTGCGCACCGCCACCCCGCCCGCCCATGACGTCGTCGGCCTGGCGCTGGAAGTCCTTGCCGCGCAAGGACTCAGCCGTCCGGCCGCGCACGCCGCCCTGGTCTCCATGGCGAAGGAAAGAGGCCTGACCGTGGCGCGGTGCGCCGCGCTCGTCGTGGCCGCCGTCGACGGGCAGGTGGGCTGATGGCCTTCGCCGCCCGGACCGGCCATGAAGACACCGCCTCGATCGGCGGGGGCGTGCTGCTCGCCGTCGGGCTCGTCGTCGCCTTCTTCGGCTGGTGGTCCTGGTGGACCGTCGCCGGGCTCGCCGTGGCCGCCGCCGGCGCGCTGTGGCTCACTGTCGCCCGCCGCGACGAGTAACCCGTCCCGGACGGGGAACGCCGCTTCCGACCGAGCAAGCAGCCAGGAGGAGGCCGTTCATGGCGGAGCACGAAGAGGACGTCATCGAGGTGCTGCAGCGGCAGCACCGGGAGATCCGCGAGCTGTTCGCCGCGCTGGAAACCGCGGACGGCGACCGGCGGCGCGACCTGTTCCACGACCTCGTGCGGCTGCTGGCCGTGCACGAGACGGCGGAGGAACTGGTCGTGCACCCCGAGATCCGCGACCTCGAACCCGCGGCGGTGCCCGTCGTCGAGGCACGGCTGGGCGAGGAACACCGGGCCAAGGAACTGCTGACCACCCTGCAGAAGATGAGCCCGGAAGCGGACGGCTTCGACACCCTGCTCGTCCAGCTGCGCGACGACGTCCTCGCGCACGCCGAGCACGAAGAGCGCGAGGAGTTCCCGCTGCTGCGCAAGCACCGCCCGCCGGAGCGGCTGCGCGCGATGGCCGCGACCGTCAAGGTGGCCGAAGCGGTCGGGCCGACCCGCCCGCACCCCGGCGTCGAGAGCGCGAAGGCGAACCTGCTGCTGGGCCCGCCCGCGGCGATCATGGACCGGGCCCGCGACCTCATCCGCGGCGCGCTGGGCGGCTGACCGTGACCGAGCCCGACGACGACGTCATCGATCCGGAGGAATTCGCCGAGGAAGCCGGTATCGACCCGACGGCGCAGGAGGTCGCCGAATACGAGGAGCTGGCGAAGAAGAACCCGCCCTGGTCGGCGCCGGACTGAGTGGGTACTCCCGGACCATGGCAGCAGACCCGGCCCGCAAACTGCGGCGCTACCAGGAGATGCGCGACTTCGACCGGACCGCGGAGCCGGCCGGCGGGGCCGCCGGTCCGGACGGCCACCGGTTCGTCGTGCAGCGGCACCGGGCGCGCCGGCTGCACTACGACTTCCGCCTGGAACTCGACGGCGTGCTGGTCAGCTGGGCGGTGCCGAAGGGCCCCACGCTGGACCCGAAGGCCCGCCGGCTGGCGGTGCACGTCGAAGATCACCCGATCGAGTACGCCGGGTTCGAGGGGGTCATCCCGCGCGGCGAGTACGGCGGCGGGGACGTCATCGTCTGGGACCGCGGCGTCTGGCGGCCGGTCGAACCCGATCCGGCCCGCGCGATCGAGGCCGGGACGCTGCACTTCGACCTCGAGGGCGAGAAGCTGGCCGGGCGGTTCGTCCTCGTCCGCACCAGCCGCGGCGAGAAGGACCAGTGGTTCCTCCTGCACAAGCAGGACGAGCACGCGCAGGCCGGCTGGGACGCCGAAGACCACCCACGCTCGGTGAAGAGCGGCCGCACCAACGACGAGGTCGCGGCCGCTCCCGACGCCCTGTGGCACGGCGACCGCCCGGCCGCGGAGGCGGAGGAATCCGTCGGCGGCTGGCAGGCCCCGACCGAGGACGAACTGGCCGCCCTCGACGCCCTGGGTGCGAAGGGCCGGTGGTCGGTGGCGGGCCGCGAGCTGGCCCTGACCAACCTGGACAAGGTGCTCTTCCCCGCGGCTGGCGGCGGCGAGTCCGTCACCAAACGGGACCTCATCCGGTACTACGTCACCGTCGGGCCGGCGATGCTGCCGTACCTGGCCGGCCGCCCGCTCAACACCCACCGGTTCCCGCAGGGCGTCACCGAACCGGGCTTCTGGCAGAAGGAGGTCCCGCAGCACGCGCCCGACTGGCTGACGACCTGGCGCAACGAACGCGCCGGCCCGGGGGAGAGCCGGCGGTACGTGGTCGCCGACAGCGTCGCGACGCTGGCCTGGCTGGCGAACTACGGCGCCCTGGAGCTGCACGCCTGGACCTCCCGCGCCGCCGACGTCGACCACCCGACGTGGGTGCTGTTCGACATCGACCCCGGCCCGGAGACGACGTTCGACGAGGTCCTGGAGCTGGCGCGGCTGCACCGCACCGCGCTCGAGCACCTCGGCCTCACCGGCCGCCCCAAGGTGACCGGGCAGCGCGGCGTCCAGGTCTGGGTGCCGATCGCGCCGCACTGCACCTTCGAGCAGACGCGCACGTGGGCGGAAACGGTGTCCCGGACGATCGGGCGGGTGCTGCCCGACCTGGTCAGCTGGGCCTGGACCAAGGACAAGCGCCGCGGCCGCGCCCGGCTCGACTACACGCAGAACGTGCTGAACAAGACGCTCGTCGCGCCCTACAGCGTCCGGCCGCGGCCCGGTGCGCCGGTTTCGGTGCCGCTGGAGTGGGACGAGCTGGACGACCCGCGGCTCGTGCCCGACCGGTGGACGATCCGGGACGTCCCGGGCCGCCTGGCCGAGCGCGGCGACCCGTTCTCGGTGCTCCTGGGGCTCGAACAGAAGCTGCCGGGCCTGTAGCCCTCAGGCCTGGACGGTTTCCAGCTCCCGCGGCTGCAGCCGGTCGAGTTCGGCGCGCGACAGGTGCGGGCGCCCGCCCGCGTGCCCGGTCGTCGCCGCGGCGGCCGCCACGGCCAGGCTCGCCGCGGTCTCCAGCGGGCGGCGGCGGGTCAGCGCCGCGGTCAGGGTGGCGACGAGCGCGTCACCGGCGCCGGTCGGGTCGACGACGTCGGTCTCGACGTCCGGCACGAACCAGGTGCCCTCCGGTCCGGCGAACAGGTTGCCCTGCCCGGAAACCTCCAGCACGACCAGGGACGGCCCGCGCCGCCGGAGCTCCGCGGCGGCGCGCGCGGCCGCGGCGACTTCGTCCACCGGCTGCCCGGTGAGGAGCTCGGCTTCGTGGCCGTCGGCGCGCACGACGTCGGCGAGGGCGAGCAGATCGGACGTCAGCGCGTCGTCCTGCGGTGCGCCGTCCAGCACGACCCTGGTGCCCGCCGTGTGCGCCAGCCGGGCCGCCAGCAGGGCCACCGGCGCGGGCTGCTGCAGCTGGACGATGAGGGAGGCGGCGGCCGAGATCGGCGCGGACGCGGCGAAGACGTCGTTCTCGGTGAGCAGTGTTTCCTCCGGCACGTGCTCGAGGTAGCGGCGCCGGCCGTGGTCCTCGACGACGTCGACCAGCAGCGCGGTCTCGGTGCCCGCCCGGCGGATCACGTGCGAGGTGCCGATCCGGTCGGCCCGGGCCTGGGCGAGCAGCGCGTCCCCGGTGCGGTCGCGGCCGACGACGCCGACCAGCGACACCGACATCCCGAGCTGGCTCAGCGCCACGGCCTGGTTGGCGCCCTTCCCGCCGAGCAGCTCCTGCCGGTGCCGCACGGGCGCCGAAGAATCCGCGTCGGGCGCGTCCGGGACCTCGATCACCAGGTCGCGGGCGATCTGCCCGGCGACGACGACTTCGCTGAACATCATCGGGACCACCGGTGGGTCATGGCGCCTCCTCGGATCACCGTTCGGCTACCCCGCACGCGCCGCCGGGTAAACCGCTCGTTCGGGTCGGGGATTGCCGGGCGCGGTCCGGGGTAGCCCTGCCGCCATGAGCGACGGGATGGTGGCCGAGCTGCGCCGGCTGGCCGCGGAGCGCTTCGGCTGGGCCGAGCTGTCCGCCGAGCAGGCCGAGGCGATGAGCGCGGCGAGCGGCGGGCGGGACGTGCTGGCGGTGCTGCCCACCGGTGCCGGCAAATCGGCGATCTACCAGGTACCCGCGCTGGTGCTGCCCGGCCCGACGGTGATCGTTTCGCCGTTGCTGGCGCTGCAGCGCGATCAGATCGAGGGCCTGGACGCCGCGGCCGTGCCGGACGCCGTGGCCCTCGACTCGCGGCAGTCGGCGGGCGAGCGGGACCGCGTGTGGGCCGCGATCCGGGGCGGCACGGCGGAGTACGTCTTCCTGTCGCCGGAGCAGCTCGCGAAGGACGAGGTCGTCGCCGGGCTGGCGGAGGCGGGCGTGTCGCTGTTCGTCGTCGACGAGGCCCATTGCGTTTCGGCGTGGGGCCACGACTTCCGGCCCGACTACCTGCGCCTGGCCCCGGTGATCGACCGGCTCGGGCGCCCGCCGGTCATCGCCCTGACGGCCACCGCGGCCGCGCCGGTCCGCGACGACATCGTCGCCGCGCTGGGCCTGCGGGACCCGGTACGGGTGATCGCGAGCTTCGACCGGCCGAACCTGCACCTGGCGGTCGCGCGGTTCACGGACGACGCCGGGAAGCGCGCCGCGGTGGTGGACCGGGTCGCGGCGAAGCCCGGCAGCGGGCTGCTCTACACCGCGAGCCGCCGGGAGGCCGAGGACTACGCCGACGCGCTGGCGGCCCGCGGCGTCCGCGCCTTCGGCTACCACGGCGGGATGAAGGCCGCCGACCGCGACGCCGTGCACGAGCGGTTCGCCGCGGGGGAGACCGACGTCGTGGTGGCGACCTCGGCGTTCGGCATGGGCATCGACCGGCCCGACGTCCGGTTCGTGGTGCACGCGTCCGTCCCGGACTCGGTCGACACGTACTACCAGCAGATCGGCCGCGCGGGCCGGGACGGCGAACCGGCCGAAGTGCTGCTCTGCTACCGCCCGGAAGACCTGGCGCGGCAACGATTCCTCACCCGGTCCGCGCCACCGGAGGCCGAGCTCCGGGCGGTCGTCGAAGCGCTGCGGCCGGAACCGCTGGGCCGCCGGCAGCTGGCCGAGGCCGTCCCCGGCCCGTCCGCCCGGCGGACCCGCGCCCTCGGCCTGCTCGAACGCTGCGGCGACGTGCTGACCGGACCGGACGGCCGGTACACGCTCACGGCCGGCCGCGCGCGGACCGGTGCGGTCGTCGGGCGGGCGCTGGAAGCGGCGGAGCGGGCGGCCGAGCTCGTCCGCTCGCGGGTGGAGATGCTGCGCGCCTACGCGGAAACCACCGGCTGCCGCCGCCGGTACCTGCTCGGGTACTTCGGCGAGGAACTCGCGACGCCGTGCGGCAACTGCGACACCTGCGAGGCCGGTGCCACGGCCGAGGACGTGCCGCGGACCGGGGAGTTCCGTGCGGAGAACGTCGTCCGGCACGCCGAGTGGGGCCGCGGGGTCGTGATGACCGTCGAGGAGGACAAGCTCACCGTCCTCTTCGACGACGTCGGCTACCGGACGCTGTCACTGCCGGTGGTGCGGGAGCAGGAGCTCCTCGACCGCTGCTGAGTGCGGCCGGGTGATCGGGTTACGCCGGACGGTCCTGCCGGCTCGCCTGTCCGCGTGGCCGGTCCCACAAACTCCGGCCGCGTCGGAGGCGGAGTTCCGCGGCGTGCGGTAAATCAAAGGAACCAAGACCGGTGGAGGTTCGGTGACCGAGACACTCATGAACGCGGCGGATCGCTGGAGACCGCTGGCCGAATTGCTGCAGGCGCTGCTCGAGCGCATCGCCGGCGAGCTGCCCGGCTGGCTCGGCGCCGGCCTGACCGTCAGCCGCGGCGACCGGCCGCTGCGGGTGCTGGCCACCGCGGGCGTCGCCGACCAGCTGATTCCCGCGCAGCTGGCGCACGGCGGGCCGGTCCCCGTCGCGGTGGCCACCGGCGAGCCGGTCACCGCGGATCACCTCTTCGGCGACGACCGCTGGCCGGACCTGACCCGCGAGACCGTGTTCGACGCCGGCCCGGCGATCGAGGCGATCCGCGGCGCGGTCGCGTTGCCCGGGTTCTGGGACGAGGACGGGGCCTTCGTGCTGTCGGTGACGCTCGACCGGGCGCCGGGTCCGGAAACCCTGGCCGTCCTGCGGCGTTACGCGAAGCTCACCGAGATGACCCTGGTCGTCGCCGAGACCGCCACCGCGGGCGACCCCGACCAGATGCTGGACCTGCTGGCCTCCCGCGCGGCCATCGAGCAGGCGAAGGGCGCGATCATGGCGGTCCGGCGGTGCCCGCCGGAGGAGGCCTGGCAGACGTTGCGCCGGGCCAGCCAGGAGTTCAACGTCAAGGTCCGCGAGCTGGCGGTGGCCCTCGTCGAGTACCTCGGCGGCCAGGTGACGGCCCCGGCGGACGGCGTCCGCGAGATCCGGCCCGGCGCCTCGGCCCACCACGCCGCGGAACGGCTCTGGTCGGCCTTCACGAGCGTCTCGCCCTGAAGAAGGGCGTTTCCGGACCGGACGTTTGGGTATCAAGACCCCGTCCTTGATCACGTCACTGCGTCGCCGGCCCCGGCCGGCGCGGAAGGCCAACCGAACCCGTGTCCCCTGTCTTTCCGGTCCCGACCCGGTCCGCGCCCCTGGTCGCGCGCCGGACGGAGTACCGCCCCGGTTTCCTGGTGCTCACCCTCGCCGGCGAAATCGACGCGCTGACCCTCCCGATCCTCGAGCGCGAGCTGCGCTCGGCCCCACCGGGGACGACGGTGGTGGACCTCACGCAGGTGGCCTTCGTCGGCTTGGCCGGGGCCCGGGCGTTGGCGGCCGCCGCATCGAGGGCCGGAGCCGAGGGACGGCGGTTCGGAGTGGTGGCGAACGGCCGGACGCTGGCTCGGCTGTTCCGGATCACCGGCCTGGCGGCGGCGGTGCCGATGTTCGCGTCGCTGTCGGACGCCCTGCGGGAGCTGCTGGCGCCGGAGATGCACGACACCGCCTGCTGACGGCGGCCGCGGCCCGCTTGCGGAGGTTCGCTGCCGCGGGGTGGGCGCTCGTCGAGCGACCGCCGAGCCCGGCTTCAGCGCGAGTTCCGGCCCCGCGCGCCCGGCCGCCGAGCGGGCCAGCCCGGCTTCAGCGTGAGTTCGACCGGGCGACCAGTGGACCCCGGCCGCCCGCGCCCGGCTTCAGCGCGAGTTCCACCGGGCGACCAGCACCCCCGCGTCCCGCCGGAACGTGCCCCCACCGTGGGCGAAGACCGCGCGGGTGAGCCGCCGGGCGATCTCCGGGGGCAGCTCGCCCGCGTCCTGGCCGAGGAGCTCGGTGATCCGGGCCTTGCCGAACGGCTCTCCGGCGTCGTCCGTGGTTTCGGCTGCTCCGCGCGAGCACAGCGTCACCAGGTCACCCGGTTCGAGCCGGAACTCCGTGACCGGGGGCGGCCCGGAGGCCGAAGCGAATCCCGGGATGCCGGGCTCGGTGACCGGCAGTGGCTCGCCGCAGCGGACCACGAAGGGTGCGGGCTGCCCGGCGCCGAGCAGGCGCAGGACGCCCGTCTTCAGGTCCAGTTCGGCCAGCACCCCGCCCACGGGCGCGAGGCCGTCGAGCTCCGCGCCGACCGCCGCGAACTGCTCGCCGAGGGAAGCTCCGCCGTGGCGGGCGGCGCGGTAGGCGGCGAGGGCGCTCACGACGGCCGTGTTCGCGTCGCGGGTGCGCGTGGCGGCGTCGAACATCGCCAGCTGCGCCCGCTCCTCCGAGAGGGCGTAGTCGAACACCGTGCCGCAGAGGTCGTACACCGGCTGGACGCTCACCCCGACGACCACGCTGTCGGTGGCCCCGGTGAGCGGTGGCAGGCTCTGCCACAGCAGCTCGGCGGGGGAGCCGCGGCGCCGGTGGCGGCGACGGCGGTCGAGTCCGTCGCCGTACTGGGTCGTGATGGTGACCAGGTGCCCGAGCAGCGCGGCCAGCCAGCGGCACTGCTCCCGCAGCGCCGGGTCGTCCGGGTCGCCGGCCGGGACGATCTCGAGGACCCCGAGCCGTTCGACGCCGTCGAGCAGCACGGTCCACAACGTCCCGTCGCGGGTCACCGTGGTCCCGGCGCGGCGGAACACGTCGCCGCCGACGGTGCTCTCGATGTCGAGCTCCGCGGCGCCCGGCCGCAGCGGCACGAGCGTGCGCTGGTCGTAGTCGGCCAGGTAGACGCCGATCGTCAGGTCGAGTGCGCGGCCCGCCTCGGCGACGATCGCCGGGAGCCGCTCCGGCGGCGCCCGGTGCGCGCCTTCGAGCAGGTCGACGAGCGCTTTCAGCGGACCGTGCAACGGCTTCGCGTCCTGGACCGAGTGGCTGTAGGGCGCGCGGGCCGGCCCGGTCACCTCGTCGAGCCGCTCGTTGACGGCGTGGGCGACCATGTCGCGGTCGACGCGGGGCAGCGTGACCAGGCAGTTGAGGTAGGCGTCCAGGTCCAGCAGGCTCTGGCTGCCGCCGAGCGCGAAGTACCGCATCCACAGCTGCTCCAGCGTCAGGTCGCTCCGGGCGAAGCAGGCGGCGATCATCCGCCGCTGTTCCTCCTCGGGCACGAAACGCATGCGCTCACCCTTCCCGCGGCACGGCGCCGACGAGGTGGGCGGCGGCTTCGGCCGGGCTGGTGCCGCGGGCGCGGGCCAGCGACAGCAGGCGGTCGAACGCGACGTCCTCGGCGAGGCCGTCCCGGCCCATGAGGAAGCCCTTCGCCATCGCGATCAGGTCCCGGTCGCGCAGCGTGTCCTTGAACCGCTCGCTGAACCGGCCGGCCCGTTCGAAGGCCCGGGCGTTGGCGACGAGCACCGCGGCCCGGTCGGCGAAGGACACCAGTGCCCGCTCGTCGACGGGCCCGAACGCCCCGGGCGTCGTCGCGTAGATCTTGATCGCGCCGTGGCAGCCGTCCTCGGTGGCCATCGGGGCGGTGACGACCGACCGCAGCCCCGAGCCGGCGACCGCGGCGCACCACCGGCTCCACCGCGGTTCGGTGGCGACGTCGTCGATCCGCTGCGGCGCGCACCCGGCCAGCGCGGCCAGGCAGGGGCCTTCGCCGAGCTCGTACTGCAGGGCGTCGGCCTCGCGCACCAGCGGGCCCGACGCGCTCGTCGTGACGAAGCGGCCGTCGGCGTCGACGAGGGTGACCCCCACCCCGGCGGCCGCGGTGATCGTCGTGTTCGCCAGCGAAACGATCAGCTCCAGCACCGAATCCACGGTTTCGCGCGACAGCAGCAGCCCGGACATCCGGGCGGCGACCGCGGCGAGCTCACCGTCCAGCGGCAGCCCGTCCGGCGAGGCCTGTTCCGACGACATGACCGGTAAGTACCAATCCGGGGTCGCCGGTAAACCACTTGCCGGAAGACAGCCGGCTCGCCGAAACTGCGGTCCGGGAGGCACAGTGAGCCGGTGGCTGGGGCGGGGCATCAACTTCGGCAACGCGCTCGACGCCTTGGGTGGCGGTCCGGAGCTGTCGCTCGACGACCGGTACTTCGACGAGGTGGCCGAGGCCGGCTTCGACACCGTCCGCCTGCCGGTGCGGTGGTCGGCGCACGCCGGGCCGGTGCCGCCGTACGCGATCGACCCCGCGTTCTTCGCCCGCGTCGACGCGGGCGTGGGCGCGGCCCTCGACCGCGGCCTGCAGGTGGTGGTCAACGTCCACCACTACCACGAGCTCTGTGCCGCGCCGGACGAGCAGCGGCCACGCTTCCTCGCGCTCTGGCGGCAGATCGCGGCCCGCTACGCCGGCTACCCCGGAGGACTCTGCTTCGAGCTGCTCAACGAACCCCGCGGTCACCTCACGGCGGCCCGGTGGAACACGGTGCTGGCGGAGGCCCTCGCCGTCGTCCGTGCGGCCGACCCCGGGCGGACCGTGATCATCGGGCCCGCCGGCATGAACGGCCTCGACGCGCTCCCCGCGCTCGCCGTGCCCGGCGACGGCAACCTGATCGCCACGATCCACTACTACGCCCCGTTCGAGTTCACCCACCAAGGCGCCGGCTGGGTTGCCGGTGCGGAGCGATGGCTCGGCCGCACCTGGGGCGGCGCCGCCGACGAGAACGCCGTACGCGCTGACCTGGCCGAGGTCGCGGCCTGGGGGCAGGAGCGGCGGCTTCCCGTGTTCATCGGCGAGTTCGGCGCCTTCTCCGCGGCGGACACGGGCTCCCGCGCACGGTGGACGGCGTTCGTCCGGGCCGAGGCCGAGCGCCTCGGCCTGAGCTGGGCCTACTGGGAGTTCGGCACGGACTTCGGCGCCTTCGACCTCGAGCGGGCCGCCTGGCGCGAGCCGCTGCGGCGGGCCCTGCTCGGCGAAGAGGAGGCCGGCGGCCGCGCGCGGTGACCCGGCGGACATGGATCGGCGGTGGAGTGGGTACCCGAGGGCTCTTCGCGTGCCGAGCTGGAGGAGCACCCATGGAACGGCCGGACCCCACTGCGCCAGCGTCGCCGCTGTTGGACGAGGTCACCGGGGCACTGGAAGCCCTCAACGCGGTGCTGCGGGAGGAAGACGACTTCCGGATCCTGCTGCAGCACGTGTGCCTGCAGGTGTGCCACGTGGTCCCCGGCGTCGACGAGGCGTCGATCACCCTGGTGACCGGGGAGGTGCCGCACACGGCGACCGCCACCAGCGCCGTGGTGGACGAGCTCGACGGCGAGCAGTACCGGATCGGCGAAGGTCCCTGCCTGGAGGCGATCCGGGGCGGCAAGATCGTCCGCACCACGGTGTCCGACGCGCTGGAGAACTGGCCGGACTTCGCCCGGGGCGCCCGGGAGGCCGGATTCGGGAGCTTCCTCGCCGCGCCGCTGGTGGCCGACGAGCAGTTCTCCGGCGCGGTGAACTGCTTCGGACGGCAGGACGACGGCTTCGCGGAAGTCGAAGCGCAGCTGCTGGAGCTCTACACGGCCGCGGTGGAGGCGATCCTCCGCGTCTACCACCGGTACCTGCAGGCCCGGGAAACGGCCGAGCACCTCCGGACCGCGCTGACCTCCCGCGCGGTCATCGACCAGGCCAAGGGCATGCTGATGGCGATCCGCCAGGTCGGCGCCGACGACGCCTTCGCGATCCTGGTGGAGCAGTCGCAGCGGGAGAACACCAAGCTGCGCGAGGTCGCGGAGCGGTTCGTCGAGCGAGTGGTCTCCGGGCACGTCCGGCCACGGTAATCTGGGCGCGTGGCGGGGAGCCGGATCACGGTGCAGGTCGGCGAGAGGCAGCTGTCGCTCTCGAACCTCGAGAAGGTGCTCTACCCGCGCAACGGCTTCACCAAGGGCGAGGTGCTCGACTACTACACGCGGATCGCGCCGGTGCTGCTGCCGCACGTCCGCGACCGGGCGATGACGTTCGTGCGGTTCCCCGAGGGCGTCACCGGCGACTCGTTCTTCGAGAAGGACGTCTCCCGGCACGCCCCGGACTGGGTCCGCACCGCGCGCCTGACCGTCGGCGGCCGGGGCAAGGATCCCGAAATCGTCACCTATCCGCTGATCGACGACCTGCCCGCGCTCGTGTGGGCGGCGAACCTGGCCGCGCTGGAGCTGCACGTCCACCAGTGGACCGTCGGGCCGGGCGACGACGAGCGCAGCACGCCGGACCGGCTGGTGTTCGACCTCGACCCGGGTCCCGGTGCGACGGTCGTCGACTGCTGCCGGGTCGCCGAGCGGCTCTACGACGTCCTCGTCGAGGACGGGCTCACGCCGGTGGCGAAGACCAGCGGCAGCAAGGGCATGCAGCTGTACGCGGGGATCGTGACGACCGACGGCGGTGAGCCGTCCCGGTACGCGAAAGCGCTGGCCGAGCGGCTCGCCGCCGAGACGCCGGACCTCGTCGTGGCGCGGATGACGAAGAACCTGCGCCCGGGCAAGGTCTTCATCGACTGGAGCCAGAACAACCCGGTCAAGACCACCGTGGCGCCGTACTCGCTGCGCGGGCGCGACGAGCCGACCGCGTCGACACCGGTCACCTGGGACGAGGTCCGCGCCTGCCGGCACGTCACGCACCTGAGGTTCACCGCGGGCGAAGTCCTGGCCCGGGTCGAGGAGCTCGGAGATCTGTTCGCCGATCTGGACCGCACCCGGGTTCCGATTCCTGCGTTCGGCTGAACTTTCGGCGGCCACCATTCCGCCGGGTGCGCCCGTGAGGTTTTCCGGGAATTGCGGAAAACGTCTTCACCTGCGGATTTGATCGTCCACAGTGGAGCTTTGCACGTGCAGACGGGCGTGTCGCTGCACGAACCGAAAGTGCGGATATCCGGCGGTGGGCCGAAGTCCGCGAAGTCGGTACGGTCTACGCACGAACCGCGGCAGCCGTCGCGGTGGCGAAAGACAATGACGTGGCGGCCGTTGCCGGTCTTGTCGAACATGGCGAAAGGAAACGGGTGTCCGGCCTGATCGACACCGATCTCGAATTCTGGTTCCAGCGCGGGCTGCGCGCGTATCTCGGCGAGGTGGCGCGCGCACTCGGCTTCGGCCTGGAATCCTGCACCGTGGACGTCGACGTCCCGGTGTCGGCGTACCTGGCGGTGGACTGGCGGCTGCGCCGGTTCCCCGAGCGCGACGTGGCGCTGCTCTGGGACGAGGTGCACGGCTGGGCGGTCGCGGTCGAGGCGGCGTGCGGCGAGGAGATGATCGTGCTGTCCTACCTCGGCGGCGCGGACGTCCTGCCCCGGCCGCCCGAAGTCGTGCGCTTCCTGACCGCGCTGCGGGCGGGGGCCCGGGAACCGGCCGGCCCCGGCTCGCCCGTGCTGCGCCGGGCCGGCCGGCACCAGGAGCTCCTGCCGCTGTTGCCAGCCCGCTGACGCTCCACAGTGGACGCCGGGCCGGTGGCGCGTGGCGCGATCCGGGGAGTGACGGCCGTCACGTGCCGGGCTGTCACATCGGCACGGACCGCGGAGTCGAGGGGGTGACGGACCCCGAACCGGGGCCGCGGATCCCCGAGGAGTTCCGATGCACACCGCTCACCTGATCGTCACCATCGCCGCCGCGGCCTGGGTCGGCTTCTCGGCCGTCTCGATGTTCGCCCGCGCGAAGTGGGTCGTCGAGCCGATCACCGAGTACGGCGTGCCGCGGTCGTGGTGGAACCTGCTCGGCACGGCCAAGGCGGCCGGCGCGGCGGGGCTGGTCGCCGGGCTCTTCTGGACGCCGATCGGCATCGCGGCGGCCATCGGCCTGGTGCTGTACTTCACCGGTGCGCTGGTCACCGTGGCCCGGGCGCGGTCGTACGCGCACTTGGCGTACCCGCTGCTCTACCTGGTGCCGGTGGTCGTTTCGGTGGCCCTGCTGCCCTGATCGGCGAGCCAGGTGAGGGCGTCGGCGGCGTGGCGCAGCACGGACAGGTGGCCCTCGCCGGGCACGGGCCGGTACTCGGAGTGCCGGCACCGCCCGGCGAGCCACGCGCTGTGCGTGGCGGGGACCATCCGGTCCTGCTCGCCGTGCAGGAGGAGGACGGGAGCGGTGATCCGCGCGGGATCGCCGCCCCACGGCGTGACGTAGGCGAGGTCGTCGTCGATCAGCCCGCCGGGCCCGCCCGCGAGCGCCGCGCGGACGACCTCGTCCAGCCACGACCACGACCCGCCGAGCACGGCCCGGTCTTCGTCGGTGAAGACGCCGGGGTCGAACTCGGCGGCGGCTTCGTACTTTTCCTTCGCGGCCCGGCCTTCGGCGGCGGCCCGCAGCGAGGCGGCACTGCCGGCGGCCATCCCCGCGAACCAGTCGAGCCCGTCGGCGTCGAACGGCGCGACGGCGGCCAGGCTCGCGACGGCGAGGACCCGGTCCGGCAGCAGGGCGGCGCAGGCGAGGGCGTGGGAGCTGCCCCCGGAGTGCCCCATGAGGGCGAAGTCGCCGATCCCGAGCGCATCGGCAACGGCGGCGACGCACTCGGCGGCGTTCCCGACCGTCCGCTCCGGCACGGGAGTGGAGCTGCGGTAGCCGGGCCGGTCGAAGGACACGAACCGGACCCCGAGCTCCGCGGCGAGCGGCAGCAGCGGCGCGGGCGGGGCACCGGTGTTGGGGGTGCCGTGGTGCCAGAAGACGCTCAGCCGCGCGGGGCTGCCGGTGTCGTAGACGTGCAGGGTGCGACCGCCGGGCAGCGCCAGCTCCGTCTCGATGACCATGGGCCGAGCCTAGCGAAGCCGGTGACGAAGACCGCCGATCCGCCGTCCGCCGCGGCCGGCCCGCCGGAGGTTCAGCGGGCCAGCCGCTCCGCCAGCCAGGCCAGCGAAAGCGGGTACCGGTAGTCGATCCCGCCGTGGCCGGCTTCGAACAGCTCGAAGTACACCCGGTCGTCCGGCAGGCCCGCCGCGGCCACCTCCGCCCGGAACGCCTCCGCGCCGATGTCGAGGAAGTACTCGTCGCTCGTGCCCGCGTCGATCCACACCGCGCGCAGGGACCGGACCGCCTCCGCGTGGCGCGCCACCATCCGGACCGGGTCCCAGTCCAGCCAGCGCTGCCACTGCTCTGGCCGCAGCGCGCCGGTCAGCGGGTCGAACGGCAGCTCCGGTGTCCCGTCCTCCCGGGCCGAGAAGCACGCCGAAACGCCGAGCACCGTGAGCAGCGTCGCGTCTTCGGGCCTGGTGAACGCCGGCCGGCTCCGGAAGTCCGCCCACCACGCCTGGATGTCCTGGTCGTACGCGCGCAGCGCGCGGACCGCCTTCCCGAAGTCGGGGAGGTAACACAGCTCGTACCGCGTGTCGCCCGCGTGCGTCGCCAGCGCGCCGAACACGTCCGGCCGCAGCATCGGCGTGATCATCGCGCCGAACCCGCCCGACGACTTGCCCGCGATCGCGCGGGACTCGCGGTCGGGGAGCGTCCGGTAGTGCTCGTCGACCCACGGCACGATCTCGTCGCACAGGTACGAGTGGTAGCGGCCGGTGCCCGGCGAATCGACGAACTGCGAGCCGCCGTACGCGGTCCACGCGTCGACGTACACCACGATGCACCCCGGTGCGCCGCCGGCGAAGACCGCGTCGGCCGTCTCCACGAACGGCTGCCGGAACGGGGTCCGGTTGGCCCACATCGTCAGGTGCCCGGTGTAGCCCTGGATGACGTACACCGCCGGGTACCGCTCGCCGCCGTCGTCGTAGCCGGGTGGGACGTACACCCACAGCGGGCGGTCGCTGGGGTCGCCGAGCGGGTTGCCGCGCAGCAGCCCGGAAGTCACGGTGTGCCGGTCGAGCCGGCCGGCGAGTTCGCCGTCCCAGGGGAGCATGCGGCCAGTCAACCACGTGCACGGGCTAAGCATTACCTCTTTTCGGCGCGTAGCGTTGAGCCGTTTCGGCCCGAGGTCCGTGTTGCGGACACGGTGGTGGACCGGGAGAAGCGGGGAAGACCATGAAGCATCCGGGGCCGTTGTTCACTCTGCTCGCCGGGGCGCTGCTCGCCGGCGGGATCAGCGTCGCCGACCTGGCGACCGGGACCGGCGCGCCGACGGTCGCCGGGTCCGCGAGCGCGGTGGGCGCCGCGAGCGCCACGACGAGCGCGCCGCCGCCCGCGGCGACCGCGCCGCCATCGGAGCCGCCGAAGCCCGACGTGCCCGCGCGGGCGGACTACGCCGGGAAGGTGACCGGTGGCGGCGCGTCGATCGCGGTGTCGGCGCGCGACGGCCACGCCATCGCGTACGTCTGCGACGGCAAGAAGCTCGAAGCCTGGCTCCAGGGCGTGACCGTCGGCGGCAAGCTGGACCTCAAGGGCGCTCCGGACGCCGGCCTCACGGGCAGTTTCGACGCGTCTTCGGCCACCGGGACCGTGACGGCGGCAGGCAAGACGTATTCGTTCACCGTGCCGACCGCGAAGAAGCCCGCCGGCCTCTACCGGGCGACGCCGAAGGTGAAGGGCAAGGCGGCGAGGGTCGGCTGGATCGTGCTGCCCGACGGCAGCCAGGTCGGCATCCTCACGACGGACGAGGGCCCGGCGACGGCCCCGCCGCTCGATCCGGCCGCGGCCACCGCGACCGTCGACGGCGCCCCGGTGACCGCCGAGGCGATCAGCGGCCTGGCCGGGACCGGTGACTTCTGATGGCCGCCCCGGTGGCGGGCCGCCGCGCCGCGGTCGCGCTCGTGGTGCCGCTGGTGGCCGGCGCCGTCGTCTCGGTGGTGCTCGGGGTCTACGGCGGCCTGCACACGCCGACCGGGGTCGCGGTGAACGTCGCGGGCTTCTCCGGGCCGCAGGCGGTGAAGGCGTGGCTCGCCACGGTCGTCGTCGTGCTCGCCCTCGTCCAGCTCGTCTCGGCACTGGCGATGTACGGCAAGCTCGGCGGCCGCGCGCCCGCGTGGGTCGCGCCGGTGCACCGGTGGTCGGGGCGGCTGGCCTTCCTCGCATCGATCCCGGTCGCGATGCACTGCCTCTACGCGCTCGGGTTCCAGGCGTTCGAGCTGCGTGTGCTCCTGCATTCCCTGCTCGGGTGCTTCTTCTACGGCGTGTTCGTCGCGAAGATGCTCCTGCTGCGCAAGGACGGCGCGCCGGCGTGGTCGCTCCCGCTGCTGGGCGGCCTGGCCTTCACCGGGCTGGTCGGGCTCTGGCTGAGCGCGTCGCTGTGGTTCTTCACCCAGTCCGGCTTGACCTTCTAGCGGTATTGCTCTCGGAGGACGAAACGTGCGCAACGACGAAGTGGACCCGGTGCTGGCGCGTCGGACGGCCCTCGCGGTCTTCGGCGCCGGGCTGGCGGCCGGCTGCAGCACCTACGGCGGCAGCCAGAGCGGGACGTCGGCAGCCCCGGCACCCGCCGGCACCGAACTCGGCGCGACCGCGGACGTCCCGGTCGGGGGCGGCAAGGTCTTCGCGGACAAGCAGGTGGTGGTCACCCAGCCGGCGGCGGGGACCTTCGAGGCCTTTTCGGCGATCTGCACCCACCAGGGCTGCACGGTCGACGCCGTCGCCGACGGCACCGTCAACTGCCCGTGCCACGGCAGCAAGTTCAAGATCGCCGACGGTTCGGTGGCGAACGGCCCGGCGTCGAAGCCCCTGGAGAAGAAGGCGATCACGGTGGCGGACGGCAAGATCACCCTGGCTCAGGCGTAGGCCTTCGTGACGGTCCGGCTTCGATCGTCCACAACGGATCCGACGTGTCCGGCACGGGCGGGAAGGGACCGGCCGGGCGCGGCGCGCCCCGCTCTTCGCGGGCCAGCGAGCCCGTCGTGGCCCAACCGTGACGGGCGGTCCGGTAATCCGATCGCCCGCGGCCGGGTGCCTCTGGCACGATCGGGCGGGTGCGCCCGGTCGAGATCGCCTGCGACGAGTCGGGTTCGGAGGGCGAGAACCTGCTCGGGGGCGAGACCGACGTCTTCGCCCACGCCGGCGTCCGGATGTCCTGGCCCGAGGCGACCGCGTGCGTGCGGGAGATCCGCGCCCGCATCGGCTCGCCCGCCGAGGAGTACAAGGCCAACCACCTGCTGCGCGCGAAGCACCGCGCGGTGCTCGAATGGCTCCTCGCCCCGGACGGCCCCCTGGCCGGCCGCGGGCACGTGCACCTGACCGGCAAGACGTTCTTCGCCGTCCGCGCGGCGGTCTCGCTGCTGGCCGAGCAGGGCACGGACGCGATGGCCCGCACCCTCCACCGCACGGGCCCGGCCGCGTTCGGCGCCGCCCGCTGGCAGTTCTTCCTGACGGCGTTCACCAGCGTGCTGCGGCTGAACCCCCGTCGCGGCGTGACGACGTCACCGCGGGAGTTCTTCGACCTGGTCGGCGAACTGGCCGCCGTCCCGGGCGAAGCCGGCGAAATAGTCGCCCGGTTCCGCGACGGCGGCGAGCGCGTGGCCGCCTACCGCGCGCGGCTGGCCGGCGATCCGGGCCTGGTGCCGGTGCTCGACCCGCTGGTACCGGCGGTGGTCCACACCGTCCGCCACTGGAGCGCCGACGGCACCCCGGTCGCCCTGGTCCACGACGAGCAGCTGGCCCTCACCGCCGAGCGCATCCTCCAGCTCAAGGCCACGCTCGGCCCCCGCCTGGCGGACGTGCGGTTCGTCGACTCCCGCACCGACGCCCGCGTCCAGATCGCCGACTTCCTGGCGGGCGTGGCCCGCCGCATCGCCTCGGACGCACTGAACGACCGCGGCGACCGGGAACTGACCACGCTGCTGACGTCGTTCGTGGACGCCGATTCGGTCTGGGACGGGCCCGTCGGGTGATCGCCCGGCCGGGTCAGAAGGTGATGTCGCCGCCGATGTCGCGCGCTTGCACGACGTTGCCGCCGACTCTGCCGGAGACCTGGTTGGTCACGCCGCCGGACTCGGCCTGCTGCCCGCCCGCTGCCTGTTCCCATTCGGCACGCAGCTGTTCACCGAACGCCGGATCGGCCGCCTGCTTCGCTTCCAGCGCTTCGGCCAGCTCGCGCACCTGCGGTGAGTCCTCCGCCGCCCCCTCCGCGGCCGTCAGGACGGCCGCGGCATCGGGGTCGTCGGCGAACTTGGCCTTGATCAGGTTGTACAACCCCACCACGGCTCTCCCCGCGGCGGCTGCGGCCACGGACACCAGTACAGGCTCAGGCACAGCAACCCCTCCACGACCCACCGGCACAGCCTCGGTCCCCTTCGAGGATACGGTGACCCGCACGCCGCGCAAGGCCCTCGGCATGCTTGGAGCCGGTTCCGGCGCGGGAGCGGATGGGGTCCGGCGGTGGGGCAGAACCGTGCGTCGTCGCTGCCCCACCGCCGGGTTGGTAACTCGGATTACGCCACAGCGCTGACTGCGGCGGCGTCAGGATTCCAGTATTCCTGGCCAACCATGACCGATCCGGTGAATACCAGCGCCAATGCCAGAGCGATGCCGGCGAGAAGGTTCTTGCTCATTCTTGTGGTGCTTTCTGCTCGTCCGTTCGGCAGCTTCGCTCGATCGTGTCGGGTGTCGTGCTCGGTTGACATGATCGAACTCTAGGGGAGCCCCTCGGCGGCGCTGATGCCGGGCCCACCCTAAGTATTTCGAGTCGCCTCGCGAACTACCTCTATCAGGTTCACTGACACTAAAGAGTTAATGCCACTTCGCGGCAGAACGTCGACTTGTCCCCATTCCGAGTCTACTTCGGAGTAGCTTTCACATTACTGGAGAGTATTCACCGTCGGCGCGGGGCCTCTCGAAGTGCGGCGAGGTCCGCGCGGACGTGCTGTTCGCGTTCGTGGTGGCCCAGGTCGTCGTAAATGGCCGCCGCGGCGAGCCAGCCTTCCTCGGCGGCGGCGAGGCGCCCGGTTTCGTGCAGCGCGTGGCCGAGCAGGTGGAGCGCCTCGGCCTCGACGATGGCGTTGTGGTTGCGCATGGCCAGCCGTACCGCTTGGCGCGCGTAGCCGATCGCCGCGGCGTGCCGCCCCTGGCGGTGGTTGACCTCGGCCATGACGAGGCAGGCGCGCGGGCCTGCCTCGACGTCGTTGATCTGCTGGATGATGGCCAGTGCGTGCAGGCCGTGACGCCGGGCTTCGGCGTAGTTCCCCTTTCGGCACAACGTGGCCGAGAGCTCCGCCAGTATCTCGGCTTCGCCGTGCCGATTGCCGATGCTCTGCTTGAGGTCCAGGGCTTCGCGGTACAGGGCCAGGGCTTCGTCGTGCCGGCCGCGCTCGCGCAAGGTCTCCGCGAGGCGGTGGAGGATGGCCGATTCGGTGCCGGGGCTGCTGGTTGCGCGGAGCGTGCCCAACGCGCGCCGGTACATGGCTTCGGCGTCGTCCGGGTTGCCGATGTGGGCTTCGAAGGTGCCCAGGTGCAGGAGGGAGGTGGCGATCCAGACCGCGCCACCCGTCTGCTGCGCGATGGCGGCCGCGAGGTGGAATTCCCGCAATGCCGCGTCCCGATCGCCCAAGGCGAGGCAAATCAATCCGAGGTCGCTCCGGGTGGCACCCTCGGCCTCGAGGTTCTCCACGATTTGGGTCGAAGTCACCGAAACGCTGTAGGCGTCCCGCAATTCACCGTAAAAACCATACCTGCGGTAGATTCCGTACAAGGGGTGAGCGAGCCGCCAGGAATATTCGTGGTGATTGCGTTGCGCGGCCCACGGGATGAGCCGGTCGAAAGTGTTCTTCTCGGTCAGCAGCCAGGCGGCCGCGGCGCTCTCGGAAGTGAATTCGGCCGAGGGAACGCCGGCGATGGCGGGCAACATCGGGACGGGCGGGCGGAACGGGAACAGCAACCGGTCAGCGTTGTAGCCGGCGTGCAGGTAGTACGACAGCAGGCGGCGTTCGGCGTCTTCCCGGGTTTCGGTCTTTTCCTCCGCTTCGGCGACCTCCCGGGCGAAAGTCCGGAGCAGGTCGTGGATCCGGTAGCGGCCGGGAGCGCCCGTGTGGGTGAGGAAGTGCGTGCTGACCAGGACGTCGAGCGCGTGCCGGACGTCTTTCGCCGGCCAGCCGGTCAACGCGGCGGCGGCGGGCAGCGTCAGTTCCGGCGCCGGGGAAAGGCCGATCGACCGGAGCAGCTCGCGGGCTTCGCGGGGCAGCGCGTGGTAGGTGACCGAAAGCGCGGCCCGCATGTTCGCCGGCGGATCGTCTCCGTCGTCCCCGATGTCCAGCAGCCTGCTCCGGTCGCGCAGTTCGTCGGCGAACTCGGTCAGCGCGGCTCCGCGGCGGCTTTCGATGTGGTGGGCGACCAGTTGCAGCGCAAGGGGAACGCCGCCGCACAACGCGGAAATCCGCGCGAGCGGTTCCTGTTCGGCGGCGCCGCGGGGGCCGACGCGGTTGGTCAGGACCTCGACGGCGTGCGGTCCGTTGAGCGGGGTGACCGAGCAGCGCCGGGCCTCGTGGCGGCTCGCCAGTGCCGTGAGACCTTGGCGGCTCGTGACGAGCAGCAGGCTCGGTGAGAGCGTGAACAGCAACGGCAGCACGTGCGCCGAGTTCGCCGCGTTGTCGAGCACTACCAGGGTGCGGTGCTGCGCAAGGATTTCCCGCAGCTTCGCCTCCCTCCGGGCGCGGGTCGGCAGGCGGGCGATGGGGACGTCGAAGGCGTCGAGGAGCTCGTCGACCACGTCCTCGGCTTTGACGGGACGCCCGCCGTCGAAGCCGTGCAGGTCCAGGTACAACGCCGTGTCGGCCAGCCTGCCGTACTGGCGGTGCGCCCAGTGCACCGCCAACGCGGTTTTCCCGATGCCCGCCAAGCCGTCCAGCACGATCACGCCGGGCCGGAACCGCCCGTCGGCGGTGCGGGCCAAGCCGTCGAGCGTCTTCTGCAGGTCGTGGTGTCCGACGAAGCCGGCCGCGGCCGGC
>NZ_MUMI01000760.1 GCF_002155975.1 Amycolatopsis kentuckyensis
GCCGGCCGGCACGTCGTCCGGGTCGTGGGTTTCCACGATGGCGGCTCCGGTGCGGATGGCGTGCGCCTGCGCCCGGGTCAGCACGTCCGCGGTGAGGCCGTACCCGGGTGGGGTGCGCAGGTGCAGTTCGGTGCCGGGGAACCGGCTCAGCGCCAAGGCCAGTGCCGCCGCGGAGTTGTTGCCCTCGCCGAGGTAGAGCACGCGGAGCCCGTCGACGCGCCCGAAGCGGCGGACCAGCGTCGTCAGGTCTGCCAGTGCCTGGGTGGGGTGCTCGTCTTCGCTCATGGCGTTGATCACCGCCATCCGGTCCTGGGCGGCGAGGGTGCGCAGCTCGGCCGGGCCGGCGGCGGTGCGGGCCACCAGGACGTCGAGCATCGAGGACAGCACCCGGCCGGTGTCCTCGATGGTCTCGCCGGTGTTCGTCTGGAGGTCGGCGGGACCGAAGGCGACGATCTGCGCGCCCAGCCGCAGTGCCCCGGCCGAGAACGCGGTGCGGGTGCGGGTGGAGGTCTTGCGGAAGTGGATGCCGACGACGTCGCCCTGCAGCGACGTCCCGGCCGAGCGCGGCCGTTCGGCCAGCTGGGCGGCCCGGCGCACGATGGCGCGCAGGTCGTCGTCGGCGAGGTCGTCCAGCGAGATGAGATGACGCACGAAGGCTCCTCAGGGAATGGCCGCGAGCGCGCGGGATCCGGGGGCGGGCACCTCGCCGAAGTGTTCGCGCACCCAGTGGTCGGAGTAGATGGTGTCGAGGTACCGGTTGCCGTCGTCGGGGAAGACGAGCACGCACACCGAGTCCGCCGGGATGCGGTCGCGCAGCTTCCCCAGCGCGGCGACGGTCGCGCCCGAGGAACCGCCGGCGAGGATCGCTTCCCGGGCCACGAGCGTCCGGCAGGCGCGCACGCACTCGAGGTCGCTCACGTGGACCACTTCGCTGACGGCGGAGGTGTCGACCAGTGGCGGCCGCCGTCCGGCGCCGTGCCCGGGCAGCAGCCGTCCCTCGGTCGGAACGTGGAAGATCGCGCTGCCCGCGGCGTCGACGGCGACGAGCTTCGTGGTGAGCCCGTGCCGCCGGAGGTAGTCCGCGCAGCCGCGCATCGTGCCGCCGGTGCTGACCGAGCAGAAGAGGTAGTCGACGTGGCCGTCGAGGGCCTCGGCGATCTCGTGCATGGTCTGCTCGTGCGCCGCCGGGTTGAGCGGGTTGGTGTACTGGTTGGGCCAGAACGCGTCCGGCAGCCGCGCGAGCAGTTCGTGCACCCGGGCGATCCGGGCGCCGAGCAGGTCGCCGTCCACCGGCTCGCTGACCAGCTCCACGGTGGCGCCGTAGGCCCGCAGGAGCGCGATGGTCTGGGCGGTCGTGCGGGTGTCGACGACGCAGACGAGGTCGAGCCCGAAGTACGCGCACAGCTGGGCCAGCCCGACTCCGAGGTTGCCCGATGTGGATTCGACCACGACCGAGCGGCCCGGGACCAGCGTGCCCGCGCGCAGGGCGCCCTGCAGCATGTGCAGCGCGGTCCGGTCCTTGACGCTGCCGCCGGGGTTGAACTTCTCCATCTTCGCGAAGACGCGCAGGCCCGGGGCGATCCGGTCCAGCGCGACCAGGGGCGTGCCGCCGATGGTCGTCAGCACCCCGCCTATCTCAGCCGTGCTCAACGGGCACCCGCTCTCTGCTCGGGGCGGCGACGTTTCCGCCGGAAACGATGGCGACCGCGGTCCCGGCGACCCGCCCGGTCAGGTGCGCGGCGGTGGCGACCGCGCCGCTCGGTTCGGCCAGCACCCCGAACTCCCCGAGCAGGAAGGCCTGCGCGGCCACGATGTCGTCCTCGCCGACGGTGACGATGTCGTCGACCAGTGACCGGATGTGCTGCCAGGCCAGCTCGCCCAGCACCGGGGCCCGCAGCCCGTCGGCGATCGTGCGGTAGGTCTGCGCGACCGGCCAGCGCACGAGCCGCCCGGTCCGCAGCGACTCGGCGGCGTCGCCGGCCAGTGCCGGTTCGACGCCGACGACCCGCGTCCCGGGGGACAGCGCCTTGACGGCGGCGGCGACCCCGGCGAGCAGGCCGCCGTTGCAGACCGGGACCAGCACGGTGCCGATCGAGGGCAGCTCCCGGACGATCTCCGCGCCGACCGTGCCGTGGCCGGCGATCACGGCAAAGTCGGCCGACCCGACCAGGGCCGCGCCGGTGTCCGCCAGCAGCTCGGCCGTCGCCGCTTCCCGGCGCGCGGGCGGCACGATGACCACCTCCGCGCCCAGTGCCCGCACGGCGTCGACCTTGTACGCGGGTGCGGTGTCGGGCAGGACCACGGTGGCGCGCCGGCCGTGGCGGGCCGCGGCGTAGGCGATCGCCCGCCCGTGGTTGCCCGACGACTGCGCGAGGACGTGCTGCGGTCCGGGCAGGCGGGCGACCGCGTTGAGCGCGCCGCGGACCTTGAACGACCCGGTCCGCTGCCGGTTCTCCGGTTTGATCCAGAGCCCGCCGACCGGCCCGGCCAAGGCCGTCGGAAGCAGCAGCGGGCCGATCAGGCCCGCGGCTTCGGCGATGTCGGTTTCGGTGACCAGTGCCATCGCCGTCACCGCGCCAGCGCCCGGTCGGCGAGCGCCTGCACGCGGTCGAGATCGGTGTCGACCTCGGCCGGCGGCGCGGCGTCGGGCAGCAGGACGTCGATGTCGCGCAGCCGCCGCCAGCGCAGGCCGAACCCGCCCCAGACGACGAGGAAGAGGCCGGAAAACACCATCAGCGTGGCCGGGCCGAGCCACTCGGACAGCGCGCCCGCGGTCAGGTAGCCGAGCGGGGTCATCGCCGTCGCGAGCATGACGTTGATGGCGAGCACCCGGCCCTGCAGGTGCTGGCCGACCTTGGTCTGGATGATCGACAGCCAGTGCGCGTTGCCGATGCTCATGCAGGCCAGCCGCACGAACAGCCCCGCGCCGATGACGACGGCCGACGGCCACGCGCCCATCAGCACCACGCCGGCACCGGACCCGATGACGAAGGCGATCATGCCGGTGGCCCGGCGCCGGGTGCCGCCCCAGAAGACCACCACGACCGCGCCCACGGCGGCCCCGATCCCGCCGGCGGCGCTGACGAACCCGAGCTCGCCCGGCGAGCCGATCGACAGCACGAGCGGCGTGATGACGACCCACATCAGCGCGGTGAAGTAGTTGACCACGGCGAAGTAGCCGACCATCGCCAGCAGGGGCTTGCGGCGCACCACGAAGAGCAACCCGCCGGTGAGCGCCTTCTTGAAGGGTTCGTGCTGCGGGAAGAACAGCCGGTCCGGGAACCGCACGGCCACGAGCGTCCCGACACCGACGGCGAAGGTGGCCACGTCGACCACGACGACCGAGGTCAGGCCGGACAACCCCATCAGCAGGCCGCCGAGGACCGGCCCGAGGACGGTGCCGAGCCCGACGCCGATGTCGGCGAGCGCGTTCGCCTGCGGGAGGTAGGGCTTCGGCACCAGCTGGGCGATCGCGGCGAGGTAGGCGGGCCGGTGGAACGCCGACGCCACCGAGGTGACCCCGACGATCGCGCACACCGACACCAGGTCCAGCCGGCTGACGGCGATGAGGACGGCGAGCGCGGCCATCGCGGCGCCGGCGGCCAGGTCGCAGGCGAGCAGGACGCGCCGCCGGTCGACCCGGTCGGCGAGCGCCCCGCCCACCGGGGTCAGCAGCATGGCCGGGACGCGGGCGAGCAGGACGACGAGGGCGAGGTCGAGCACGCGGCCGCTGCGCTGGTAGGCCCAGACGCCGAGGGCGAACGAGCTCAGCTCGTTGCCGATCATGGAGACGGCCTGACCGCCGGCGACGGTGTAGAAGGCGCGGAGGCCGCGTTTGGTGGCGGTGGGGACGTTCCGGACCCGGGGCGGGAGGTTCCCGGCGGCCCAGCCGGCGAACCGGGTCTTGAGCACCTCGGCGACTTCGGCGGCTTGGTGGCGCAGGAAGTAGTGGCCGGCCTTGGGGATGACGGCCAGGTCGACGCGGTCGGCGAAGGCGCCCCATTCGCGGTGACGTTCCTCGTGGAGCTCGGTTGCCGGATCGCTGGAGCCGACGATGCAGAGGATCGGGGCGGAGAGGTGGACTGGTGGGTTGCCGCGTGGGCTCGGCTCGGCGGGGCCGAGCTCGGCGGCCTGCGAGCGCTGGGTGTCGGAC
>NZ_MUMI01000761.1 GCF_002155975.1 Amycolatopsis kentuckyensis
GGGCGGGCGCGGTGGCGGGCAGGCTTCAGCCCGGCCCCGGCCCCGATCGGACTCGCCACCGCGCCCGCCCCCTGCGTTCAGGCCGCGCCGCGGTAGGTGCCGATCGTCCAGGAGTTGCCCTCCGGGTCGCGCAGGCTGAACGTGTGCGAGCCGTACTCGGTGTCCGTCAGGTCCGCCGTGAGCTCCGCGCCCGCGGCCTTCACCCGCGCGTACACCTCGTCCACCTTGTCCGACACCACGTACACCGCGGACGCGCCCGGCTTCATCGCGTCGTGGACTCCGTCCGGCGGCCGGACGCTGCCCAGCATCACCGCGCCGCCTTCGGGCCAGCGCAGCTCGGCGTGCGCGATCAGGTCGCCTTCGGGCACCACCAGCGCCTCGGTGAAGCCCAGGACGTCGACGAGGAAGCGGACCGCGGCCGGGGCGTCGTCGTACCGGAGGGCGGGCCAGACGTTCGGTTCAGGTGTCATGCCGTCAGCTTCGCGCCACCTCCGCCTCCTGGTCTTGGAGGAACGGGAGCTCCTCGGCGATCCACGTCCCCGGCGTGCAGCCCGCCAGCGCACGCCACTCGTTGGTGAGGTGCGCCTGGTCGTAGAACCCGCACTCCGCGGCCAGCGCCGCCAGGTCCGTCCGCCCCCGCCGCAGCAGGCGCCCGGCCCGCTCGAACCGCAGCACCCGCGCCGCCTGCTTCGGCGCCAGCCCCAGCTCCGTGCGGAACCGCTCGCCGAGGTGGCGACGGCTCCAGCCGACCTCGTCCGCCAGGTCCGCGACGCGCACCCGCCCGTCCGCGCCCCGCATCCGGCGCCACGCCTCCCCCAGCTCGGGCGGCGGCGCCACCGGCTCGACGGCCCGGGCGGCCAGGACGTCGTCCAGCAGCGCGAACCGCTCGCGCCACGGCAGCTCCCGCAGCCTCTCCGGCAGCGAGCCGAGGCCGAAGTCGGCGAGGTCGGCCACCTCGCCGCTCAGCTCGGCCGCCGTCACGCCGAACAGCGTCCGCACGCCCAGCGGGTCGAGCTCCAGCTGCAGGCCCTCCTGCACGCGGTCCTGCCGGATCAGCACCGCGCGCGTGTGGAGCCCGCCGACCAGCGCCTGGAGGCTGCGCCCGCCCATGCGCACCGGCCCGGCGAGGCTGATGACGAGCGTCACATACCGGGACGGCAGCCCGCGGTGAACGGCCAGCGTCACGTCGTCCTGCGCATACCCGACATAGCGCGTGACCAGGGGCCGCACCACCGGGTGCGGCCGCCGAACTGCCCAGGTCACGCTCACGAATGCCAGCGTAATCGTCACCACCGACAGTTCCCGGGTCTGATAACACGGACGTGCGTCCCCACCGCGGAAGGAACCACCCGATGACGATCCAGGAGCAGGCGCAGCAGCTGGAGCTGCTCGCCGACCAGGTGCCGACCGGCATCGCGCTCGCCACGAAGAGCGACCTCGAAGACCTCCAGGCCCAGGTGCTCGGCCTGCTCGGGGAGACGTCCAGCGCGACCGCGATCCAGGGCGCCATCCAGCTCGCTTCGCAGCAGATCGACGAGGTCGCGGCCGCGCTGGAGAACGTGCGGCTGCAGATCCGCGACGCCGCCCAGCACCACCTGCAAGGCTGAAGACGCGCCGAAGCCCTCCTCACCACGAAGGTGAGGAGGGCTTCAGCGGAAAGAACTCAGCCGGCGGTGACCACCGGCGCGCCCTCACCCAGGGACTCGCCCGCCTCTTCGGCGATGCGCATGGCCTCTTCGATGAGCGTCTCGACGATCGCGTGCTCCGGCACGGTCTTGATGACCTCGCCCTTGACGAAGATCTGCCCCTTGCCGTTGCCCGAAGCCACGCCCAGGTCGGCCTCGCGGGCCTCGCCCGGGCCGTTCACGACGCAGCCCATGACGGCCACGCGCAGCGGGATCTCCATGCCCTCGAGCCCGGCCGTGACCTGCTCGGCGAGCGTGTAGACGTCGACCTGCGCGCGCCCGCACGACGGGCACGACACGATCTCCAGCTTGCGCTGCTTGAGGTTCAGCGACTGCAGGATCTGAATGCCGACCTTGACCTCTTCGACCGGCGGCGCGGACAGCGAGACGCGGATCGTATCGCCGATGCCCTGCCGCAGCAGCGCACCGAACGCCACCGCCGACTTGATCGTGCCCTGGAACGCCGGGCCGGCCTCGGTGACGCCGAGGTGCAGCGGGTAGTCGCACTGCTCGGCGAGGATCTCGTAGGCGCGCACCATGACCACCGGGTCGTTGTGCTTCACCGAGATCTTGATGTCGTGGAAGTCGTGCTCGGCGAACAGCGACGCCTCCCACAGCGCCGACTCGGCCAGCGCCTCCGGCGTCGCCTTGCCGTACTTGTCCATGATCCGCTTGTCCAGCGAACCGGCGTTGACGCCGATCCGGATCGGCGT
>NZ_MUMI01000762.1:0-129 GCF_002155975.1 Amycolatopsis kentuckyensis
CCGACACCCCGGCCGGCTCGACCAGCACCCCGACCGAAACCACCTCGACCAGCCCGGCCGGGTGAGCCCAGTGGAGCCGTTCCTGGTGCACATCCGCTGCGACACCGACGGCTACACCCACGCCGTCAC
>NZ_MUMI01000762.1:204-517 GCF_002155975.1 Amycolatopsis kentuckyensis
GCGCTCTGGTCGAAGCCGCCGCCGAGCCAGATGCGGTTCATCGCCGGGTGCGCGTCGACGACGAAGTAGTTCTCCCAGAACGACGACCGCTGGTGCCACCACGCCTCGGTCGACTGGCCGGTGCTGCGTTCCAGCCGGGTGTTCTCCGCGTCGAGCGCCGCGTTCGCGTCGACGTACGTGCCGATCCCGTTGGCCGCCGCGACGGCCTGGCGCGGCGGCAGGCCCAGCTCGTCCATGATCGACAGCAGGTACTCCTGGCCCGCCAGCTGGCCGGGGCCCAGCGGCGGCCGGACCCGCGAGACCTCGCACAGCC
>NZ_MUMI01000763.1 GCF_002155975.1 Amycolatopsis kentuckyensis
CGCCGCCCCCGATGATCAGTGCCTGTGTCATGTAGTTCGACCCCTCGAATGTCTTAGAAAGTAATTCGTTCTGTCGAACTAAAGAGTGGGCTAGGCTGGTCGCCGTGTCAAGCGAGCGAACGGAACTCGTCGAAGAAGTCCTGCTCAGGTCGCGGGAGCTGTCGACGGAGACGGTCATGTTCCACACCGCGATCTCCGAGACCCGCGGGCTCTCGGCGGTGGAGAGCAAGGTCCTGGACTACCTCGCGCGCTTCGGCTCGCAGACGCCGAAGGACCTCGCGCGCCTGTCGGGGCTCGCCCCGGCGTCGGTGACGGCGATGATCGACCGGCTGGAGCGCAAGGGCATCGTCAACCGCGAGCCGCACCCGGAGGATCGGCGCAAGATCCTCATCGCCTTGGACCTGCGGTCCATCGCGAGCGGCGTGCACCTGTGGGACCACCTCGTGAAGGGAATGCACGAGCTCTGCGACCGCTACACCGACGACGAGCTCCGGACGATCATCGGGTTCGTCCAGGCCGCCACCGCCCTCACCCACGAGTCGACGACGAAGCTGACCGAATCCACGAACGAGTGAGTTTGAAGGCGTAAAACCGGGACTCGTGCCACGCTCCCAAGGGTCGTCTCGGCCCCGGAGGTGGCAAGGAGTGCCGTTGCCCGAAAGACCGCTTCGCCCGATTCTCGTGCTGGCACTGGTCTTCCTGGCCTCGGCCTTCGTACCGGCGGCGGGCGCGGCCGCCGCCCCTCCGTTCGCCGTCGGCTACGACGCCGTGGTCTACGGCGACTTCGTCTACGCGGGCAACGGCGTCCTGCGCTGCCCGGTCGCCGCCGACGGCGCGCCGACCAGCGGGACGGTCGCGACCCCGGCGGCCTGCGCGAACACCGCCGACCGCAAGGACACCCTGGCCAACGACGACTTCTTCATGCAGTGGGCCGACGTCGACACCGACCCGGCGACGTTCGACTCGGCGAGCGCGTCGGTGGGCGTCCCGCCGGGAGCTCGCGTCGTCTTCGCCCGGCTGAACTGGGCCGGCAGCACCGCCTGCGGCCCCTCGGCGGTCGCGCCGCCCGGGACGCCCGCGAAGCAGAACGTCCGGCTTTCCGTCGGCAGCGCGGAATCCGTGGACGTCGCGCCTTCGGGGTACGCCGAAGACGGCGGGTATTACTCGGCGCACGCCGACGTGACCAGCCGGTTCGCCGGTGTCCCTGCCGTTTTCGACGTGACGGTCGGGAATGTCTGGGCGTTGAAGGGATTCGACTGCGTCGGCGGCTGGTCGGTCGCGCTCGTCTACGCCTACCCGGAGCGCAACGCGGACTACGCGCCGAACAAGCGCAAGGTGGTCGTCTACGACGGCCACGTCCGGCAGACCCCCGGCGCCCCGCCGGCCGAGACGGCGATCACCGGCTTCCGCGCGGCGGCCGCCGACGCACACCTCGGCGTCACGGCGTACGACGGCGACTGGGGTCGATCCGGCGACCAGTTCCTGGTCGACGGCACCCCGGCCGCCGAGCCCGCGACCGGCGGCACGTCGAACTTCTTCATCTCCAACGCCGACAACGCCGCGGCACCGAACAACTTCAGCGTCGACGCGAAGGCGTTCAACATCGACAGCGTTCGTGCCGGCGCAACGAGCGCGAAGCTCGGCGTCGTCACCAGCGGCGATGACGTCCTGGCGCAGAACCTGGCGTTTTCGGTGCCGGTGCCCGAACTCCAGATCGCCCTGCGAGCGACCCAGCCGAAGGCGCACGCCGGCGAGCCGGTGACGTTCGCCGTAGCCGTGACCAACCCGGGCGACGTCCCGGCGTCCAGGGTCGAGGTCGCCGACCCGGCCGTCCCGGAGTGCGCCAAACCGCTCGGCACGCTCGCCCCAGGGCAGACGGTGACCTATTCGTGCACCGGAACCGCGCCGCCCGACGACTTCACCAACACCGCGAAGGTGACCGGCACGAGCACGCTCGGCGACGCACTCGACGGCGTCGCGAGCGCGCACGTGGACGTCCTGCACCCGGCGCTGGGCATGACGAAGACGGCCGACCGGCCCGCGTACCGCGCCGGCGAGGTCGCGACCTTCACGATCAAGGTCACGAACACCGGCGACACGGGGCTGTCCGGCCTCCAGGTCACCGACCCGAAGACGCCGTCGTGCGCGCTCACCGGAGCGCTCGCGCCGGGCGAAACCCGCACGACGACGTGCACCGCGAAGGCCCCGATCGCCGACGGCGTCAACACGGCGAGCGCGCTGGGCACCGACGAGCTCGGCAAGCAGGTCACGGCGACGGCCGACGCACCCGCGCCGACGATCGCGCCCGCGGTCGAGGTCACCAAGACCGCGGACCCGCCGGTGATCCACGCCGGGGACGCCGTCACCTGGACGGTCGCCGTCCGCAACACCGGCGACAGCCCGCTGGCCCCGGTGAAGGTCACCGACGACACGACGGCGGCGTGCGCGCGCACGTTCGCCGGCCTGGCCGCGGGCGCGACGCAGACGTACACGTGCACGGCGAACCCGTCCCGGACCACGACGTCCCAGGCGACGGCGACCGGAACCGACCTGGCCGGCCGGCCCGTGACAGCCACCGCGTCGGCGACGGTCACGGTGATCACCCCGGCGCTGACGCTCACGAAGGACGCCACGCCCGGTATCGCGCGCGCCGGCGACCCGATCACGTACACGCTGACGGTCGCCAACGCCGGCGACGCACCGCTGACCGAGGTGACGGTGGCCGACGACGTCCCGGCGTGCGCCAAGGCGATCGGCGCACTGGCCCCGGGCGGGACGGTCACCTACACGTGCGGTGCGCCGGCCCCACCGGACGACGTGGCCACCACGGCCACGGCCACCGGCAAGGACCAGCTCGGCCGCGCGGTGAAGGTCACCGACGACGCGGCGGTCGACGTGATCCACCCGGCGGTCAGGCTGGCCGTGCGCGCGACCCCGGCCCAGGTCCGCGAGGGCGACACGGTGACGTGGACGATCACCGCGGCCAACACGGGCGACGTGCCGCTGACGGAGGTCTCGATCGCGGACGCCCAGGTCCCGTCGTGCGCGAAGCGGTTCGGCACGCTCCAGCCGCAGGCGCAGCGGGAGTCCACGTGCACGACGATCGCGGGCCCGGCCGGCTTCGCGAACAAGCCGACGCTGACGGGCACGGACCCGACCGCCCGCCCGGTGACGGCGGCCGCCGAGGGGGCGTTCGCGGTCCAGCACCCGGCGGTCGCGATCACGGCCGCGGTGACGGGCGGCCCGTTCCGGGAGGGCGACAAGGTGCCGTTCCGGATCACGGTCCGCAACGCCGGTGACGTGCCGCTGGCCGGCCTCCGAGTCACGGACACGCAGGCTGCGGGCGCGCGGGCGATCGGGGGCCAGGCTGCCGCCTCGCCGGGTGCCGGTGCGCAGGGCTCCGGCGCTTCCGGCTCGCAGACCGCGGGCGTGCAAGCCGCCGACGGGCAGGCCATCGGGGCGCGAGCCATTGCCCGACCGGGCGCCGCGGGGCAACCCGCTGGTGGGCAGGTGGCCGCTCGGCCGGGCGCTGGAGCGCAAGCCGCTGCTCAGCCGGGCGCCTCAGCCGCCGCGACCACCCGTGCCGCTGCCACCAGCTGCACCCAGCCCCTCGACGGCACCCTCGACCCCGGCGCCACCCGCGACTTCGCCTGCACCGCCACCGCCCCGGCCGACGACGTCACCCGCACTCTCCGGATCGTCGCCACTCCGCCCGTCGGTCCGGACGTCACCGCGGCCGCCGGCGCTGTTGTCGATGTCATCCATCCGGCCGTTGCGATCGCTCGGAGCGTCGACCCCGCCGTCGTGCGGGCCCGCGACACCGTGACCTCGACCATCACCGTCACCAACACCGGTGACAGCGTGCTCCAGGACGTCTCCGTCAACGATCCGCTGGCCCGGGACTGCACCAAATCCCTGGGCCGGCTCGAACCGCAGGCGAAGCGCACCTACAGCTGCACCCAAGCCGCCGGTGACAACGACTTCGCCGCCGTCGCGAAAGCCTCCGGTACCGATGCCACGAATCGGCCGGTGACCGCCGACGCCAGCGCCGGTGTCGATGTCATCCACCCCGCGCTCACCGTCACCAACGACGCCACACCCACGCGCGTCCGCCAAGGCGACGTCGTCACGTTCACCCTCGTCGTCGCGAACACCGGTGATGTCCCGCTGACCGATGTGTCCCTT
>NZ_MUMI01000764.1 GCF_002155975.1 Amycolatopsis kentuckyensis
CGTCGAGCCCGATGACGCCGCCGAGGGTGAGGCTCTCGTCGGCCTGCCCGAGCGTCTGCAGCATGCGGCGGATGTGCACGAGCCGGAGCTGGTCGCGCGGCTGCGACCGGACCTTGCGGCCTTCGTCGGCGGCACGGTGGGCCGGGTCGAGGTCGGTCATCGCGGTGACGATCGCGCCGGCACCGCGGTCGGTGATGCGGTGGCGCACGACGAGCACCGGGACGTAGCCGCGGCCGGTGCGGACGAGCAGGTCGATCCCGCCGCGCCGGTGCCCGGCCGGGTCGACCGGCAGCAGCGCACCCCAGATGTAGCGCGCCTCGTCGGCGAAGGCCTGCAGCGTCTGCTCGACGCGCTCGTGGGCGGGCAGGTCGCGGCCGATCTTCACCCAGCGGTCGTCGTTGGCGGCCATCAGCCGGGTGACGATGTCCTCGCGGTGGGCGGCGGCGTCGTCGATCCGCTGCTGCGCGGTGGGGTCGGGCGGCGAAAGCGGGACCTCGCGCATGGTGGGGTCGTGTTCGAGGTGCACGCGGCGACGGCAGCGGCTGACCGCGCCCGCGTCGAGTACCACCTCGGTGTTCATGGAGATCACTCTAGATTCCCACCGCCGAGCCGACATGCCCGCCACCCGGGCGACCAGTAAGTTCGACCTCGACACGTCGCAGGAGGTGCCATGGCGCGCAAGGCCAAGGTCGAGGGTGAAGCCAGGTTCACCCCAAAAAGGGCGAAGAACGCGGTCGCGGTGGCGAAGGTGCTCGGCCCGGCGGTGATCCCGGTGGTGGCGCCGTTGGCGGTGCGCGCGGCGGGCGCGGCCCGGGAGGCGTACGACCGCTACCAGGCGCGCAAGCTGGGCGTTTCGATCGACCGGCTGGGCGAGTACACCGGCCGGGGCGCGGCCCTGCACGCCCGGATCGCGGGCGTGGCGGAGGGCTGCCAGGACCTGCGGAAGTCGGAGAAGGCTTCGAAGGCGGACCAGGAGTTCGTGCAGGGAGCACTGGGGACGTTGGAGCAGCTGTCGGCTTCGGTCCGCGCGGCGGAGCGGATGCCGGCGGCGCGGCGGAAGTCGGTGCACCGAGCGGTGGCAGGCGAGCTGGAGCGGCTGGAGGGGCAGCTGCTGCACCGGCTGGGGATCTGAC
>NZ_MUMI01000765.1 GCF_002155975.1 Amycolatopsis kentuckyensis
ACGGCGACGCCGGGGTCGTTCACCTCGGCCGGGCCCGGCGACACGGGCGCGGACGAGTCGGGCGGCGCGTTCGGGCCCTTCGCGCCCGGCGTCCTGTGGTGGGCCGACGCGATCAGCGCCGCGTCGCCCGCCCGCGGCACGATCGTCGCCCTCGGCGACTCGATCACCGACGGCTACAACGCGTTCGGCGGCGGTCCGCGCTGGACCGACGTGCTCGCCGAGCGCATCGGGACGCTGCCGCCGTCGCGGCGGCTGTCGGTGGCCAACGCCGGGATCAGCGGCAACACCGTCAGCGTGCAGCCCAACCCGTACGACCCCACCGGCCAGTGCTGCGGCCCGCCCGCACCGGTCCGGCTCGACCGGGACGTGCTGTCCCTGCCGGGGGTCCGGTACGTCCTGCTCCTGGAGGGGACGAACGACCTCGGCGGCGGCGACAACGCCCCACCGGCCCCGGCCGAGCAGGTCATCGACGCCATGCGCACCATCGCCGGGCGGGTGCACGCGGTCGGCCGCCGGATCGTCGGCGCGACGGTCCTGCCGATGTGCAACGCGGCCGGCAGCCCGAAGGAACAGGCCCGGCTCGCGGTCAACGCGTGGATCCGCACTTCGGGGGTGTTCGACGCGGTGCTCGACTTCGACGCCGTGCTGCGCGACCCGGCGGACCCGACGGTGATCCGCGCGGACTGGCGCACCGACTGCTACCACCCCAACGCGGCCGGCGACCGTCTCCTCGGCGATTCGATCGACCTGAAGGTGTTCGCCCGCTGAAAAACCGGGACGCCGGTGGCCGGCCTCTCCGGGTTTCGGGCTCCCGTGCCGCGGGCACCCCGAATCCCGGAGGGGGTCCACCCGGCTTCGCGGGGAGGCCTCGATGTCGCCCATCGACCACCTGATCGTCACCGTCCTCGGCGCCCGCCGCGCCCGGGCCGGGGAACCGCGGCCCACCCCGGCGCCGGCCCGCGACGGGGCCGGCCGGCAGGGTCCGAAGTCCCCGTCCGGCCGGCGTTCCGCGGCGCCGGGCACCGCGTAGCGGACGCGCGCTCAGCCGGCCACGAGGGGCGCGACCGTGACGTAGTCGATGTCCGGGGCGTACTTCGAGCGCTGGCCGAACTGGTTGAACGTCTTCCCGTCCCAGTCGGGCAGTTCCTGGGCGGTGAAGGTGACCGTGTTGGCGCCGGCGCGCAGGTCGACCGGCACGGCGAGGTCGCGGAACTGGTTGAAGTGGAACGTGGTCGGGAACAGCACCCGCCGCGCGAATTCGCCGTTGACGGCGATGTCGGCGTGCCGCGCGACCGGGTCGGGGTTGTAGTGGGTGGGGATCGACTCTTCCGCGTTCGAGTAGCGGACGACGAGCACGTGCCGGCCCGCCTGCTTCGCCGTCACCCGCAGGGTCAGCGCGTTACCCGGCCCGTCGCCCACCGCGGTGACGACCTGGCCCGACGCGAACGACCGGTCGCCGCTCCGCTCGGCCGCGCCGGTGAGCACGCCGCGTTCGGCCTCGATCCGCGCCGGGGCGGGGACCGGCGACGGCGCGGTGCGGACCCGGTCGAGCAGGAAGTCGCCGGTCACGCCGGTGACGACGAGCCGGTTGAGGCCCGCGGAGAGGAACAGCGACGCGGCGTCCCGGGTGCCGAGCGTGAACCCGGGCTGCCCGTTGACGTCGACGCGGGCGGTGCCGCGACCGGTCCGGTCGAAGCTGACCGACGCGTAGCCGTCGTGATCGGCGTGGACCCAGAAGGTCGCCGACGCGCCCCGGCGCACCGCCACCGCGCCGGGGCCGGACGAGCCGCGGACGTCGTACCGGACCGGGGCACCGGCGAGGTCGGCGTATTCCGCTTCGTAGGTCGCCCGGCCGTCGGTGGCGGGGTCGACCCGGGTGAGGTCGATCTTGTCGATGATCGCGTCGCCGCGGGTGGTCCCGAGGTCGGGGTCGGCCGCGGCCAGGGTGATCGTGTGCCGTCCGGCGGTGAGCGGCACGCGGGTGTCCGTGTGGTCCCAGACCACCCACTCGTAGGAGACGGGCAGGATCAGCTGCCGCGGATCCTTGCCGTCGACCCGCAGGAAGACGTTCGTCGGGCCCTGGGCGACGACGCTCGGGTACTTGTTGTAGGTGTTGGAGAAGACGCTGAGGTCGTAGCGGCCGTCCTGGGGCACCTCGACGTCGAAGGAGAGCTTGACGTCGGACCCGGTCCGCAGGCCGCCGACGTTGTAGTCACCGGACGTGGCGAACTTGCCGACGTTGCCGGGGTTGCCTTCGGGACCGTTGCGGCTCCAGCCGGTGCCGGTGTGCGCGGCGTCCTCGGCTTCGTAGGTGTGGCGCCACGGAACCGGTGACCCGTCGGTGGTGCCGCTGCCGCCGGGACTGAGGATCACCTGGTACGCCGACATTTCCCGGAGATCGGTGAACGGCAGGGTGAGACTGCCGTCGGGGGCGACGGCCAGTTCGGTGTCGAGCTTCCGCTGCGGCGCGGGCGAGTCGCCGAGCTGCCCGGTCCACGGGATCTCCTGCACGGTCACGTGCACGCGGCTGCCGAAGAGCTTCCGGTCGACGTGCGTGAACCGGACGTCCGCGGCGCCGTTCGAGCCGCCGAAGAGCGTGCGCGACTGCCGCTTGGCGCGGTCGAGGGTGGCGATGCCCTGCAGCGTGTACTGCTGCCCGGGTGACGGCGGGGTGACGCGCACGGTGTTCCCGGTCAGCCGGCCGTAGGCGTTGAACAGCCACCACTGGCCGTTGCCCTTGTTCGCTTCGGCGACGCTGTCGTCGAGGTTGCCGTCGATGTTCCAGTACGCGAGGTCGGCGTCGACCTTCGAGTCCTCGATGGCCGACATCCACTGGATCATCTGGCCGGGCACGGAGAGGTGGTAGCGGTAGGCGTATTCGTCGAGGTTGATCGGCAGCGGCCCGATGCCCAGCTCGCGCTCCCAGCCGCGGTAGCGGTCCACATTGGACCGGACGGACGCGGGCGAGGACAGCTCGTGCCAGGTGATCACGTCCGGCAGGCAGTCGTTCGCCTTGCAGTACTGGAGGAAACCCTTGACCTGGTCGTAGAGGACGCTCGTGTTCGGGCCGGCGATGCGTGCCCGCGGGTCGAGCCGCTTGATGAGGTCGTGGGCCTGTTTGTACTCGGCGAAGAAGTACTGGGGATCGGTCAGCCAGCTGACGTTGTTGTAGCTGTACTGGCCGGTGCCGTACCAGTTGCCTTCGGGTTCGTTGAAGGGGACGTAGACGATGTGGTCGCTTCGCCCGGAAGCCTGGTTCACCTGGGCGGTGAGCTTGGCGCGGTAGTCGTCGACGCCGGCCTGCCCCGGGGCGCGCTGGTACGGGAAGCCGCGGTAGATGTCGGTCATGTAGACGTAGACATCCCGCCCGCCGGCGGCGACGAACGGGTTCGCGACTTCGAGGGCGTCGGCGCCGGGGTGCTGCGGGCCGTCCTGGGCTTTGGTGGCGAGGGTCTTCGGGTGGAAGCCGGCCAGCGCGGTGTCGCTGGGGACGCCGTCGCCGTAGACGCCGTAGAGGGACCCGGCGGCGCCGCCGTGGAAGGCGCCGGTGGTGGCGGCCAGGTCGACGGTGAGGGTGCTGGTGGCCGCGGAGGCCGCGGTGGCTTGCGGGGCGCTGAGCAGGGCGGCGGTGAGGAGGGTGGCGAGGGTGGCGGGCAGGACAGTTCGCCGTTGAACCATGGGGACTCCGGTCGGGTCTGAGGTGGATGTCGAACCGGTTCGATCGCGAACTGCACCCTACGACAGGAGATACCGCAAAGGCAACGAATCGACCGGCGAACCGGTTCGACCAGCCTCGAGGCGGCCGGGTCGGAACTCGCATCTCGCGTGATCAGAGCCGGAACTGGCGTGACTGGAGCCGGAACTCGCGTGATCAGAGCCGGAACTCGCGTGACTGGAGCCGGAACTCGCCAGTTCCGGCTTCAATCACGCGACTTCGGGCTTCAATCACGCGAGTTACGGGTTCAATCACGC
>NZ_MUMI01000766.1 GCF_002155975.1 Amycolatopsis kentuckyensis
CGCCCCGCGCGGGGCGATGGTTGCCCACCGCGGCCCGGTTGCGCCGCCCGGCTCAGTGCCGTGCGGCCAGCCGGGTGTCGAGCTCGGCGAGGTCGGCCACGAACCAGACGTCCTTGCCGCGGTTCGATTCCCGCACGACGTCACGGAAGGCGGTGCTCGCTTCGACGTGCGCGCGGACGTCGCCGAGCAGGACCAGCCGGTAGCCGTACTGGACGATCTTGGAGAAGAAGTGCCCGATGAGCTTCTCGTGCATGTCGAAGAACCGGGCGGCGAACCGCTCGACCGGCACGACGAGGACGTCGGCGCCCTGGCCGTAGGTCGCGCCGATCAGGTCGACGGCGTCCTGCTCGGTGCCGAGCTCGGGTCCTTCGGCGGGCTCGAACCACACCCCGGTGCCGTGGCGCTGCTCGATCACGATCGTTCCCCGGCCAGGAATGCCGCGGCGGCCGAGGCCCAGCCGGGCAGGAAGTGCCCGGCGTCCTCGGTCAGCCGGACGTCGGCGTCCGGGAGGGCGCCCCGCAGGTTCGCCGCCGCCTCCCGCTGGTCGAGGAGGACGTCACGGGCCCCGAAGTGCGCCTGCACCGGCATCACCAGTTCCCGCAGGCGCTCGACCGGGAACACCGGGATCGCCGCCAGCCGCGGCTTGAAGTGCTCGAACGTCGCGAGGGTGAACTCGCCGACCGCGCGCCGCGCCGGATCGGCCGGGCTGCCCTGGGCGACCATGGCCAGCGACCGGCGGCGGCCCCGGTCGCCGAAGAGGCCGTGGAAGGCGAACTTCAGCAACGGCGCCGTCCGGCGCCGGCCGACCCCGGACGGGTTGACCAGCACCAGCGCGGCGACCCGCTCGGGACGGCGAAGCGCGTAGTCCAGCGCCCACCAGCCGCCCAGCGAAGTGCCGAGGAAGGCCGCGCGCGGCAGTTCGAGCTCGTCGAGGACGTCGTCGACCCATTCGGCGTAGGCGGCCGACCCGAGCGGGGGCCGCGCCCCGACGGTCCGGCCCGGCTCGCCGGGCGCGTCGATCGCGTACACCCGCAGCCGCCCGGCCAGGGTGGCGATGTCCGGCAGCCAGTGCGCGGCGGTGCCCCCGGATCCCTGCAGCGCGACGACCGGCGGCGCGTCCACCGGACCGGACACCACGGCGAAGGTGTCGCCCAGCCGGGTGGCCAGCGTGCGCCGTTCGGACGGCACGGGCCAGCGGTCCAGGAGCCCGTCGTAGCGTTCGCGGACCGCGGCCGCACCCGCCGCCGACCGGTAGATCGCGGTCACGTCAGGTTCTCCGCGATCGAGGCGACCCAGCGCAGCAGGTCGGCGCCGGCGGCCAGGTCGCCGAGCACGATGATCTTCATGGTGGCGCGCTCCCCGTCGTAGATGGTTTCGACGCGCAGGGGCCGCTCGCCCCCGTCGCGCGGCCCGTTCACCGAGCCCACGACCATGGTCGCGATCCGGTCGGCCCCCGCCCGGTCGACGCCGGCGATCTCGACGACCCCCGAAAGCTCCGCGACCGGGGCCGCGGCCC
>NZ_MUMI01000767.1 GCF_002155975.1 Amycolatopsis kentuckyensis
CGCCCGGGCGGCGGTGTCCCCTGTGGACGGCCAGGTGCGGCTCGGGGTCTGCCCGGGACTGCTGGCGGACCTGCACCGAACGCTGGCCCGGCTGCGGCAGGCCCATCCGGGCCTGGGGGTGGAGCTCCGCCAGGTGCGGCCGGAGGAGGTGGAGTGCGGACTGCGGGAGTCTCGGGTGGACGTGGTGCTGACTGCCGCACCCCCCGCGCGCGGGTCGAACGGCGTCGCCCCCACGGCCGCCACGCTGCTTCCCGCCGAAGAGCTGGTCCTCGCCACCACACCCGGCGGTGCCCGTTCCGCCCCCGCCGATCTCTCCGCGCTCTCGCTCGTCGACTTCCCGCCGGGCTGGGCGATCCGTGCAGCCGTCGACCTCGCCTTCCCGCACCGGCGGATCTCGCTGGAAGTCGATGATCTCGCCGTGGCCGCCGGGCTCGTCCAAGCCGGGCTCGCCGCCTGCGTGCTGCCCGCCTCGGCCGCCGCCCGGTTTCCGGAGCTCGCCGTTCGGCGGTTCGCGCGGCCCGTGCCGTGGCAGCTCGCCGCCGTGCACCGGGCCGAGGCCGGCCCCGGCGTGGCCGCCGTTCTCGCTCAGCTCGGCTGAAGACCCAGGCGGTCCGGTCGCGTGTAGACGTTCATCGACGTCCCGCGCAGGAACCCCACCAGCGTCAAGCCGAGCTCGGCGGCCAGGTCCACGGCCAGCGACGACGGCGCCGACACCGCGGCCAGCAACGGGATCCCGGCCATCACCGCCTTCTGCACCAGCTCGAACGACGCCCGCCCGCTCACCATCAGCGCCGTTCCGGACAGCGGCAGCACGCCGTCCCGGGCCGCCCAGCCGACGACCTTGTCCACCGCGTTGTGCCGTCCGACGTCCTCGCGCAGGCACCGCAGCTTCCCGTCCGCGTCGAACAGCCCCGCCGCGTGGAGGCCGCCGGTGCGGTCGAAGACCCGTTGGGCCGCCCGGAGTTCGTCCGGCAGCGCGGTCAGCGTCGCCGGGTCGGTCGTGAACGGGTCGTCGCCGACCGGCCAGGTGACCGTCGTGCGCACGGCGTCCAGGCTCGCCTTGCCGCACAGGCCGCACGAGGACGTCGTGTAGAAGTTGCGTTCCACCGAGGCGTCCGGCGGGGCGACGCCGTCGGCGAGCACGACGTCGAGGACGTTGTAGGTGTTGCCGCCGTCGGCTGTGGCGCCGGCGCAGTAGCGGATCGACCGGATGTCGGCCGCCGCGCGGACCACGCCCTCGCCGACCAGGAAGCCGGCGGCGAGGTCGAAGTCATCGCCGGGGGTGCGCATCGTGATCGTCAGCGGCTTGCCGGCGACCCGGATTTCCAGGGGTTCCTCGACGGTCAGCGTGTCCGGCCGCGCGGTGTGCCCGCCGTCGTGGACGCGCAGCACCCGCCGCCTGCTCGTCATCCGCCCCACGTCAGGCCACCGGCAGCAGCGACTTGGGGCGGCCGGGCTGGCTCAGCCGCCCGGACAGCACCGCCGCGGCCAGGCTCAGCACGCCGGCCGCGACGAACCCGTGCTCCGTCACGACGAGTGTGGCCGGCCCGATCCCGACCGCCGCGCCGACGGCCTTGGCGCTGTAGAGAATCCCGAAGTTCTGCGCCGCCGACTCCTCGCCGAAGTACTCGCGCACCAGGCCGACGAGCAGCGTGTAGCAGCAGCCGTTGCCGAGGCCGGCCAGCGCGACACCCAGCAGCAGGCCGACGGCGTGCCGGTGTTCGCCGGAATACAGCAGCACGAACTGGGCGACCCCGCCGGCCAGCAGGGCGAAGCGCAGGATCCGGTGCCGGCCGAGCCGGTCGGCGAGCCGTCCGATGAGGACACGTCCGCTGCCGGTGGCCGCGGCGAGCAGCGCCAGTGCGGCCGCGGCGAGCCCGGGTCCGCTGCGCGTGGCGGTGAACGTCGCCAGGTAGGCCAGGTCGAACAGCAGCACGGCGGCCGCGAGGACGACGACGAGGTACAGCGAAAGCGTCGTCCGGCACCGGAACAGTTCCGCCGGCCGGTAGTGCCGGACGGCCGGCCGCCGGTTGTGCGCCCGGTCGAGGGCCCAGGCGCGGGGTTCCGGGGTGGCCGGCCACCAGTTCCGCGGCGGGTACCGCAGCAGCGCCGCGCACCCGGCGATGAC
>NZ_MUMI01000768.1 GCF_002155975.1 Amycolatopsis kentuckyensis
GCGCGGCTGCGGGCCCGCGGCGTCGTCGTCAGCGTCACCGCACTCAGTTATTGGCAGTCGGGCAAAAGACAGCCGGAGCGGCAGAGCTCGCTTTCGGCGGTTCGCACGCTCGAAGAGATCCTCGACGTGCCCGCCGGCTCCCTGCTCGGCCTGCTGCCCCCGCCCCGGCCCCGCGGCGGCGCCGGGAAGCGCCAGGCCGGCGGCGAGCCGATGTCGTTCCCCCGCGAGGTGCTCCAGCCGCTGCTGGAGAAGGTGGGGGCGCCGTACGCGCTCGACCGCCAGCAGCCGCTGAAGATGGTCGGCCTGCACGACCTGTGCGAGATCGCCGCGGACGGCGGCCAGCGCGCGGTGACGGCTCGGGCGGTGTTCCAGGCCGTCGCGGACGGCCAGGACCGCTGGCTCCTGGTGTACACCCAGGACGACCCGGCGGCCGGCGTGCCGGACCTGCACGCCGTGCGCAACTGCCGCGTCGGCCGGGCGGAGATCGACGAGGCCCACGGCCTGCTCGTCACGGAACTGCTCTTCGACCAGCCGATCAACCGCGGCGAGACGCACCTGATCGAGTACACGCTGACCAACAGCGGGCCGCCGTACCCGGAGTGCCGCAACACGCACTACCGCGAGTTCCGCCGCCCGGTGCGGGAGTACCTGCTCGAAGTCCGGTTCGCGCCGGGCACGGCGCCGGAGCGGTGCTGGCAGTACTCGCGCAACGGCGCGAACGGCACGCTCGCCCGGAGGGCGCTGAAGCTGGACGGCGCGGACGGCGTCCACGCGGTGGCGTTCGACTTCGGCCCGGGCGTCTTCGGCATCGACTGGGACTGACCGTCAGCTCAGGCGGGCCGCCACGGCCGTCGCAGGTAGGCCGAACGGGCGAACAACCGTGAAGCGAGGAACACCCTTTCCTGCAGGCGCGACTCTCCGGGCACACCGCCCGAAGGTTGACCAGCCATGGACCCGTTCGACATCAGCAATCCGGATGATCTCCTGAAAGGATTGCTCAGATGGGCCTTCGGCCCGAGTGCGGCAATCACCATCACGTTCATCGTGATCAACGCCGCTTGGTCGTGGTACGGCACCTTCGAAGACGTCAAGTCAGGCGTCAAGTTCGCGAGAAGGACGTACTCGGCCGCCTCCGCGCGCCTGCGGCGGATGCCCAAGACAGCCATCGTGCTCGGAACGGCTGTCTCCGCCGTGCTGCTCGTACTCCAGGCGATCTGGATCTGGATCTCGTTCGTCGCCGGAAACGCGATCTCCTACCTGTTCACGGGCGACGTTCCCCGGGACGGCCCGAAGTGGGGAACCGTTCTCGAATCGCTGCACTGGGACACGATCACCGCGGCCTACGTGGCGGCGTCGGTGGCCGCGCTCGCCGCCTCCTACGTCTTGGCTTCTCGGGGAATCGAGACCACGAAGCTGGGGTTGATCATCGCGGCGCCCGCCATCTTGTGGCTCATACCGACGGCGCTGCTGTCCGCTCTCGCACTCGTGGTCGCCACCCTTTACTGGCTGTCCGATCATGTCTTTCGGCTCGACCCCGCCGGTGAATCCGCAATGCTCGTCGTCGCGTTGTCGACGGCGCACATTCTCGCGTGTACGTCCGCGATGCGAACGTCCAGGTTGATGGTGCGGATCTGGAAAGGGCCCGTCAACGCTCGGCGAGAAACGACTTACCCTTCATGACCGTCAGCTCAGGCGGGCCGCCGCCAGGGTGGCCAGTTCGGTGCGGTTCGCGATCCCCAGCTTCGCGTAGACGTGCGCCAGGTGCGTCTTCACCGTGCCGCGGCTCATGAACAGCCGGGTGCCGATCTCCGGGTTGGTGCACCCCTCGGCCGCCAGCTTCACCACCTCGAGCTCCGTCGGCGTCAGGCTGTCCCAGCCGCTCGACGGCCGGCCGCGGGTTCCGCGGGTGCGGCGTACGAACGCCACCACGTCGTCGAGGGTCATCGGTGGTTCGGAGGTCACCAGGCCGAGCGCGGCCCGCTCCGCCTGCGCGGTGGGACGGCGAGGCACGCCCAGCTCGGCCCGGGCCTGCGAAGCCGAGACGAGCACCCGGGCCGCGTCGGCCTCGCGGCCGGTGCGCGCGAGCAGCGCCGTCAGGGCGTCCAGGCTGGCCAGGACGCCCAGCCGGAGGCCGTGGTCGAGGCGCAGGCTCAGCGCTTCGTAGTGCAGTTCGGCTGCCTGCGATGGCTCCGCCAGGTACCCCTGCTCGTCCAGGGCGTCGGCCAGCGGCGAAGGCAGCGACCAGCGGCGGGTGAGGTCGACGGCGGTGGCCAGCACCTCAGCGGCCTCGTCGGCCCGGCCGAGCGCGCGCAGCAGAGCGCCGCGTTCGGGCAGGCCCTGCGCGGCCATGTACGTCCCGGGCACGGCTTCACGCTCGAACCAGTGCAACGCCTCTTCGAACTCGCCTCGCCGCCAATGCAGCTGTCCCAGCACCCCGGCCATGCCCGGCACGAAGACCTCACCCGCCGTTTCGAGCAGCCGCAGGAACGGCTCCATCACGCGGAACCCGGCGTCGACGTCGCCGGCGAAGCCGTGGACCCGGGCCAGCTGGCAGAGGGTCGTGTTGACCCGGTGGAAGTCCCGGAGCGGGGCGGCGACCTCGACGGCGCGCTCGGCGAGTTCCCTCGCGCGGGGCAGGTCCGCCGCCGCCAGCGCGCTCGCCGACTGCACGCTGAGGACGGTCGAGGCGAGCCCGCGGTCGCCGCGGCGGAGCAGTCCCTGTGCCGCCTCGGCGAGCAGTGGTGCCGCGTCGTCGTGCCGGTCGCGGACGGTCCGGATGATTCCGCGCAGCATCAACGCGCTGTCCCGCGCGAAGCCGTCGGCCTCCGTTCCGGCTTCGGTGGCGAGGTCCCAGGCGGTGTCCAAGTCCGTGTACAGGTGGCCGAGGGCGGTCAGGCAGAGGCACCGCGCGCGCAGGTCCGCTTCGCCGAGTTCGGTGGCGAGATCCAGGCCCTGCCGCGCGGCTTCGACGTCGAACGGCGCCGTCGTGTCCGCCACCAGGCCCATCCCGGTCAGCAGCCGGGCCTGCAGCGGCGTCCGGGCGTCCGGGCACCGGGCCACCGCGCGCTCGAGGTACGCCAGGCCTTCGTGGCCGCGGCCGTGCAGGTTCCACAGCCACGCGACGGCGGCGGCGAGCCTGCGGCCCCGGTCGGGATCCTCCTGCGCCAGCCCCCACTCCAGGGCCGCGCGCAGGTTGTCGCGCTCGGGCTCGACCCGGGCCCGCCAGGCATCCTTGTCACGGTCGAGGTCGGGCTCGGCGGCTTCGGCCAGGGCCAGGTAGTGGTCGAGGTGGCGATCGCGGACGGCGTCGGTCTCCCCCGCCTCGGCCAGCCGGGCGGCCGCGTACTCGCGGAGCGTTTCCAGCAGCCGGTAGCGGCCGTTTTCGGCCAGTACCAAGGACTTGTCGACGAGCCGGCCGAGGGCGGGCAGCACGGCCGGGCCGCCCGCCGCGGCCAGGGTGAACCCGCCGGCGAACACCGCGAGCCGCCGGAACACCGCGCGGTCGCCCTCGTCGAGCTGGTCGTGGCTCCACGCGAGGGAGCCTTCGAGGGTCCGCTGCCGCGCCGGCACGCCGCGGGGGCCGCGGGTGAGGAGGGCGAACCGGTCGTCGAGGCCGGCGTCGATCTGGTGCGGGGCCAGCGTTCCGAGCCACGCGGCGGCCAGTTCGACGGCCAGCGGGATGCCGTCGAGCCGGGTGCAGATCGACCGGACGGCGGCCGCGCTGGAGGCGTCCAGGGTGAACAGCGGCCGGACCGCGCCCGCGCGCTCGACGAACAGCGCGACGGCCTCCTCGACGGCCAGCGGCGGCACCCGCCACACCGTCTCCCCCGGTACGTCGAGCGGCTCCCGGCTGGTCGTCAGCACCGCGACCTCGGGGCAGGTCCGCAGCAGCTCGACCGCGACTTCGGCGGCGCCGTCGAGGACGTGCTCGCAGTTGTCGAGGCAGAGCAGCACGCGGCGGTCACGCAGGGCCGTCGCGACCGAGCGGGCCGCGCCGACCCGGGGCTCCACCGGCACGCCGAGCGTCGCGGCGACCCGTTCGGCGACCTCGGTGACGGCGTCGAGCTCCACCCACCAGACGCCGTCTGGCCACTCGGCACCGGCGGCGACCTGCGCGGCGAGCCGGGTCTTGCCGCTGCCGCCGGGCCCGGCGAGGGTCACCAGCCGCGTCCCGGCGAGCAGCCGCCGGACTTCGCCGAGCTCGGTGTCGCGGCCGACGAAGCCGGTCAGCTGCACCGGGAGGTTGTTCGGGACGGCGTCGAGCGAGCGCAGCGGCCCGGGAGTCCCGCCGAGTTCGAAGATCCGCTCGGGCGCGGTGAGGTCCGGCAGGCGGTGGACGCCGAGGTCGTGCAGCGTGACGGCGTCCCCGAGGACGGCCCTGGTGCGTGCCGACACGAGGATCCGGCCTTCGCCGGCCAGCGCGCGCAGCTGTTCGCAGCGGCGGACGGCCGGGCCGGTGGGCGTGCCGTCGTCGCGGATCAGCACGTCCCCGGTGTGCACGGCCGCCGGGCCGCCGGGCAGCGCCGCGAGCGCCTCGCCGGGGGTGGTGAAGACGACCGGGGCGGCGGTACCGGCGCAGAGGATCGTGACCGTGCCGCCCGGGAGGAGTTTCGTCGTAGTCATGGCCCGGCCAGTCTGCCAGCGGATCTCGGCCAGGTGGCCGATGTTGCGCCGGCCGGCGCCTGCGA
>NZ_MUMI01000769.1 GCF_002155975.1 Amycolatopsis kentuckyensis
TGCCCGGCGGCGGGCGCGGTCTGGAGCTGCCCCTGGTCGATGCCGACGCCGATGGGCGCGCCGGTCGCGTTGATGTCGAAGAAGTCGCCGTTGACGCCGGCCACCGCGCCCGCCCGCGCGACCTGCTGCGACAGCGGCGTGCGCGCGGAGACCGTTCCGGGGCTCAGGTACGTCGGCTTCAGCACCTTGCTGCCCAGGTCGACGGTGAGGGTGTCGCCGCGGATCCAGCCGGCCGGGTCGAACCGGTCGAACTGGGTGAGGTTCAGGCCGGGCGCGACCTCGGTGGTCGCGCTGCCGGTGACCAGGCCGTCGTCGGGGTCCGCGGCGGCGAACGCCGGACCTTCGCGGGCCGCCGACCCGGCGGGCGCGGCCTCGACCGGCGGCGTGCCGAGCGGCGCTTCGAGGCGGTCCGCGGGGACGACGAAAGCCGTCGCGAACAGGGCGACGAACGGCAACGCGACGCGTGACTTCTTCACCAGGTACCCCAGTATCGAGTGAGAGCGAGCCGGACCAGCACAGCGCAGTGACCCGGCCGGGGGAAGACTTCCCGGTGAACGCCGCCTGAATGGTCTAGAACACCATCAGGGGGTCAAGGGTGCGGCGAGGAGCGCCTTCGCGGCGTCGCCGGTGACGCGCGGGTCCGGCCCGGTGCGCTTCCACAGGCGCAGCAGGAGATCGCGCGCCGGCGCTTCGACACTCGCGCCGCCTGCGGCCGGGCCCAGCGCGGGCGGTTCGCCGGGGTGCACGGTCCAGCCGTCGCCGGTGTCGGTGGCGCGCAGGGTGACCGGCCCGGAAAGCCGGGGAACGGCGTGCCAGCGCGTCACGCGCGGCAGCATCGCCGAGAAGACCTCGTCGACGCCGTCCGCGGCCACGGCCGGGTCGAGCACGTGGTCGCTGCCGAGGTCGGCGAGGTGGACGGCGGTTTCGTGAACCTGGCGGCGGAACCAGAACGCCTTGGTCTTGCCGGTGCCGCCGAAGTGCCAGCACGGGTCCGCGGGGTCGGCGACCTCGAGTTCGCCGAGCAGGAGCCGCGCGCTTTCGGCGTACCACGGGACGAGGTCGGCGCCCGGGCCGACGGAGAAGTCCTGCGGGTGCACCTCGCCGGTGCGGACGATCGTCGCGGCCCAGCGGTGCACGTTGCCCAGGTGCGTCGCGAGGTCGGTGACGGTCCAGCCGGCGCAGTCGGGCACGGCGGCGGCCGGGTCGGCGGTGCGCAGCGTCTCGGCGAACGCGCCGGTCAGCTCCGCCAGCACCGGGAGGTAGTCGCGCGGCGCGAACGGCATCGTCGTCATGGGGACTCCGGAAAAAGAAACCGGGGCCACGCGGACGTGGCCCCGGTCCGGGGGATCACAGGTCGGGGAACCAGAGCTTCAGCTCGCGCTCGGCCGACTCCGGCGAGTCCGAGCCGTGGACCAGGTTGTACTGGGTCTCCAGCGCGAAGTCGCCGCGGATGGTGCCCGGGGTGGCCTTCTCGACCGGGTCGGTGCCGCCGGCCAGCTGGCGGAACGCGGCGATGGCGCGCGGACCCTCGACGGCGAGCGCGACCAGCGGGCCCGAGGTGATGAACTCCAGCAGGTCGCCGAAGAACGGACGCTCCTTGTGCTCGGCGTAGTGCTCCTCGGCCAGCGCCTGCGGAACGGTCCGCAGCTCGACCGCGGCGAGCTTGAGGCCCTTGCGCTCGATCCGCGAGATGACTTCGCCGACGAGGCCGCGCGCGACGCCATCGGGCTTGACCAGGACCAGCGTGCGTTCAGTCACGACGGTGTTTCTCCTTCTGCTGTTCTTCGGGGTCCGGGTGGCGGAGGCCCCGGCTCGGGGCGAAGCCCCGGATGCCGTTGGTGCGGTGGGTTTCGGTGCGCGCGAGCCTAGCCGACCCTGTTCAGCAGCCCGCCGGGTGCAGCGTCTTCGACCACAGCGACGCCCCGGTCGCGTCGCGCAGGTCCACCGTGAGATCGCCGCTCGCGCCGTCGACGTTCAGCTCGCCGAAGTGCTGGAAGCCGTCGATCGGGGCCGTGTTCGCCGACGGCGGGGCGTGCACGAACACCGCCTGCGGGCCGAACGTCGGGTCCAGGGTGTTCGGCCCGAACGCGCCCGCGTTCAGCGGGCCGGACACGAACTCCCAGAACGGGTCGAAGTCCGGGAAGGCCGCCCGGTCGGGTGAATAGTGGTGGGCCGCGGTGTAGTGGACGTCGGCGGTCAGCCAGACGACGTTGCGGACGCGGCGGCGCTGGATCTCCCGCAGCACCCAGGCCAGCTCGGTCTCGCGGCCGCCGGGTGCGCCCGGCAGGTTGTTCGCGACCGCTTCGATGTCGGCGCCGTCCGGGACGACCAGGCCCAGCGGCATGTCGGCCTGGACGATCTTCCAGGTCGCCGTGCTGCGGCCGAGCGCGTCGGCGAGCCAGCGGGCCTGCGCGTCGCCGAGGATGTAGCCCGGCTTCGTCCGGTCCGCGGTGTTGGCGTTGCGGTAGGTCCGCATGTCCAGGACGAAGATCTCGACGCGGGAGCCGTAGGTGAAGCTGCGGTAGACGCGGCCGTCGACGGCGCGGCGCGGGTCGATCGGGTGCCACTCGTGGAACGCCTGGTACGCCCGCGGCGCGAGGACGTCGACGCGCTTCTCGGTGTAGGCCGGGTTGTCGAGGATCTTGCCCGGGTACCAGTTGTTCAGGACTTCGTGGTCGTCCCACTGGACGTAGGCGGGCACCTGCGCGGCGAAGCGCTTGAAGTGGTCGTCGAGGCGGTTGTAGGCGTGCTGGCCGCGGAACTCGTCCAGTGTCTCGGCGACCTTCGCCTTCTCGGGCGTGACCACGTTGCGCCAGGTCCGGCCGCCGGGGAGGGTGACGGTCTCGGTGAGCGGGCCGTCGGAGTACACCGTGTCGCCGCTGTGCAGGAACAGGTCCGGGCAGCGGGCGGCCATCGCGGCGAAGATCGTCATCCCGCCGAGCGCCGGGTTGATGCCCCAGTTCTGGCCGACGACGTCGCCCGACCACAGGATCCGGGTGTCGCGGCGGCCCACCGGCGCGGTGGCGAACCGGCCGGTCAGCGGCTCGCTCGTGGCACGCCCGTCGAGGGCTTCGGCGGTGACGCGGTAGTGGTACTCGGTGCCGGGCGCCAGCGCGGGGACGCGCACCCGGCCGGTGCCGCCGCTGTCCGGGCCCACCAGCGGGCCGGCCACGCGGCGGGCGTGCCGGAACGACGGGTCCCGCGCGATTTCGACGACCAGGCGCGACGGCCGGTCCGCGCGGGACCAGACGATCGCCGAGCCCGGCGTGACGTCGCCGGACTGGACGCCGTGGGTGAGCACCGGCCGGTCGCGGCGGACGAGCGGGACCGCGGCGAAGGCCGTGGACGGCACGACGAGGCCGGCGGCGACCGCGGCGGCGCCGGTCAGCCCGGTCTTGAGGAGCGTGCGGCGGGAGTGGTGGGTCGGTTCGGTCATGCGCGGTTTCTATCCCGCCGCGGCCAACACCGGCTTGCGCGCGGATGAACGAACATTGGGGTTTTCCCCCATACCCGGAGGTGATCGCCGTCGGTAGCGTGGTGATCACGATCAAGGGGGTACGAATGACGCACATCCGGAAGGCGCTGGCCGTTTTCGCGGCCGCGCTCTCGGTCACCACACTCGGCACCGGCGTCGCGGCGGCCGGGGAGGACAGCGCGAAAGCCGTGCTGCGCTACACCGAACACGGCATCCCGCACATCGTCGCCAAGGACTTCGGGGGCCTCGGCTACGGGTACGGCTACGCGGCGGCGACCGACAACGTCTGCGAGCTCGCGAAGATCTACGTCACGGTGAGCGCGCAGCGGTCGCGGTACTTCGGCCCGGACGGCGAGGGCTACCCGTCGCTGTCCGAGGCGAAGAACAACCTGCACAGCGACCTGTTCTTCCAGCAGCTCAACGACTCCGGCGTGGTCGACAGGCTCGTCGCCCAGCCCGCGCCGCAGGGGCCGCGACCCGAGGTCCGGCAGGTCGTTTCGGGCTACGTCAAGGGGTTCAACGCCTACCTGGCCCGCACCGGCCGGTCCGGGATCACCGACCCGGCCTGCCGCGGCGCCGC
>NZ_MUMI01000077.1 GCF_002155975.1 Amycolatopsis kentuckyensis
GCCGTGACCGGCGACGCGGGAGGCGGGCCGGCCGGCGTGGACGTGGGGACCGCCGGAGTGGTGGCCGGGGGCGCCGGTCGCGGGGCGGCGACCACGGCCACCGGTGGCCGCGGTACGTCGCCGAGGTGCCCCGCCACCGTCCACAGTGCCCAGCCACAGGAAGCGGCGGCCAGGAGGGCCGCCGCCAGGCTGCTGAGTTTCTTCGTCGTCACAGGCATTTCAGAGGTCCAGTACCAGCTTCCGGCCGCAGGAGCGGGACACGCAGATCATCATCGTCTCGTTCGCCGCCCGCTCCTCGCCGGTGAGCACGGAGTCGCGGTGGTCGGGCACCCCGTCGAGCACCGGGGTTTCGCACGTGCCGCACGTTCCTCCGCGACACGACGACAGCACCGGCACCCCGGCGTCCTCGGCCACTTCGAGGATCGACCGGTCGGCGGGCACCGTCAGGGTCAGCCCCGACCGCGCGAGCTCGACGTCGAACCCGGTCGCCGCGCCGGTGTTCTCCTGGGGCGAGAAGCGTTCGACGTGCAGGGTGAGATCCGGCCGCGCGGCGCAGGCTTCTTCGGTCACGGCGAGGAGCGGTTCCGGCCCGCAGCAGTAGACCGCGGTGCCGTCGTACGCCGTGTCGAGCACCCCCGGCACGTCGAGCAGCCCCTCTTCGTCCCGCGGCCACGCCAGCACCCGGTCGCCGTACCGCCCCCGCAGCCGCGCGGCGAACGCCATCGACGTGCGGGACCGTCCGCCGTAGAGCAGCCGCCAATCGGCGCCGCCCGCGTCGGCCGCCGCGATCATCGGGACGAGCGGGGTGATGCCGATCCCGCCCGCGATGAACAGGTACCGCTCGGCCCGGACGAACGGGAAGTTGTTGCGGGGACCGCGGATCCGGACCCGATCGCCCGGGAGCAGCGCGTCGTGCACGTACGCGGATCCCCCGCGCCCGGCCCGCTCGCGCAGCACGGCGACTTCCAGCACCGAGCGGTCACCGGGGTCGCCGCAGAGGGAGTACTGGCGGACGAGGTCCGGGCGGAGCACCAGGTCCACGTGGGCGCCCGGAGCCCACGGTGGCAGCCGGTCCCCGGCGGGGTGGCGGAACACCAGCCGGACGACGCCGTCGGCGATCGTCTCCTTGTGCGCCAGCAGCACTTCGAGGTCGAGGTCGGCCGAAGGAAGGGTGTTGACGGTCATGGCTCTCCCGGATTGTCCGCGTCGGTTCGCAGAACAAGTGAAACCAGCGCCGGAAACAGCAGCATGGCTGAGAAATAAATTCCGCGTATCGCCGTTTTCACGGCGCGCAGCCGGGGCGGTGAGTTTTTTCCCGGACCCCAGATCGGCTCTGCTGTCAAATACTACTCGTTTCCGCCGTCGCCGCAAGACGGCTATTTCTGTCGCTGGATCGCCTCAGCCGAGCGCGAAGCGCACCGACCGCAGGCCGGGGCGGGGTTGCGGCCAGTCCCGCAGCATTTCGTCGTGCTGGACCGGCCACTCGCAGACGACGATGTCGAGGTCCCGGCCGAGCTGGCCGGCCAGCCGCGTCAGGAACCCGTCCGCCTGCGGTGCGTCGAACGGCCCGCGCTGCGCCTGGAAGAACACCATCCCGCGCTGGGACAGGGCCAGCAGGAGGTTCACGTTGCCGAAGTGGTCCCGGAATCCGGTCAGCAGGTTCTGCTTGCCGGCGACCGGCCCGCGGCGCGGATCGGCCGGCGCGTGCGGCCGCGTCCAGGCGAGCCAGCAGACTTCCGCGTCCGCGTTCCCTTCGTCGCCCGGCCCCGGTTCACGGGGACGGCTGGAGAGGATCCGGCCGCGCCGCATCTGGAGCAGCCGGCGCTCCTCGACCAGCCCCCAGCGGGTCAGGTACTGGGACACCGTCGGCGAGCTGACCAGGATGCCGAACTCCCGGCGGACCAGCTCGGAGATCGCCTGCCGGGTCCAGAGCCGCTGCGGCAGCCCGCACGCTTCGGGCAGCCCCGCCACGATCGTCCGTACGACCCACGCCTGCTGCGTGGCCGACAACGCGAACTGCTCGCCGGGCCGCCGTCCCCGGCGCCGCGGCCGGAACGCCTCGTCGCCCTGGCGCTGGTAAGCCGCGACCCAGGCGCCGACCGTCTTGCGGGAGACGCCGAACAAGCGGGCGACCTCCGCCCGCGTCACGCCCGCTTCGACAGCCGCGACCGCTCGCCGCCGGAGTGCTTCGAGAGCGTCCGCGGAGAGACTGCGCGCATCACGGTCGGGCACGGTCAAGTCCCGAATGATCACAGGTGCGCTGTTCATGAGGAACTTCCTTTCGTGAACGGGATGTCACCGTTCGTCCCTCCTGCGAAGCTCGCCGTAACCGGGGAGTAACTCCAGCTTCGCGGCCGGCCGGGTCAGCGGGGGCGGTGGCCGCCCCACCTGCGCACGAGCTGGGCACCCACCGCGGCGAGCAGCAGGATCGCCACCAGGACCGGCCAGGAGAGCTGATCACCCCGCGGCGGCGCGGCCAGCGCCTCCGCCGAACCGGCCACCCGGCGGGCGTCGGTCACCACCGGCGCGTCGCCGGCCGCCGCCTGCGGCATCCCCGAACCGGCCGGCATCGGGAACCCGGCCCCCGGCAGCTGTCCCGGGATCGGCGTGCCGAACACCGCGCCGCCGTCCGGCGTCGAGCCGGGCACCGCCGCGACCGTCCACTGCCGGCCCGCGATCGGGGTGCCGCCGTCCGGTGACCCGCCGGCCGCACCGGGCGGCACGGACTGCCCGGGTGCCGGGGGCGCCGGGCGCGGGGAATCCGGCGGAGCGCCCGGAACCTGGCCGCGCACGACGATGCCGCAGAGCGAGGAGAGCGAAGTGCGCACCGTGGACACCAGCGGGGTGAGCACCGGCGCGAGCACGGGGAGCTCACCGAGGCGCGCGATCACCGCGTCCGCGATCCGGCTGCCCGGGATCTCGGCCTGCCCGGCGGGAACGGTCCCCACCGGGATCGGCGCCGTGCCGGCCCACGCCGACCGGAACACCCCGGTCAGCAGGCCCAGCGGGTCCAGGCCGGCGAGCGCGGACACCACGGGTTCGGTCACCGACGCGGGCGCCAGCGCCACCTGCTCGCCCGGCACCCCGGTCACCGTGGCCGAGCACCCGGCCACCGTCGCCGGGGGCTCCGCCGCGAGCGCGGGTGTGGTGGTCAGCAGGGTGAGGGTCAGCGCGCCTGCGGTGAGAATTGGCGTGGTTCGCACGTGTCGCCTCCTCGGACGCCGGACTCTTGGCCGGGTCTCAGGTATTCGCGGTTCCGATGTGCCAGGCTGGGAAAACTCCGACGACGGCATCGTGGCAGGTTCACGGCTTTCTTGACCAGCAGGGCGAAAACGGGCAGGACGGTTCATTGCGGAGAGGTTGCGTTCCCGCACGCGACGCTCTCACCAGGGCTTATGCGGATCTCTGTCCATTCAGGACGGAAACGGCGGATCGAGTGCGACAGGCAAATACCGGACACTTCGGAAGCAGCAGGAACGAGGTCACGATCGGCGCGGGTCCGAGCAGGTGTAACCCTTTCAAAGCAAACGCGGAACTTCTCTCCCGCGACATCACCGGACGCACTCCCCGAACCCGGGAAACTGTTTACGCCCGGGTAACACGTCATGGACAAGAAAAAACCGCCGATCCGGAATCCGGATCGGCGGTCGCCGTGCGTCGGGGTTCAGGCCGGGAGCTCGACGTCCCGGCCGGGTGCCGCGCAGTCGTCGAGCAGCGCCGCGTGGGCGGCGGGCCAGTCGTGCGGGACCAGCCGGACGTCCCGGCCGCACTGCATCCGCAGCCGGTGCCGGAACTCGGCGATGCCGGTGAACGGCGTGGTCCTGGCCAGGAAGTGCAGCGCGCCGCGGCCGCTGACCGCGACCAGTGCGTGCAGCCCGCCCGGGCCCGCGGGCGGACGCGGGTGGGTCCAGGTCACCAGCAGCGTCCCGGGTGGGCAGCCGGCCCGCCGGGGCGGCCGGCCGTCGTGCCCCAGCAGTTCCCACCGGAGCAGGTACTTGTCGATCGTCGTCCCGGCGAGCACCACCCCGCATTCACGCGCGACCAGCTCGGCCACCGCTTTCCGGGTCCACACCAGCCACGGCAGCCCGGCCTCGTCGGGCGGTCCGGCCGCCAGGATTTCGACCAGCCTGCCCTGCTGGGCCGCGGACAGGACCAGCCGCTCACCGGTCCGGCGGCCGCGAGGCCGGGGCCGCAGCGTCGGCTCGCCGCCGGACTGGTAGGCCCGCACCCAGATCCCCACCGACTTCCTCGACACCCCCAGCATGCTCGCGACCCGCGTCTGCGACAGCCCCGATTCGACCGCGGCCACGGCCTGCCGCCGCACTCGCTCCAGCGCATCGGGGGGCATGCTCCGGGCGCCCCCGGTGCCCGGATTCCGCTGTACCGCCACCATCACGACCCCCTCCGGTTCCGACGGACTGCTGCTCACCCCGCTCCGCCCGGACTGTCTCCACAGGACACCGCGGCCCGCCGGCCGAAGACTCCGGCGACGGCGGGCCGGGGCGCCCGGTGCGGTTGCGGCCCCGATTCGCGGCGAAGGTGCGCGCACGGTTTTCCCTTCGTGGGTGCCCTGTCGCGACCGGACCATTCCCGGTACGACCGGATGGCGGAATGGAATACGTGGTCCGGCCAATGGTGCGGGATCACATGACGGACAGATGACGCCGTCGTTGACAGTTCATTACGGGAAGCTCCCCGCCGCCGGAAAGCCGCCGATCCGCTCCGGTGTGGCCCGCACCGGGCCCCGGCCTGCCGGAAATAGGTGCCACGCGGCCCGCGCGAAGCGAACGGCGCAATCCCCGTCCGTGCACGTCAGGCTAACAGCACCAGCACCTGTCCGGCCGAACGGGTGAATCACTTATTTGCCTGACGGTCCTTCCCTTGACTTCGGCGCCCCGATCATTCCGGATCGATTCCCCCGAAGTGCGGCACTCACTGGGGGATGAGCACGATCTTGCCGCGCGAGTGCCGGCGCATCAGGTCGCGGTAGGCCTGGCGGACCTCGGTGAGCGGGTAGGTGGCGGCGATCGGGACCTCGAGATCGCCCGCCGCGACCAGCTTCACGAGCTCGGTCAGCACCTCGGCGGTCGCGGAGCCGGTCATGCCCTCGGCCTTGACGCCGGTCCGTGCCGCGCCGGCGAAGTCGATGATGGTGTTGATCCGGTCCTTCGCCACCCCGAGTTCCAGCGCCAGGTCGAGGTAGCCGTCCCCGAAGTTGTCGACGAACGCGTCGACGCCGTCGGTCGCCGCCTCGCGGATCCGCTCCAGCACGCCGTCGCCGTAGGCCACCGGGATCACGCCGTGCTCGCGCAGCCAAGCGTGGTTGGACTCGCCTGCCAGCCCGATGACGGTGGCTCCGGCGAGACGGAGCAGCTGGACGGTCAGCGAGCCGACCCCGCCGGCGGCACCCGCGACGACGATCGTGTCGCCCGGACCGGCCCCGACGGCCCGCACGTTCGCGTGCGCGGTGGTGCCCGCGACGAACAGCGAACCGCCGGCCTCCCACGACACGGCCGGGTCCCGCGGCACGAGCTGCCCGGCGGGGACGACGACCAGCTCGGCGTGGCTGGCCCGGGTGTCCACCCAGCCGATCACCTCGTCACCGGCCGACCAGGTGCGCACCCCGGAGCCGACCTCTTCCACCACGCCGGCCAGGTCGCTGCCCTCGCCGGACGGGAAGGTCGCGGGCCAGCGCTCGTGGAGCGCGCCGATCCGGATCGTGTTCTCACCCGGGTTGATCCCGGCGGCCCGCACGCGCACCAGCACCTCGCCGGCCGCCGGTGCCGGCCTGGGCACCTCCCGCACCTCCAGCACATCGATGTCGCCGTAGTTGTCGAACCGCACTGCCTGGGGCATCTCGCCCCTCCTTCCGGAGTCCTTGTTCCGAGAACCAGCAAACCGGAGCCGGGAGGCATGATCCATGCTGGATCCGCGCGAAAAAATATGCGATCGTCTCATGTCGTGGACGTCCTGACAGATCTGCTGCAGCGCTCGCGGGCTCGCGGCGCCGCGTTCTCGCACTCGACGGCGCGCGGGCCGTGGGGTGTCGAGTTCCCCACCGGCGCCAAGCTCGCGATCCACGGCATCCTCGGCGGCGAGGCGTTCGCGTGGACCGACGACCCCGGCCGGTCCCGCCGGGTGCTGCCCGGCGACGTCGTGCTGATCCGCGGCCCGGTCCGGCAGTTCATGGCCCACACGCCGGGCGCCGACGTGGTGCCCTTCGCCTACGAGCGCTGCTCCACCACGGCGGGAGGGGCGCGGCGGATGAAGTTCGGCGCCGAGTCGGGCGACCCCACCACGTTCTTCTGCGGCGCGTACACCTTCGAAGGCGAACTCTGCGCCGGGCTGCTCGCCGGGCTGCCGGACCTGACCGTGGTGCGCCCGCGCGCCGGGTCGAGCCTCCGCGCGACCCTCGACGTGTTCGCCGCCGAAATCCTCCGCGACGCGCCGGGCCAGCAAGCGTTGCTGGACAGCCTGCTCGACGTCGTCCTGGTGCAGGCGTTGCGCGAACAGCTCACCGCCGACGTGCAGGCCGCGCCGGCGTGGTTCCGCGCCATGCACGACCCGGCGGTCGGAACCGCGTTGCGTGCCGTGCACGAAGCCCCGGCCCGCGCCTGGACGGTCGCCGACCTCGCCGGCGAGGCATCGCTGTCACGCGCAACGTTCGCGCGGCGGTTCACCTCGCTGCTCGGCGTGGCCCCGCTGACGTACATCGCCGACTGGCGAATGGCATTGGCACGCGAACAGCTTCGCGAAGGCGACGCAAGCCTGGCCGCGATCGCGCATTCCCTGGGCTACGCTTCCGAATTCTCGTTCGCCGCCGCCTTCAAGCGCCACCACGGCACCCCACCCGGCCGCTGGCGCACGTCCAAGGCGATGGCGGGGTAAGCCGAAGCTCCGAGGTCGGCGGCCGGTTCGTCGACACGCCGGGCCGGAGCGGTCGCGCCCAGCCCGGCGCTCACCAGCTTCAGCGCAGGCCGCAGCGGATCGCCGATGTCGAACAGTTCCCCGGCCAGTTAGGGCGCTTCGAGCATCAAGCGCATGCCACTTCGCCGGAGCCAGGTCTCCGCAACGTGCGGGACAGCAGCAGGCCGTCCGGCGGCCTCCGCGACCAGCCTGCTCACGAGAGCCGAGTCGACCGCGACGGCCGGCCGGACCACCGCTTCGCGCCGTTCGTCCGAGCCCATCGGACCGACCAGGACCTGGGCGGTCGACCCCGAGCACCAGTTCGCCCGGTGGTCCGGAATGCCGGTCGCGTTTTCAAGGCGCGCAGACCGGCGGCGAACTGCGACAATGCACTTTCGTCGTGCCGATGAGCAGGCCGCGCGTACAGCCGGGAATTGCCGTTTCGGAAATACGCATTCGAGCACAGGTGTCCTTTCGGTGCAGAGCATTTGCGGATACAGTCAATGCTGTGTGACCGAAGGGGGTAGGTCGACATGAGTCGCGGGGACGACATTCTTGCGCTGGTCCGGTTGTCCACCGAACCCGGCGCGGTGCGGACGATGCTCGACTGGCTCGCCGGGCGCACCGGCGGCACGGTGGCGCTGCTCGACGTCGACGGCCGTGCCGTGGCCGCGCCTTCGGCAGGGCGCCGCCCCCGGCCACCGTTCTTGGAGGCGGCCACCGCCGCGGTGGCCGACATGCACCGGCGGGGGACGCCGTCGGCCGTGCTCGACGGTCGGTCGGGGATCATCGATCTCGTCTGTCTCGACACCGTGCGCGCGCCGGTGGCCGCCGGCGACGCGGCTCCGTACCTGGTGGTCGTCGGCCGCCGAGACCGCCGGGACGGCGCCCTGCTCGCCGACGCCTCCCACCTCCTCGGCCTGTGCTGGCGGCTGGAGCGGGCCGAGCACCACCGCGAGCGCGTCGACCTGGCCATGGCGCACAGCCGGGAGGCCGCGCTCCACCTCCTCATGATCGGCAGCGTGGCCGCGGCGCAGCGGATCGCCACGACGCTGGGGCCCCGTCTCCCCGAACTGCTCCGGGTGTACCTCGTGGAGTGCCCGCCCCACCGGCGCCGGCAGGTCGCGGAGCAGATCGACCGTTTCGCACCGAGCCGGGCGTGGATCGTGCCCTGTCCCGTCCGCGCCGGTCACCTGATCGCGCTCGTGCCATCCGCCGGTGACCACCCCGCCCCCGGGTCCCCCGCACAGCTGGACCACCTGATCACCGAAAGGATCCACGAATCCCGGCTCGGCGTCAGCGAAGAGGTGCCGCTGCGGGATACCGCGAACGGCTACGAGCAAGCGTTCCACGCCCTCGCCGTGGCCCGCGGCGTGCCGGGCAGGTACGCCTGCTTCGACCGGCACACCGACCTCACCCCGTTCGACGACCCCCGCGGCCACGCCTGGGCCGCCGGGTTCCTGGCCCCCTGCCTGTCCTACACCCCCGCGCGCCGCGCCGATCCCGGGGCCGAAGAGCTGTTGGCCACCCTGAACTCCTGGCTGACGTTCGACAGCGGAGCCAGCCGCCACCTCAAGATCCACCGCAACACCCTCGCCGCCCGCATCCACCTCCTCGACGAGCTCCTCGGCCTGGACCTCACCAGCGTCGCCGACCAGACGGCTGCCTGGCTCGCACTGCGGCTGCACTCCGCCCGGCACGGCCAGGCCACGCCGCCGGAGGCGGCCCGGACACCTTCGCTGGACGAGCTGCTGGCCGCCCCGGCGACGCGAGCCTGGGCTCGAACCCGGCTCGATCTCCTCGAGCAGGCAGGCCGGCGGGCCGGGTTCGACACGGTCCGCGCCTGGCTGTGCGCCGACACCCGGATCTCCGCGACCGCCGCGGCCCTCGGCATCTCCGCTCCGGCCGCCCGCAAGCGGCTGACCAAGATCGAACAGGCTCTCGGCCGCTCACTGCTGCACACGCCCAGCGCCAAACACGAGCTCTGGCTGGCCATGCGGGCGCACGGCGCGGTGTAGGCCGGCATCACTGTTCACCAGGAAACCGCTGCGCCGTCTCGCTGTGCACTCCGGAACTCGCCAACCCGCGCGGCGCGTCGCTAACGTCGGGACAGATCCACCATAAGGGGCACCGGGGGTTTCAGGTGGAGACAAGACTTCTGCCGTTGGTGGCACTGCGATGTCTGATCCACCACCTCGCCCCGTGCCGGCACGGCCCGAACCCACATCCGAGGAGAGCTGCATGCACTCACGTGCGATTCGCCTGCTGCTGACCATTTCCGCCACGGCCGGTGCCTTGCTCGCCGGAACCGCGGCGACCGCTGACGCCGATCCGGGCAGCCCGCTGCAAAACCGCGTCGACCGTTACCTCGCCGAGATTCCGGGCAGCCACCAGGTGGCCGCGGACAAGATCAGCATCCCGGGCGGGTACCTGACCGTGGGCAGCGCTGTCCGCAAGGCATGCACGCCGGACTGGCTCTGCGTCTGGAAGTACGACAACGGGTTCGACTCCGCCGAGTACTACTACTGCGGCACCTACGCGCTGCACAACTGGATCGGCTACGGCGGACTCGAAAACAACCAGACGGAAGGCACCGTATCGCTGTTCCAGGACGAGAACAAGAAAACCCTGTGGAAATCCGTGGCCTACGACTTCCACAACCACGTCGTGTACTGGACGCCGATCTACTACATCACACCCTGCTGAAAGGTTGGTCACCATGCATCGGACAGCAAGCACGCCGAGGGTCTTGGCTGCACTCGTTGCCCTGCTTTCGGTATCCGCGTTCGTCACGCCTGCGGCACAGGCAGCCGGAACGCAGGAGCAGAACTTCTCCGGCGCGGCCACCGGCACACCAAGGGCCTGGTCCCCCACCCTGAGTCCGTTCTGGCCCAAGGGCAAGAACGGAGGACCGAAGGAACTGTACTTCCCGAACGTGACCACGGATGCGCGGGACGCCGTGCTCAACGATTGCCCGCGCGGGTTCCTGTGCATCGCCGACGGCGAAGGTGACGGACAGCACACGGTTTACGTGCTCTACTACTGCAACGAACGCGTCCTTTCGAACTTCATCGGCCGTGGCGCGGCCACCAACAACCAGGCAGGCGAAACAGCGGCCATCCTGTACCAAGACCACACGTTGATGCGGACCATCGACGCGAACAAGGCCCCGGTCCGCATCGACGACTGGGGGCCCGCATACTTCCTGGACCCCTGCATCTGATCAGACCAGTGAGGTTTTGATGCCAACGTTCCCGCAAAACAGGTTGCCCGTCACACTGAGAAGAACACTGGCCATTGTCGCCGCTTTATTGGTCTTGTCCGCCACGACAGCCGCAACAGCGCGGGCGGCGGAACCAACAGGTCGTTCACCCGCACCTGCTTCCGAACTGATGGCCCGGGCTCCGAGTCTGACACCATTCTACTCCGGCCAGGAGAGCAGGCATCCGAATTTGAGCACGGCCCGCCGCAACGACATCCTGCACAATTGTCCACCCAGTCGTCTGTGCGTCGCGGCCGGCGAGGGCGACGGCGAGCACACCGTGTTCGTGCTCTACCGCTGCGACCAGCGAACCCTCTCCAACTTCGTCGGAGACGGCGCCATCTTCAACAACCAACCGGGAGTTCCGAATATCGGCTTGGGCAAATTGGACGGATCCTGGAAGTTCTTCACCGTCGACATCCGCGGAATCCGCATCACTTGGGACCCCTATTGGTACATGATACCGTGCTGACGGCAGCGCGCGAAGCACGCCAGCGGTCATAAGATCGCCTCGAAGAGCTGACCGGAGCACAAGCAGGTTCTCGAGGTCGACTGGCACCAAACCGAAGCGGCGATCTACAACCGCTCGGCGAGGCCAACCGGCTACCTCAAGCGCTCGTGTTCGCCGGCGAACCGGTGCTCGCCATGCGTTACCGCCCCTCAGGCGCCGCCGCTCAGGCTCCGGTAGAAGTCCCGATGGGCGTTGGCGGCCGCGGGCCACGTGTAGCGCCGGGCCAGTGCCCACCCCGGTGCGGGGTCGGTGCCGTCGAGTGCGGCTCGCAGTTCGCGGGCGAAGCCGGGCGGGTCGGCGGCGAACCGGGCGGCGCCGCCGAAGACCTCCCGCAGGACGGGCAGGTCGCGGGTCACCACCGGTACCCCGGCGGCGAGGGCCTCCATCGCGGCGAGTCCGAAGCCCTCCTTGGTGGACGGGAAAGCGAACACCGCCGCCGATGCCACCAGGGACGGCAGCTCGTCGTGCGCGACCGGGCCCAGCACCACCGGCGAGACACCCAGCTCCGCGGCGCGTTTCTCCCAGCGCGTCCGGTAGTCGCGGTAGTCGAAGAGCGTCTCGCCGCCGGCGATCAGCAGGCGGAGGTCCGGCTCGGCCAGCCGGGCGTACGCCTCCAGCAGGTCCAGCGAGCCCTTGCGCGGCTCGATCCCGCCCACCGTCAGCACGTACCGCCCACGCGAAGAGTTGCGCGGGGCGGTCGCGAAGCGGTCGTAGTCGACGCCGTTGGGGATCACCGCCGCCTCGATGCCCCAGCCGTCGCGGACCTCCGCCGCCACCGAGGCCGAGACGCAGATGTGCGCGTACGGCCGGACGATCGCGCGTTCGTGGCAGGCCGCCAGCTCGGGCGTGGTGAAGGTGTCGAGGTGGTGGATCGTGCGGACGCAGCGGTCGACGGCGTTCGCGCTGATGCAGTCCTGCGCGTGCACGACGTCGTAGGCGCCGGGGGTGAACGCCGCTCGCAGCACGGCGATCGACCGCAGGATCCGCTCGCCGACGGTCTCGGCCGCGACGTCGGGGAACGGGACGATCGCCAGCCGGACCCGCGGGTCGACCGGCCGGAAGAACCCCGCGTCGCCGCCGCGCCCCAGCGTCCACACGGTGACGTCCTCGCCGAGTTCCGCCAGCGCCTCGGCCAGCGCGAGGGTGTGCACGACGCCGCCGCGGGGTTTGGTCGAGTAGCTCAGCAGGGCGATGCGCATCAGGCCTCCCGGTACACCGACGGTTTGCGTTCCCCCAGGTGGTGCAGGACGCGCCGGGCGTTGGCGAGCTCCTGCCCGACGTCGAGTTCGGCCACCGCGATCCCGGCCTTCGACCAGGTGCGGGCGAGGATCTCGCCGCCGGGTCCGACGACCTTGGCCTGGCCGAGGAACCGCATTCCGCCCATCGCGCCGGTCTGGTTGGACGAGACGAGCACGACCTGGTTCTCCGCCGCCCGTGCCTGGTCGTAGAGGTCGAACAGGCGGGACTGGCGATCCTGCGCCATCCGCGGCGCACGGTTGGTGATGCTGGTCGGCCACGCGCTCAGGCAGGCGACGATGTCGGCGCCGTCGATGGCGAGGGACCGGGCCGACTCGGGGAACGTCTTGTCGTAGTCGATCAGCATGCCCAGCCGCCCGACCGGCGTGTCGAACGCGGCGAAGCGGTCACCCGCCTCGTAGGCGATGCTCTCCCCCGGCGGCTGGTGGACCTTGCGGTGCCGGCCGAGCACGCCGTCGCCGGTGACGCAGACCGCGGCGTTGTAGCGCCGTGGCCCGTCGGCCTCGCAGTAGCCCACGCAGACGACCATCTCCGCGGCGAGCGAGGCGATGGTCTTCAGCTCCGCGCAGTCCGGGTCGAGCGCCGGTGGCAGCGCGTCCGGGTCCGGGTGGCGCAGGTCGGCGAGGTAGCCGCCGAGGGCCGCGTCCGGCAGCACCAGCAGCGCGGCGCCGGAGGAGCGCGCGTGGTCGATCAGCGTCGCGATGCGCTGGAGGTCGAAGTCGAGGTCGCGGCCGAAGTGTGCGGCCACGGCCCCTATGCGGATCTGCCCCATCCACGTGACACTAACGCGTAGGCCTCCGGCCGTCGGTCGGCCAGGTGTTCCATCGACCGCCGGGCCGTGGCCAGTGCCTGCCCGACATCGAGTTCGGCGACGGCCATGCCCTCGGCGACGCCGGTGTCGGCGAGGATCTCGCCGCCCGGGTCGACGACCTTGGCGCTCGCGACGAACCGCAGGTCGCCGAAGGTGCCGGACTGGTTGGCCGAAAGCCAGACGATCTGGTTCTCCAGCGCGCGGGCCTGGTCGAACAGGTCGAACCGGCGCTTCCAGCGGTCTTCGGCGAGGTCGGCGGCCGGGTTGGTCCGGCTGCCGGGCCAGGCGCTCATGCAGACGACGATCTCGGCGCCGTCGAGGGCCAGGGCCCGCGCCGATTCCGGGAACGCCTTGTCGTAGCAGATCAGCATGCCCAGCCGCCCGACCGGCGTGTCGAACGCGGTGAACTCCCGTCCCGCGCCGTAGCTGGCGTTCTCGGAGAGGGGCTGGTGGACCTTGCGGTGGTGGCCGAGGACGCCGTCGCCGCTGACGCACACCGCGGAGTTGTAGCGGCGGCCACCGGCGAGTTCGCAGTACCCCGCCGTGACCACCAGGTCGCCGGCCAGTGCGGCCAGCCGCTTCAGCTCCGGGCCGTCGGCGGCCAGCGCGGGCGGGCCCTCGGCGCCACCGTCGAGGTTGGCCAGGTAGCCGCCGAGTGCCGCTTCCGGCAGGGCCAGCAGCCGGACGCCTTCGGCCTTCGCCTCGCCGATCAGCTTCTCGATGCGGGCGAAGTCGGCTTCGAGGTCGCGGTCGAACGGCGCGGCGACCGCGGCCATCCTCAGTGTCGTCATGAGTTCCCCAATCCGGTGACGCCGCCGTCGATGGCGGTCGTCAGTTCGCCGTCGGGCCAGCGCAGCGTGACGCCGGTGCCCGCGACCAGTTCGCCGCAGGCCGCGGTGACCGCCGGCCCGGCGGGTGCCGGGGCGCCGGCGGTCAGCATCGCGAAGCCCGGGAAGCAGGTCAGCCAGTCCCCTGTGGACGCTCCACGCGGCCGTGGCACCTTCGCGACGTCGAGCACCGCGCCGCAGCCCGACGCCTCGGCCAGCATGCCGAGGGTGCCCGCGATCCCGGCCATCGAGACGTCCTTGGCCGCGGCCGGTCTCGCCTTCGCCACCGAGCCGAGCAGCTCGCGCAGTTCGGGCGTGCGGCGGAAGCTCGTCGAGTCCCACTGCCGCCCGGTGTAGCCGGGCCGCCAGCCGCCGCCGAGGTCGGCGGTGAGCCAGACGCGCTGCCCGGGTTGTCCACCGCCGCCGGGGACCGGGTCGGTGGTCCGGCCCAGCGCGGTGACCGACAGCGATGCCGGGACGCCGAACTGCGTGTGCCCGCCGAGCACCGGCACGCCGTACGCCTCGCTCGCCTTCCGCAGCCCGCTGAGGACACGGGCGGCGAACGACGCGTCCCGGGCGCCGAGCGCGTCGAGCAACCCCGTCGGCGTGGCGCCCATCGCGGCCAGGTCGTTGAGGTTGACCAGCACCGAGCACCAGCCCGCCCACTCCGGGTCGCGCTCGACCATGGCCGGGATGATCGCGTCGCAGGCCGCGACGACGTCGGTGCCGGGCAGCGGGACACCGTCGTCGCCGACGAAGCCGGGCACGCCGGTCAGCCCTCGCAGCAGCGGGCCGAGCGCGGCCTTCGTCGACCGGGCCAGCGCGGCGATCCGGCCGATCGGCCAGCGCATCAGCACGTGCTCGCGGCCGGCCACGGGCACCGGCCGTACCCGCTGCCAGCCGAGCCGGGTGAACAGCTTCTCGGTGCGGGTCTGCACGGTCGCTTCGAACCGCAGCGCGCCTTCGGCCTCGGCCCGGGCGCAGGCCGCGCGGACCAGGGCCGAGCCGATCCCGGGCGGCGAGCCGGGCGCGACGACCAGGCGCCCGCCGCGCCACCACCCGACGTCGGGCCCGTCGGTGGCCGGGCCGAGCCGGACCCCGCCGAGCACGTCTCCGGCGGTGTCCCGCGCGACCAGCACGATCGTGCGCGGGTCGGTGTCGTGGTCGTCGAGGTCGTGCCCGGTGAACAGGCCCTGCCGCGCCACGAACGCCTCGTGGCGCAACGCGCGGTACGCCGTGAGTCCACTGTGGCCGGCTTCTTCGACGTGGAACGCCGGGCGGGCGGCGACGCTGCGGACGTCACCGAGCAGCGCGAGGATGTCGTGGTCCACGTCAGCCTCCCGCCGCGCTGAGCAGCCCGCACGCGCCGCACGCGGCGCAGCCCGCGCCCTGGTCCGCCCCGGTCATCCCGGCGGCTCGCAGCAGCGCCGCGACCCGGCTGGTGACGTCGGCGACCAGCGATGGCGAAGGGGCGGTGGCGCCGTCGCGGCGGGCCAGGGTGCCGAGCATCGGCCGCATCGGGACGACGAACGGGTACACGCCCATGCCGATCAGCCGTCCGGCGCCCTCGACCAGGTCGTCCGGGTCTTCGCCGAGGCCGATCAGCAGGTAGGTCGAGACGCGGTTGCGGCCGAACACACCGACCGCCTCCGCCCACGCGGCCTCGTACTCGGCCAGCGGCACGGTCGACTTGCCCGGCATCCAGCGCCGCCGGACGCCGTCGTCGAGCGACTCGACGTGGATGCCGATCGACGTCGCCCCGGTGGCACGGAGTTCGGTGAGCACGCCGAGGTCGCCCGGCGGCTCGATCTGCACCTGGATCGGCAGGCCCGGCACGGCGTCGAGCACCGCCCGGACGCACCGGACGAGGTGCCGGGCCCCGCGGTCCGGTCCGGCCGTCGTCCCCGTCGTCATCACCATCTGCCGGACGCCGTCGAGGCGCACCGCCGCCTCGGCGACCTCCGCGAGCTGCTGCGGCGTCTTCGCGGCCACGGTGGACCCCGCCCGCAGCGACTCCTCGATGGTGCAGAACCGGCAGCGCTGGTCCTCGGCGTACCGGATGCAGGTTTGCACGACGGTCGTCGCGAGGACGTCCTTGCCGTGCAGCAGCGCGATCTTCCGGTACGGTACTCCGTCCGATGTGGACAGATCGTAGAACCGCGGCCGCGCCACCGGTGTCACGCTCAGGCCGAGGTCGACGCGGCCGCGGTGGATCCGGCCGTCGCGGACCTCGTACGGGCTGTCGTCGTTCAGCGGCAGCGTCGCGTTGGCACCGTCGACGACCAGGTGGCCGTCGTCGCTCGGCCCGGCGCCCTTGCTGCGCTGCACAGGTGCGTCCACCCGCACCCCGCGGACGGCGATGTCGGCGCGGATGTCCAAATCCTCTTCGATGCCAACGCGCACTACAGCTCCTAGAACATGTAGGTGGAGTTGATGATGGCGCCCTTGCGCGCGTAGTGGATCAGCGCGTCCTGCACGTCCAGGGGGTGCGTCGGGATGACGCCCTCGATGAGGTCCTCCTCGCGGGCGCCGTGCAGCGACAGCCCGAACCGGCAGCAGTAGGCCTTGCCGCCCTCGGAGATGAACGTCTTGAGCTGGTCGTTGATGTTCAGCTCGCCCGGGAAGGCGGCGTTGCCGGTGGTCGGGAAGCCGCGGGTGGCCAGGCAGTTCAGCGAGCCCGGGCCGTAGAAGTAGATCGCGGCCTCGAAGCCCTTCCGCAGTGCGCGGGTGGCCTGCAGGATCGCGACGAAGCTCACCGACGACTCGTGCGCGATGCCGTGCACGAGCGTGAAGTAGCTCTGGCCGGGTTCGGCCTGGTAGTCCGGGAAGACTTTGGTCCCGCCGTAGATGTTGGACCCCTGCGGCAGCGACGGGTGCGGGATCTCGTCGAGGCTGGTCTTCTCGGTCTCGGTCAGCTCTGCCATCGGTCTATTTCCCTTTCTTCGGTCCGTACAGCACGTCGAACGTGCCGCGGAAAACCAGGTCGGCGAGCTCGCCGTCGCCGGCCGCGGCGGCCAGCTTCGCGAGTTCGCCCTCGTGATCGCCCCACGGCTGGTCGGAGGCGAACAGCACGCGGTCGTGGCCGAGGCCACGGCGTGAGATCTCCTGGACGAGCCAGCGCGGGGTGAAGCCGATCGCCCACGACAGGTCGGTGTAGACCTGCTTGCCGGCGGCGATCCAGTCGAAGAAGCGGCCGCCGACGAGCTTGATGTGCCCGCTCATGCCGCCGCCGAAGTGGACGAGGTGCAGCTTGACGTCGTCGGCGTAGGTGTCGACGAGCTTGCCGACCTCGTCGATGTCGGACGCCGCGCCGGGCGAGGTGTGGACGTGCACGACGAGGTCGTGGTCCCGGGCGGTGGCGAAGATCCGGTCCAGCTGCGGCGTGCAGGCGGGATCGGACGCCCGGCCGCCGAGCAGGAAGCTGAGTTTCAGCGCCCGTACGCCATCTTCGCCAGCCAGCTTCAGTGCTTCTTCGGTCCGGTCGGCGTCTTCGGCGCGCGGGGACACCCAGAGCGCGGCGCTGATCCGGTCGTCCTCGCCCGCCGCTTCGACGCAGAGTTCGTTGAAGGAGAACGCGATCGCCGGGTCCGGCACGCCGTAGTTGGGGATCACCAGCGCGCGTTCGGTGCCCTCACGGTCCAAATCGGACAGCAGTTCGCCGATCGTCGCGCGGCTGCCGATCGCCGGCGCGACCGGCGGGCCGCCGTAGAACGGATACGCGGGCAGCACACCCAGGTGCCGGTGGGCGTCGTTGGTCCAGCGCATCACGCCACCGTCCGCGGCGCGACCCAGTCGTCGTCGGCCGGGTAGGTGCTCACCGGGGTACCGGAGAGCCACCGGACGTCGCCGCCCCGCCCGACGTCGGTGATCCGGCGGGCCAGGTACTCCGCGTCCGCGGCGACGCCGCAGAACCGGCCGGAGCCCCAGGTGTGCTGCCACGGCAGGCCGAGGAAGTACAGCCCGGGACAGCTGGTGACGCCGCGGTGGTGGGTCGGATATCCCTTGCCGTCGAACACCGGGACGTCGATCCAGCGGTGGTCGCGGCCGAACCCGGTGCTCCAGACGACGGCCGAAAGCGCTTCCCCGTCGAGGGTGCGCGGCCCGTCCAGCGGCTCCCACACCGGCCGGTAGCGCGGTTCCCGCGGCGCCTCGATCCCGCGCTGCGCGATGAAGGCGTCGATCGAGTCCTTGATGCCTTCGGACACGGCGTCGGCGGCGTCGAGGTTGCGGCGCAGGTCGTCCGCGAAGCTCAGCTGTCCACTTCGGACAGTGTCGAGCCTGCCGTAGAGCTGCATGCCGTCCGCGGCGAACGCGCGCAGGTCGATGTCGCGCCCGCCGTCGCGGCCGGTGACGTAGTGGTTGGCCCGGAACCGCACGGCGTCCGCGTCGGCGAACTCGTCGATCCCGCGGGCGTAGTAGCCCATCTGGTCGAGCCAGGCGACGACGTCGCGGCCGCGGTAGCGCCGGGCCACCCGCGGGGCCGACCCGACGGCGAGGTGCACGCGGCGCCCGGCCAGGTGCAGGTCTTCGGCGATCTGGCAGCCGGACTGCCCGGTGCCCACGACCAGGACGTCCCCGGCGGGCAGCTGGGCGGGGTTGCGGTACTCGGCCGAATGCAGCTGGACGAGGTGCTCGGGCAGCCGCTCGGCCAGCCGCGGCTTCAGCGGCACCTGGTACGGGCCGGTGGCCAGCACGACGTGGTCGGCGGTCAGCTCGCCGGCCGACGTCGTGAGCCGGAACCCGCCGCCGGGCAGCTGCCGCAGCCGCGTCGCTTCGACACCCTCGTGCAGCGGGACGTCGAATTCCCGCACGTACGCCTCGAGGTAGGCGACGATCTCGTCCCGGACCATGAACCCGTCCGGATCATCGCCCGCGTAGGGGAAACCCGGCAGCCGGCATTGCCAGTTCGGCGTGACCAGGCAGAAACTGTCCCAGCGGCGGGTCCGCCATTCGTGCCCCGCGCGCTCGCGTTCGAGCACCACGTGCCCGACCCCGGCAGCGGTCAGGCAGTGGGACATCGACAGTCCCGCCTGGCCGCCGCCGACCACGATCACCGGCCGGTGCAGGCCGTCGAGCTCGAAGTTCATGCCGATCAGTGCACCGGCGAACCATTTCCGGACGGTTTCATCCGGAACATCGGCGTGTTACCAGACCCTCGCCGGGTGACAACTTTCCCCGGCGCCGCTTAACATCGGGCCACGCCGCGGCCGGGACCGGCTACCGGGTCCCGGGCTTGCGGCTGCGCGCCGGCCCACCGCTATTGCCCCAGGGCGTCGGCGACCCAGTCGGCGATGTACGTGCTGGTGTGAGGCAGGTGGTCGAGGCCGATGTGCTCGGTCGCGCCCTCCGCCGCGGTGAACAGCCGCAGGTGGCGGTTCGGGCTGCTGACCGCCTGTTCGTACGACCGGTGCGCGTAGGCCACCGGGATCTGGCGGTCGTTCTCGCCGTGGCAGATCAGGAACGGCACCGTGATGTGCTCGACGACGCCGTCGAGGTGCACCGCGTCGGCGAATCCGGGGAACGTCTCGAGGTCGTCGTGGCCCCAGACCCACAGCACGTGCTCCCAGTAGTGCGGCACCGGACGCTCGCCCTCGCGTTCCAGGCGCCGGCGTTGCACCGCGCCCCAGTCGTGGTTGGCGCCCCAGGCGACCACGAGCGCGAGGCGCTTCTCGAACGCCGCCGCGCGCGGGGCGTAGTAACCGCCCAGGGACCAGCCGACGAGCCCGATCCGGGTGGCGTCGACGTCGTCGCGGGTTTCGAGGTAGTCCACGCACGCCGTCGCCCAGCCTTCCGTCTCGACGCGGGCGGTGAGCCCCTGCAGGCGCAGCGCCTCCCCCGATCCCGGGCAGTCCACCATCAGGCACGAGATACCGCGGGCGGCCAGCTCCGCCCAATGCCCCGAGGAGTACATGTGCTCCTTCGTCGAGTCCAAGCCGTTCCACATGATCATCACCGGTGAGCCCGTCCCGGCCGAGCTGAAGTACGCGGGCAACGTCGTGCCCTCGAAGGGGATCGCGACGCGGGCGATGGTGGGGTCCTTCAGGTCGAAGGCCTTCTGCTGCAGCTCCAGGACACGGCGGTAGGTGTCGAGCCGGCCGGGCGCGGACGCGCTTTGCAGGCGTTCGGCCTGGCACAGGTAGTTGGTCGCGCGGGCGTAGAGCTGCCCGGCCGTGCGGGTGTGGCCGGCCTTCTCGGCCTCCTCGGCCTGGCCGACGAGCTGGTCGGTCAGTGCCGTCCACGCCCGCAGGAACTCGGGAGTGCCGGCGTCCTCGCCCTGCGCGGCGGCCTCGCGGATGGGACGGCAGGCACGGTCGACCTCGTCGATGAGGCCACCGCTGTTGAGGGTGGCGACGACGCCGAGGTTCCAGACGTAGTTGCCGGGGAAGTACTCGAACACGGGGTTCCTCTCAGGTTCGTGCTGCTTCGCTGATCGACTTCACGCCGCCGTGCGCGGTCATCCCGCCGTCCACGGGGATGTCAGCACCGGAGATGTAGGACGCCTCGTCGCCGAGCAGGAACGCCACGAGCGCGGCGACCTCGACGGCGGTCCCGGTCCGCCCGAGCGGGGTCTCGGCGACGTTCGCCGCACGGAACGCGGGTGGTGCCGACGCGGTCATCGGGGTGTCGACGTACCCGGGGTGCACGGCGTTGACGCGGATGCCGCGCCCACCCAGTTCGAGGCAGGCCGCCCTGGTGAAGCCGCGCAGCGCCCACTTGCTCGCGGTGTAGGCGACCGGGTAATGGCCGGTCAGCGCGGCGGCCGAGCCCACCACGACGATCGAGCCGCCGGACGGCATCACCGGCAGGACCGCCCGCACCGCCCGCTGGACGCCGCCCACGTTGACGTCCAGCACGCGGGCCAGGTCGGCCGGCTCCAGCTCGTCGAGCCGGGCCCGCCAGGTGACGCCCGCGTTCGCGACCAGGCCGTCGACCCGGTCCAGGCCGGCCACGAGCCGGGCCCAGCCGGCGGAGTCCGTCACGTCGAGCGGCCGGTAGTCGACGCCGGGCAGGTCCGCGGTTTCGGCGAGGCCGGTGCCGATGACCGTGGCGCCGTCCGCGGCCAGGCGCCGGGC